>JAFYSU010000034.1 GCA_017559185.1 Oscillospiraceae bacterium
AACCAACATCATTCTTGACCCCATAATGATACTTACAATGAATATGGGTGTTGCAGGGGCTGCAATCGCAACTGTTATAGGCAATATTTTTTCCTGCATTTTCTATATAGCATATTTTTTAAGCGGTCGCTCCGTGCTTTCCGTTTCCATAAAGGATTTCCGTCTCAAGGGAATTTTCGTGCCTGTTATGGTAATTGGAGTTCCCACTACACTCAACAACATCCTCATGAGCTGTTCAAACATTCTTTACAACAACTTCCTTGCATCATACGGTGACAACGCAGTTGCCGCCATGGGGGTAGCCGCAAAAATCAACCTTGTTGTTATCATGCTGCAGATGGGCATATCCATGGGCGTTCAACCGCTTATTGGTTACTGCTACGGTGCAAATCTGCAAAAGCGTCTTAAAAACGCTACCAATTTTTCCATCCTATGCACCCTTGCAATAGGTACTTTAATGACTATTGTATGCTTCATATTTGCAAAACCAATCATACAATTCTTCCTTAATGACTCCAATATTATGGATATCGGAATTTTAATGGTGCACGCACTCATGCTTTCCGCACCTGTTTTGGGAATATTGTTTATTTACGCTTCTGCACTTCAGGCAATGGGCAAAGCAGTCGCTTCTCTTGTTCTTTCGTTAAGCCGTCAGGGGTTGGTGTTCATACCTTTGCTGTTTATTCTTGACCCGATGTTCGGTCTGCAAGGTATTATTTACGCACAGCCCGTTGCCGATATTATTTCAATTGTTATGGGTGCGGTAATGTTTTTCTCCATAGTCGGAAAAATGAAACCCTCCGAACGCTCCACTGACGAAATTTAAATTTTGCCTTATTTCTAAAATTTTCCGTTTTTACCCTATGATTATCCGCACAAAAAGGTTATAATTATAAGATATTATTCTGCATGAAAGGAGGCATACAGTTCTGGACAGATACAAAACCCTGTTATCCAACACTATAATATTTTTCATAGGCACCTTTGGCTCAAAGCTGTTGGTGTTCCTGCTTATGCCTCTTTACACCCGTGTGCTGACCACTGCCGATTACGGCATAGTGGATTTGATAGTGCAGACGGCAAACCTGCTTATACCTGTGGTTTCGGCAGGTATTTCCAACTCGGTCATACGCTTTGGCCTTGACCGCTCCGTACGAAAAAGCGATGTTTTCTCGACAGGTTTGCGCACAGTTTTCACAGGCTTTTTAATATTCCTTTTGCTGTATCCATTCTCGGACAAGCTGCCGTTTTTAAGCGAACACACCCTTTTAATATACCTTTATGTCTTGGCATCCTGCCTTCGCGGGATTTGCTCGCAGTTTACCAAATCGCTCGGTCTTGTGCGCCTTTACGCATTCGACGGCATATTCAGCACATTTATGGTAGTAGCGTTCAACATTACCTTTCTGGTTGGTTTGGGTTGGGGTATTACGGGATATATTCTATCCACCATACTTTCGGATTTTCTTTCGTCCTGCTTTTTGTTTTCCACTGCAAGACTTTACAAGTTTGTTAAATTAAACGGCATAAAAAAAAGCACACGGCGTGCCATGCTGCGTTATTCCGTTCCTTTGATACCTACAACCATATTCTGGTGGATAACCAATGTTTCCGACCGTTATCTTGTTTCTTACATGCTTGGCAGTGATGCCAACGGACTTTATGCCGTATCCTACAAAATACCAACCATTGTAATTCTCATTTCGGGTATATTCATTGATGCGTGGCAGATATCCGCAGTGTCTGAAACCGACCGCTACGAACGGGAACGCTTTTTTACCAAAGTGTTTGGTGTATACCAATCAATAGTTTTTCTTACATCTTCGGGACTTATTGCTTTTTGCAAGCTAATCACCATGATACTTGTTTCCGAAGCCTTTTACCCCTCATGGCAATACATCCCGTTCCTTGTTATGTCCACCGCATTCTCCTGCTTTGTAACCTTTCTGGGAACGGTTTACATGGTAGAAAAGTGCAGTGTTATGAATCTTGCAACTACAATTATCGGTGCAGTGATAAACCTGATACTCAACATCAAGCTCATCCCTGTGTACGGTGTAACAGGTGCAGCATTCGCAACCTTCTTCAGTTATTTTGCCGTATTCTTCATCCGTGCAGTGGATACCAGAAGATTTTTGAAAATTGATTTCAATGTATTAAAATTAAGTGCCAATCTCTTCATAATCACCGTACAAAGCATTGTGATTATGGCTTCACCGCCACGCTGGATACTTATGCAGGCAGCACTTGTATCACTCATGTTCCTGCTTAACTTCCGTGATATAATGCTTAGCGTTTACAAGCTTTTAGGCAAATTCTTAGGTCGAAAAAACAGGCGTTTGGCCCAATAAAACAAATACAAAAAGCGTGCCTTTTTATGAAAGGCACGCTTTTTAAATTCAGCGGTATTTCTTTTTCCTTTTTTTGCGCATTGCAGTAACCAAAACAGAAATAACAAGTGCGCCAAGCACAAACAGCGGCATTGCCCAGTTAAGATAATCTGCGTCGTCACTCAATATCTCGGTCCACAACTGGTCCAAAAGCAGGTTTGTTTCCTCGGAAAGATTTACAAACATCTGCGCATTCGCAAGCTGTTCCGCCTCAGGATATCGAATAGGGTCATTCCGCACTTCATCCGGCAGCATTTCCAACGCTGCTGTATTAGGAGTAGAATAGCAGATATACTCGATGTTTGCAGCTGCAATTTCAGGCTCATTAAGGAAGTTGATATACATTTCGGCGGCTTCCTTATTTGCCGCACCTTTAGGAATACAAGCCGCATCCACAAAGATGTTTGTTCCCTCTGCCGGAATACATATTTCAAGTGAATCGTTTACCTCTTTCATGGTAAAGTAGTCACCAACATAATACGGAGCCAATGCCGCTTCGTTGCCCTGCATTTTGTCAAAAATCTGGTCCATTACATATGCCTGAACCATGGTTTTTTGTTCTTTAAGCAGTTCTGCTGCTTCACGCAGCTGCATTGGGTCTTCGGTATTAATGCTGTATCCCAGTTTAAACAATGCAATTGCAAAAGCATCACGCGGATTTTTAAACATGAGCATATTGTTGGTGTACGACGGACTCCACATATCGTCCCAGCCTGTTATTTCACCGTTTACCATATCACGGTTGTAAATAAGACCCACCATACCCCAAGTATAAGGCACAGAGTACAAGTTTTGCGGGTCATATTCGGGATTAACAAACTTTTCATCAATATGCTCAAAGTTTGGAATGTTGTTAAAATCCAATTCTTCCAACATGCCTTCGTGCATCATTCTTGAAACCATGTAGTCAGATGGTATAACAACATCGTAAGTGTTAGCACCGCTTTTCAGCTTTGCGTACATTGCTTCGTTTGTATCGAATGTAGTGTAGTTAACCTCGATACCGGTAAGCTCCTCGAACATGGAGTTTACATCCAATGTATCGTCAGTCCCGTCAGAGATATATTCACCCCAGTTGTACACATTAAGCTCAATATCCTGACCTTTAAATTTTTGGTAATATTCCAAATCATAGTTGGAAAAATCATATTCCTCGGCACAGGCAGGAACTGCCATCGAAGCTGTAAGCACTGCCGCAAGAATTAAAGATGTCAGCTTTTTCAAAACGCAGTGCCCCCTTTTCGTTTTTGTTTTGTTTGTTTTTCTTTATGCATTTCGTACAGGTTCGCACAAATAAGCACAAAAAGAACAACACAGAACATAACTGTAGAAAGCGCATTTATTTCAGGACTTACTCGTTTTTTGGTCATCGAATAAATCAGCACCGACAAAGGCTGGTGTTTTGTACCTGTTGTAAAATATCCTACAATGAAGTCATCTATCGAGTATGTCAGCGACATCAAAAATCCTGCCATAATACCCGGTTTAAGCTCATGTATTGCAACCTTAAAGAATGCCTGACGAGGGTTGCAGCCAAGGTCCATTGCTGCTTCCACAATGGAATAGTCCATTTGGCGCAGCTTTGGCAGAACATTCAAAATAACATACGGTACATTAAAGGTTATATGCGCAAGACAAAGGGTAAGCAAGCCGAATTCAAAACTCCAGTTTGTACCTGCAACTGCATTCCAGCGCATTACCAAACCACGCATAGCAACAAACAACAGCATAAATCCTACACCGGTAATTATTTCCGGGTTAACTATCGGCAGGTAGGTGAGCTGCATAATAATATTTCTTGGGGTCTTCTTCATTTTATCAAGACCGATAGCCGCTGCTGTTCCAAGCACAGTTGCTATAACAGAAGCAATAAAAGCTACCAACAATGTGGTAATAAGTGCATCCATAACGGCTTCGTTACGAAACAGCTCCTTGTACCATTTTGTTGTAAAGTGTGTAAATGTACGCCCCTTCGCATCGTTAAAGGAATAAATTATAAGCACAGCGATTGGTGCATACATGAATGCCATAAACAGTCCGATATATCCTGTGGAAACCCAATTTTGTTTTTTCATATCAGTCGGTCCTCCACATCATCGTCATCAAAGAAGCCTGTCAAGCTCATGCACAGCAGAACAAGCACCATAAGAACCATGGATATTGCCGAACCAAGACTTGGGTTGTAAGCATTGCCCAAGAACTGGAGTTCGATTATATCCCCAATAAGCTGGTTTGTGCCACCGCCAAGCATCTGCGATATAACAAATGTAGAAACAGCAGGCACGAATACCATTGTAATTCCGGTGCGAACACCAGGCATGCTCAGTGGCAGAATAACCTGACTGAATACACTTGCAGGGCTTGCACCAAGGTCCTGAGCTGCTTCAATAACATCCTTGCCTATTTTAACCATAACGGAATGCAGCGGAAGTATCATGAATGGGATGTAGTTGTACACCATACCCATAATAACTGCACCCTGAGTGTTTATCATGGTCAAGGGTTCAATGCCGAACACACCCAAAATCTGGTTGATTATGCCGTTTTTCTCCAACAAAGTCATCCAAGCATAGGTGCGCAGCAAAAAGTTCATCCACATTGGCAGCATAACAAGAGTAAGCAGTGTTCGGCTTGTAAGCCCCTGCATTCTTGAAAGCATGTATGAAAGCGGATACGCAAGAACCAAGCAAACCGCAGTCGATATTGTTGCAAGCCAAATGGAACGAATAAGCACAGGCATGTAACGCCCTGTCTGTGCAATATTAGCTATTGTAAATGCTCCCGAAGCATCGGTAAGAGCAAAGTAGATAATAAGCCCCATCGGAATGGCCATAAACACTATAAGCCATATGATGTAGGGATATGCCGCATACTTCATTTTCATGGGCCTATTCCTCCATCTTCTTCATGATGTGAATATCCTCCGGAGTCACCATCATACCAATAAGAGTGCCCGGAGTCTGGCTGAGTGTGGAATGAATTATCCACTTTTGGCCGTGTCCGTCTACTGCAATTTCATAATGCACTCCCTTGAAAGTGACCGATTCAACCAAGCCGGTAAGCTGTGCTTCGTCAACCGGAACAACCTTTATATCTTCCGGTCTTATAACAACATCTACCTGTTCGTCGGTTTCAAATCCTTTATCCACACAATCAAACTCTACTCCGGCAAATTCCACAAGGAAATCCTTGTGCATTACACCGTCAACAATGTTGCTTTCGCCTATAAAGTCGGCAACGAAAGCATTGGCAGGTTCGTTGTAGATGTCCTGCGGAGTACCTATCTGCATAATTTCCCCGCGCTTCATTACTACAACTCTGTCAGACATTGTAAGGGCTTCTTCTTGGTCGTGTGTTACATAAATAAATGTAATTTTAAGGCTTTGCTGAATACGCTTGAGCTCAAGCTGCATTTCTTTTCTCAGCTTAAGGTCAAGTGCACCGAGCGGCTCGTCCAAAAGCAGAACTTTTGGTTCGTTAACAAGCGCACGGGCAATTGCTACACGCTGCTGCTGACCGCCCGACAACTGGTTAATGCTTCTGCTTTCAAACCCCGAAAGGTTTACAAGCTTGAGCATTTCCTCTACCTTGTCGGCAATCTGTTCTTTAGGCATTTTTTTGAGCTTCAGTCCAAAAGCTACATTTTCAAACACATCCAGATGCGGGAACAGTGCGTAGCGCTGGAATACTGTGTTTACATGACGCTGATAAGGCGGCAATCCGTTGATTTTTTTACCATCAAAAAAAACGTCACCCTCTTTAGGCTCGATGAAACCACCAATAATCCTAAGGGTGGTAGTTTTACCACAGCCCGAAGGGCCTAAAAATGTAACGAATTCTTCATCACGAATGTCGAGGTCCAGACCATCGAGCACTCGTTCACCATCGTACTCTGCAACGATACCGCGCAGACTAATGATATTTTTTTCCATATAAGAGCATCCCCCTTTGCGGATTTTAGTTAGAGCAAGTAAATTTTCGGGGTTATCCCCTTATTAAACCCTGCTAACCCACAAACCTGTATACCGCTTCCCGCAAAAGGCTTTTATCTAATCGTTGCTTCACTTTTTTAAAAAGCGCAAAAATGCCCGTATTCCTGCCATTGGCAGAAAACAGACATCATGCAAAAGCGAAACCCGTTGTTAGGCGGTACCTTTTAGTCTGTGATTGTCGAACAAAAAATGACTTACTGTTCCTAAGTCACTTTTGCTCTGGTCATTGCTTTTAAGATGCTAACCCTCATACCTGAAGGTTAAACGATTTATATTTTATTATGCCGTGGACTGCGGCAAAATAACAATGCTTACTATAACAGATTATACACAAAAGTCAAGGAAAAACTGCCGTTACAGCTTTTCAGCCTTAGTTTTTCTCTGTTTTGAAGAATTATCTTTTATTTTCGTCGGTAATTCTTCGTTTTTCTCGCAATTATACCAATTTGTGATAAGTTTTTAACATATAACTTCACTCATTTTAGGTATGGAATCGGATGCACCTTCACGGCTAACCGTTATCGAGCATGCACGCGAAGCCATGTCCATTATTTCGGGTATTTGCTGTCCCTGCAAAAGCCCTGCAAGGAAGTAACCTGTAAATGTATCTCCGGCTGCAGTTGTGTCCACCACTTTGGTTGGATAAACTGCTTGTTCCGTATAATTTTCACCGTCAAAGCAAACCGAACCCTTTTCGCCAAGTGTAAGCACAGTTTTGCTTTTGGGGTACATTTTACTAAGTGCTTCGCATATCAATCTCGGCTCGCTTTCACCTGTAAGCTGCTCGCCTTCTATTTCATTCAGCAAAAACCAATCCACATTTTCCAAGCCGGATTTTTTAAGGCTGTCATCCATGGGAGACGGATTAAGAACTATAATCATACCCCGTTTTTTTGCCTGCGACATAATATACGGCATACCTGATATTTCATTTTGAAGCAGCAAAAAATCGCCCGCTTGAAAATTATTCAAAACTTCATCTATAAATGCTTCGTCTATTTCGCGATTTGCACCGCCAAAAAGCAGTATGCTGTTTTGACCGCTTTCATCAACCTGTATTACAGCATGTCCGCTTTCTCCCTGTGTTTGGCGAACAAACGATGTATCCACACCTTTTTCCTTTAAGCGCTCGATTAGCATATCACCGTCTTTGCCAACCTTTCCCGCCATGCTCACCGGACAACCTGCACACGCAAGAGCAATACTTTGGTTTAGTCCTTTTCCGCCGCAAAACAAGCTAAGTCCAAGCGATGCAAGCGTTTCACCGGGCTTTACAAAATGTTCGACTTTATAAACCTTATCCAAGTTCAGCGACCCGAAGCAAAGTATCCTCACACACAATTCCTCCTTACAACTATATTGTGTACCTCTGCACATACAGCAGTTTTTTTAATTATATTTTACATTACACTTTAAAGTCAATCAAAGCATTGTCAGGTATCATATATTTAAATATGCCCCCACCGCCAAATTCCGACTTTTTATACATAAAAACTCCCCTCTCACCGCAAGTTATCTTGAATATGGCACAAAAATATGTTAAATTTACATTGATAGATTGTTTTGAAACACCATTCCAACATGGTTAGTCAATACAAACACATAATACTATTAAATACCCAAAAGGAGGCTTGCATTCCGATGAAAAAACTACTCGCATTTGTTATGGCTGCCGCAATGACTTTCAGCCTTACCGCTTGCGGCGGGCAAAAAGAAGGCTCCGGTGCTGCATCTGAACAAGAAAAACCAACCGTTGTTTATTTAGCCGAGGTACCTGCTTCTACCGAAGAACAAAAAGCTTGGGAAGAAGTTGCTGCCGATTTTGAAAAAGAATCCGGCATTCATGTGGAATTGCGCTTCCAAGGTACATGGGCAGAAATCCCACAGGCATTGCAGACTGCTAAAATGTCCGGTGAGCAAATTGACCTTGTAAAAGTCGGAATAGGAACAATTCGTTCCACACTCGGCCCTGCCAAAGCAGTTATGGATATGACCGACCTCATGGCAGATTACACCGACCGTTTCCCAGAAGGTGTTTTGGACAGCTGTTACATTGGCGGACATTTGTGGGCATTTCCTTATGCAGATGCTTCCTGCACAACATGCCTGTACAATAAAACCATGTTTGACGAACTTGGCTTGCAGCCACCAACAACAATGGAAGAATGGGTAGCCGTTTCGGAAAAAATAACAGCCGAAAAAGGCATTATGCCAATGATTTTCCACGGTAAAGACGGTTGGTCTTGGCCAATGCTTTACTTTGACACCTTTGCACAGACCAGTGGCAACGACTCCATTGCTCAGGTAGAATCCTTCCTGCAGGGTTCCACTAAATTTACAGGCGATGCTCAAAAACAGGGCTTTGTACTCATTAAAGACCTGTTTGACAAAGGCATTATGACATCCGCTTCGTTTGACACCGATGCAGACGGTATGATTGCTACATTTGCACAGCAAAAGGCTGCTATGATGTTCTGCGGAACATGGGATTACGACTCGGTAAAAGCTGCATCCGATTTCGAAGTAGCTGCATTTGAATTCCCGCTTATGGTAGAAGGTGCACGCCGCGAACATGCTTTTGGTGTTGGTGACGGTGCTATTTCCATTCCAAGCTTTGCAGACCAAAACAACATTAAAAACTCCATGAAGTTTGTTGAATACCTGCTCCGTCCTGAAGTTGCACACAAGCTCCTCACAGTAAACACACCTAAATTTGAAGTTGTTAAAGGTGCTATGGCAGATGGTGACACAGTTACCGAATACCTCAACCAATATGTAGTGCCTAATTCCGTTATGTTCCTTGACTGGATATGGCCATCCGAAGTAAACGATGCATTCTCGCAGACTATCCCTGCTGTTGCAAGCGGAAACATGACTCCTGAACAGGCTGTTGAAGTAGTTCAGGCGGCATATGACACCGCTGTTGCAGAAAAAGAATACACATACGACTGGTGGAATACTTGGACAGATGAGGACTGGGCAAAAGTTACTCCTCAGCTTCCTGAATAAAAAATGACCGGTAAATTAACTGCCGGCAGAACACCACCGTTCTGCCGGCAGTTTTTTCCAAGCAACCATTTAATTTGGAGGACTACCAATGTCTACTCAATCGGCACCCCATAAAAAAAGAAAAACAGACCTGTTCCCTTATCTTATGTGTCTGCCCGCTTTAATATTATTTGTACTTTTTGTTCTTGCCCCCTTTTTTACAGGACTTTACACCAGTTTTTTCCGTTGGGACGGATTTGACACCATGAAGTGGGTTGGTTTGGACAATTACAAATTTTCCCTTAGCGACGACATCTTTTGGCTTTCGCTGAAGAACACCCTTGTTTTTGCAATATGCGTAACCATTGTTAAAAACATAGTGGCTCTTGCTTTAGCTTTTGTTCTTTCCAAAAGCTTTATCGGAAGAACCGTATTTCGTACAGGCATTTACCTTCCTGTTACACTTTCGTACATAGTAATAGGCATATTGTGGGTTTGGATATTCAACCCTACCTTTGGTCTGCTAAATGAGCTTTTACGATTAGCCGGATTGGAAAATCTCATTCTTGGTTGGCTTAGCGACCCTGATATTGCACTTTATACGGTAGTGGCTGTAGACTCTTGGAAATGGATAGGCTACCACATGGTGCTGTATCTGGCAGGACTTCAGGCAATACCGCAAAGTCTTTATGAAGCTGCCGACATTGACGGTGCAGGCCCACTGACAAAGCTTTTCCGTGTTACAATTCCACAGCTTAACAGTACCATCGTGGTAAATGTGGTAATGAGCATGACAGGTGCATTTGTTGCAAACTATGACATAGTTTACATTATGACCGACGGTGGCCCATTCCACAGCACCGAAGTAGCTTTGACACACATTATGACTACCGCTTACAAATATTCTGCCTTGGGCAAGGCAAACGCCATGAGCATAATATTGTTTGCTATCGTACTTATATTTGGATTTGCACAGCTTAAAATGATGGCTCGCGACGACAATTACAACAACTAAGGAAAGGAGCTGTGCCCAATGAAAAAAAGTTTGACCATGAAACAGCGGCGCATCCTTTCCGCAGTGTTTTGGGGCATTATTTTAACTGTAATGTTTCTGATTTGCGTGTATCCTATTATTTGGATGTTCCTTGGTTCACTTAAAACCTCGGGTGAATTTTACACAAACATTTGGGGATTGCCCGATACAGCACAGTTTGTAAACTACCTCAATGCTTGGAATGAAGGTCAGTTAGGGCAAAAGTTTATTAACAGCCTCATCGTTACAGGCGGCTCGCTGCTCATACTCATTCCTGTAAACTGCTGTGCAGCGTATGCCATAGCGCGTCTGCGTTTTCGCCATCGTACAGCCATCTACTTCCTGCTCTTGCTTGGTATTATGATACCATCGGGTGTTCTTGGCATTCCCACATTCACTGTAGCCATGAAACTTGGACTTCTTAACTCGCATTTTGGACTTATGCTTATTTATGCCGCACAAAGCATTTCAATGGGTATATTCATAATGCGTTCCTTTTTCATATCACTGCCCAAAGAGCTTGAAGAGGCTGCCATGATAGACGGCTGCTCACGCTTTGGCGGATTTGTTCGGGTAATACTCCCTCTTACAAAACCGGGAATAATGACACAAGTTATCTTTAACGGTCTTACTATTTGGAATGAGTATTTTATGGCTAACATCATACTTACCAAACCCGAGCTTAAAACTCTGCCGCTTGCCTTGGCTAATTTCACCGGAAAACATTCCACCGACTATCCAACCCTTTTCGCTGCACTTGCAATAGCAACCATACCGGTAGTAGTAACCTTTATTTTAGCGCAAAAAAGCTTTATTCAAGGTATATCTGCCGGTTCTGTAAAAGGTTAACTTCACCGAAAGGAGCACCCCTTGTAATGAACGATAAATATTTGTTTACTGTTCCCGAAAACAAAAAAATCAAATTAATAATCGACAGTGATACCTGCAACGAAGCTGATGACCAATTCGCCATATTGTATGCATTAATGTCACCCAAGTTCAATATACGCGGTATAATAGCAACTCATTTCGGTCACGACCGCATACAAGACTCTCTTACTGCAAGCTGGGGAGAGCTTATGCGCGTTTTAAAATACAGCAATTGGGTTGGCAAAGTAACTGCCGTACAGGGAAGCCCCACCATGCTCAAAAAAGGCAGCGGATACTTTGGTGCAGTTCAGCCGTTTGACAACGACGGTGTGCGCCTTATTATAGACGAAGCCCTTGCCTGCAAGCCCGGAGAACGCCTTTACATTGGTGTAATGGGGCCTCTTACAAATGTAGCAAGTGCACTTTTGCTTGAACCCGCAATAGAAGACAGAATTACAATAGTATGGAACGGCGGTGGACTTTACCCTAATGGTGGCCCTGAATTTAATCTGGTCAACGATATCGTTGCTGCCAATATTGTAATGTCTTCAAAAGCCGAAGTTTGGCAGATACCAACCAAGGTTTATGCACATCCCCGCATAAGCCTTGCCGAAATGCAGCTTAAGGTTTATCCTTGCGGTGAAATAGGCAAATACCTTTTCAATAAAGTTGTGGACTTCATGCAGGAAATGAAAGATTACAAAGAATGGCCGCCTGCCGAGTCACTTGATATTTGCGACCTTACCGTTGTGGGTGTTCTTCTTGAGGAACACCGTTACTGCTACACATATCATCAGGCTCCGTTTATTGGTGATGATATGTACTATCGTGTTGAACCTTCCAACCGCCCAATTCGCGTTTACAATGAACTGGACGGCCGTTATATTGTTGAAGACTTCTTTGCAAAACTGGCAATAAACTACCGCTGACAAGGAGGATATAGTAAAATGAAAACCATCTGTGCAAAACCGCTTACCCTTGAAAGCTTTAACCAATACGGAAACTTTACAAATCTTACCGATTGCAGCAGCACAAAAATTGGCGAAAATCCAATAGAATTTTTCCGTGATATTGTAAGCTGTAACCTGTGCAATATATGTCCTTCTTTTTCCGTAGTTAAAACATGGAAGCGCGATATGGTTATAGACGAAGCCGAGCAGCATTTTTACACCGCTGAGGCACTTTTGCCGCTTGACGGTGATGTGGTAATATTTGTTGCCCCATCTACCGACCGTACCGTTCCTTTTGACGAAATTGAAGCTTTTATAGTTCCCAAAAACACCCTTGTTACTGTAAAGTCGGGTGTTTGGCACAAAGCACCTTTCCCAGTTAATGACGAAATTGTGCATAGTCTGGTTATTCTTCCGGAACGCACCTACGCAAACGACTGCCTTGTAGTAAACTTCCCTGAAGACCAAAAAATACTTATAAAATAAAAAATCGAGTGGGTACAATCCCACTCGATTTTATTTTTTTAAGCACCCAGATAAGCCTTACGCACTTTATCGTCATTCATAAGTTCTTTTGCATCGCCTTCCATAGACACACGGCCTGTTTCAAGCACATATGCACGGTTAGCAATGGACAGTGCCATTTTTGCGTTCTGTTCAACCAGCAAAATGGTCATACCGTCCTTATTAACTTCCTGAATAATTTTAAATATTTCTTTTACCAACAGCGGGGAAAGACCCATTGAAGGCTCATCCATAAGCAAAAGTCTTGGTTTTCCCATAAGAGCTCTGCCAATAGCAAGCATCTGCTGTTCACCGCCGCTCAAAGTACCTGCATACTGAAGTCTTCTTTCCTTCAGACGAGGAAATCTGCGATAGATATCCTGAATATCTTCTTCAATAGCTTCCTTATCATTGCGAATAAATGCACCCATCTGCAAGTTTTCTTCTACAGTAAGCTGTGCAAAAATGCGTCTGCCTTCGGGAACATGTGCCATTCCCAAGCCAAGAATTTTGTGGCAGTCGGTGGTAAGCAGATTTTTGCCTTCAAACAAAACCTCACCGCTGGTTGCTTTTTTCATACCGCTTATTGTATGGAGGGTTGTAGTTTTTCCGGCACCGTTAGCACCGATGAGCGAAACAATTTCACCCTGTTTAACTTCCAAGCTAACATCATGAATTGCATGAATTGCACCGTAGGATACATTCAAATTGTTTACTTTAAGCATTTGCTTTCCCCTCCTATTCCCCAAGATATGCGCCGATAACACGCTTGTTCTGAGCAATTTCAGCAGGCAGACCTGTTGCAATTACCTGACCGTAGTCAATAACTACAAGTCGTTCGCAAATACCCATTACCAAGCTCATATCATGCTCGATGAGCAAAATGGAAAGTTTATACTTGTTACGGATAAGAGCAATAGCTTCCATAAGCTCGGCAGTTTCGGTAGGGTTCATACCTGCTGCTGGTTCGTCAAGCAGCAGAATTTTAGGGTTTGTAGCCAAAGCTCGTGCAATTTCAAGCTTACGCTGCTGACCGTAAGGAAGATTTGCAGCAATATTATCTGCCAGACCTTCCATACCAAACAACGCAAGCAGCTCGCGGCTTTTGCGGTCGATTTCGGCTTCTTCCTTCCAATAACGAGGAAGTCTGAGTACACCTTCAAGTGTAGTGTATTTCATGCTGCCGTTAAACGCTGCTTTAACGTTATCCAAAACGGTAAGTTCTTTGAAAAGACGGATATTCTGGAATGTTCTTGCTACACCCTGACGCACCATGTCATGCGGTTTTTTTGCGTGAATTTCTTTATCATTCAAGAATATTTTACCGCTTGTAGGCTGATAAACACCTGTAAGCAGGTTGAATACTGTGGTTTTACCTGCACCGTTAGGTCCAATGAGTCCCATCAATTCGCCTTCACGAATATCAATATTCAAATTTTGTACTGCTTTAAGACCACCGAAGGTAATACCCAAATTTTCGGTACGAAGTACAGATTTTGCTTCACTCATGCTGCCGAACCTCCTTTGGTGCCTTTCGGTTGATTTCCGGCTTTACCCTTTTTGAAAATATTGCTCAGTGCACGGCTGAGAGAAAATTCATATTTACCAAACAAACCGGATGGTTTGAAGAGCATAACAATGATAAGTGCAACGGAATAGATGAGCATACGGTATTCTGCAAAGCCACGAAGTGCTTCAGGCAGTACAGTAAGACCGATTGCCGCAATTATAGAACCTGTAAGTGAGCCCATACCGCCCAATACTACGATAACCAGAATATCGATAGATTTGTTGAAGTCGAATGTTTTTGCACCCAAAATACCAACATAGTGTGCATACAAACCGCCTGCAACACCTGCAAAGAACGCCGACACAACAAACGCCATAACTTTGTAGTATGTGTTGTTGATGCCAACTGCTTCGGACGCAATGTCGTCCTCACGAATAGCTGTGATAACGCGTCCCTGACGGGAACGAACGAATGTGAACAGGATAACTACAACTGCAATTGTAACCCAAAATACAACCGGAAGCTTTGCAATTTTAGGAATGGATTTAAGACCCTGAGCACCGCCTGTAAAAGGCACATACTCAATAAGAACACGGATTATTTCACCAAAGCCAAGCGTGATTATTGCAAGATAGTCACCCTTCAAACGCAGTGCAGGAATACCTACAAGCATGCCAAACGCAGCCGCTACAAGTCCGCCAAGAGCCAATGCAACAAGCAGATAAACCCATGCATTTGGTGTTTTGGTTGTAATTTCCATGTGTTTTGTAAATAATGCGGCAGTGTAAGCACCTACCGACATAAAGCCTGCATGGCCCAATGCAATCTCGCCCAAAAAGCCTGTTGCAATGTTCAAGGAAACCGCAAGTATAATATTGATGCACACTGTAATAATAATACCCTGTGCATAGCGTGTTATGAATTTGCCGTCAACCCCTGCCATCATTACCGCATACAGCAGCGCAATACACAAGGTGTTGAGGATATATGATTTTACAGGTATCTTTGTATTTGTCATATCGCTCACCTACACTTTCTCGCCTACATTTTTGCCAAGAACACCGGTAGGCTTAACCAGCAGAACGACGATCAAAATACCGTAAACAACCGCATCTGCCAACTGCGAAGAAATATATGCTTTTGTAAAGCTTTCAACTATACCAATAACAAATCCGCCAAGCATAGCACCCGGAATAATACCGATACCACCAAGAACTGCTGCAACAAAAGCTTTAAGCCCAAGCAGTGAACCCATGTATGGGTTTACCAGTGGATAAGCCGCACAGTACATAACAGCCGCAATTGCAGCCAAAGCACAACCAATTGCAAATGTCAGCGATATTGTAGTGTTTACATTAATACCCATGAGCTGCGCTGCTGCCATATCTTCGGATACAGCACGCATAGCTTTACCCATGCGGGTTTTCTTAACGAACATCTGCAGGCATATCATACATGCAACCGAAAGAACAATTGTAACCAGTGTAGACATGGAAAGCTGAATGCCACTGCCGCCCATCTGCTCAGTGGAAAATACTGCTGGATAAGGCTTGGATGCAGAGCCGAACATTACCATGAACAGGTTCTGCAGCAAAAGGCTTACCGCAATCGCTGTAATAAGAGCAGTAAGACGAGGTGAATTTCTTAAAGGTTTGTATGCTACTCGTTCGGTAACTACACCCATAACTGCACACAAAAGTGCTGCAACTATCATGCACACCCAAACAGGAAGCCCTGCGGAAATCATTACAGGAATAGCCATCATGGATATGTACGCACCAACCATAATGAAATCCCCGTGTGCAAAGTTTATCAATTTAATAATACCGTAAACCATGGTATAGCCCAATGCAACCAGCGCATAAATACTGCCTACCTGCAAACCATTAAAAAGGTGCTTTACCAGTACAACAATACTATCCATAGTAACCCTCCGTTTCAACTGCGCTGTAAAAGCGCCGTACCGCCAAACCCCTGTTAGGCGGTTTATTTAATAAAGCGGTTTCCCGCTTAATTTTCTTGATTAATGAAATGTAGTCTAAAGTCGTTATTCATTGCAAAAGCCCATACAAGGGCTGTTTTCTTTCTTTCATGCGTAGGGGGCAGAGCTTTTGGCCCTGCCCCTCGCTTTGTCTTTAAAATGAATCCTTACTGCCGGACCATTTGCCGACAGAGGCAAAATTCGTGGAAAGCTATTATATTATGCCATTACTTTTGTTTCCAGAGCTTCTTTACCGTCTACCAAAGTAATGATGGAAGTGCTCTTAATTGGGTTGCCGATTTCATCGAAAGTAATATCGCCGGTGATGCCGGAGTAGTTTGTTTCGTTAAGTGCAGCAACGATAGCATCAGCATCGGTAGAACCAGCAGCACCGATAGCATTGCACATGATGTATGCAGCATCGTAGCCCAGTGCAGCAAAGGAGTTAGCTTCTTCGCCGTATTTTTCTTTGTAATCAGCAAGGAATTTCTGGAGTCTTTCGTTTTCAACATCTTCTTTGAAGATATGGCAAGCATAGTAGCTGCCGTTAACTACATCCAGTTTGCTTTCGTCCAGAACAGTCAGAACGCCGTCCCAGCCGTCGCCGCCAAGCAGAGCGCCGGTGTAACCAACTTCTCTTGCCTGAGCTGCAATCAGAGCAACTTTTTCGTAGTAGTCAGGAATCATGATAGCATCTGGATTGCTGTCAGCAATATTTGTCAGCTGAGTTTTGAAGTCTGTATCGGAAGCACCGTAACCTTCGTAAGCTACAACTGTCATGCCTTTTTCTTCAGCATCTTTTTTGAAGGTTTCTGCAATACCCTGAGAATAGTCGTCAGAAGTATTGTACAGAACTGCTACGCTTTTAGCTTCAAGTTTTTCTGCTGCAAATGTAGCCATGATTGTACCCTGACCTGGGTCGGTAAAGCAAGCACGGAATACATTGTCACCAATTGGTGTAATGTCTGCCATTGTACCGGTTGGAGTAATCATTGGAATGTTGTCCTCAACAGCAACTTCTGCTACTGCAGCACATGGTTTGGAGGTAACATCACCAATCAAAGCAACCATACCTTCGTCAACCAATTTGTTGTATGCGTTTACAGCTTCGGTTGGGTCGCCTTTTTCGTCCAGAATGTTAATAACAACCTGTTTGCCCATAACACCGCCTGCTGCATTGATTTCATCAATAGCAAGCTTAACACCGTTTGCGGTAGCAATACCATATACAGATACAGCACCGGTCAAAGGAGCCAGACCGCCCAGTACGATGGTTTCGCTTTCAGCAGCTTCTGGAGCAGCTTCAGCAGGAGCTTCGGATTTAGAACCACATGCTGCTGTGGAAAGACACATCATTGATGCAAGCAGCATTGCCAATATCTTTTTCATATTCTTTTCCTCCATTCGTTCTGCAAGCTTTTGTCCTTTGTAACAAAAATTTTATTGAGGACATGAATTTTTTTAGCTTGTCAGTATCTTATCAGCTATTATAATTGCTCTGCCGAAAAATTACAATAGTTTTTTTACACAATCATTTCATCAAAACCCACCTTGCGTTTAATATAATTCACAAAAAGCCTAATCAAATGAAATAAAATTTCATTTTTATGTCGTTTTCTTGAATTTCGCCAAGCATTATTCACGCTTTAACGCACTGTATTCCGCAAAACTTTATTTCAGCGAAAGGTTATTTTTCAAAATTTTTAACGCTTGAACACCCATAAACATGAACCTTTTTTAATACCTTTTTATTTACATATAAAAGTTTCCTTATTGATTTTTGTGTTATAACAAGGCATTTACGGAACAATAATTTTGTGAGTCTTTTTCCTTAAAAGACTTTAACAATGCCAAAACAAAGGCGGATTGGAGTTTTTAAAATGTCACGCATAGTAATAGCTTTGGGCGGCAACGCTCTTGGGAACACACCAACAGAACAACAGCAGATGGTAAAACAAGCTGTACCGTCACTTGTTCAGCTCATAAAAGACGGACATCAAATAATAGTCAGCCACGGCAACGGCCCTCAGGTTGGTATGATAGACCTGGCGTTTGACACAGCATGCAGAACTAACGAAAAAATTCCTCCCATGCCTCTGCCAGAATGTGCAGCAATGAGTCAGGGCTACATTGGCTATCATCTTCAAAAAGAACTTTCGGAAGAACTGCATCGCGAAGGAATTAAACTTCATACTGCCAGTGTTATCACTCAATCCGTTGTAGATGCCAATGACCCAGCCTTTTCTTCCCCCACAAAACCTATTGGCAGCTTTTACACCAAAGAGCAGGCAGAAGCTCTTATGGCAAAAGACCCCGATTTAAAATTTGTCGAGGATGCCGGCCGCGGCTGGCGCCGTGTAGTACCATCACCAAAGCCTATTGATATAGTTGAAAAAGGTGCAATATTGTCCATGGCAGAAAAAAACATCGTTGTTATAGCCTGTGGCGGTGGCGGTATTCCCGTAGTAAAGGAAGCCGACGGCAGCCTTAAAGGTGTTGCCGCAGTTATCGACAAGGACTTTGCAAGTGCACGGCTTGCCGAATTGGTTGGAGCCGATGTACTGTTCATTTTAACAGCAGTGGACAGAGTAGCCGTTAACTTTGGAAAACCTGACCAAAAATTCCTTGAAAGCATAACAGCTTCCGAAGCGCGCAAACTTTGTGCACAGGGACATTTTGCACCCGGAAGCATGCTGCCTAAGGTAGAAGCTGCCATTGAATTCGCACAGTTCCGTCCGGGCAACAAAGCTATAATTGCCTCGCTTGAAAAGGCTGCCCTTGCCGTACGCGGTGAAAGCGGAACAGCAATAACCGTTTAACCTCAGCAAAAACCAAGTCTTTTTCACACAAGGAAAAGACTTGGTTTTTTTATTTATCAGTATTATTGTCGTTTTTGTACAGTATCATCCAGCAAATATTTTATCATTAAAGCTGTTGGCGGAGCTGCTATCACACCAATCAAACCAAAAAGCTTCATTCCCGCATACATCGCAGTTATTGTAAGCACCGGATGAAGCCCCATTTGTTTTCCTACTATTTTAGGCTCCGCCATGTTGCGCACCACAACTACCAACACATAAAGTATAAGCAGCCCTATTCCCTGTGCCGTGCTTCCCAAAACAACCTCATATAATCCCCACGGCACAAGAACTCCCCCTGCGCCTACAATTGGCAATATATCAAGCAGAGAAATAATCAACGCCATCAAAAAAGCGTGCTCTGCCCCAAGCAAGCTCAACCCCAACCATAATTGTGCCAATGTTAAACTTAATATAATACCGTATGCCTTAATCAGTCTTCCAAAAGTTTTAAGCAAAAAGTCTTTAGCTTTAAACACCGTCTTTCTCCACTCAAACGGCATAAGCTCAAGAATATACGAAACTATGTTGTTGTAGTCCATACTTATAAAAACTGAGCATATAACCGAAAACAAAAAGGTTACCATTATCATTGGCAGTTTGCGTGCGAACTCGGTTATTTTTAATATTGCGTTTGCCGAAAGATCGCTTAATATATCGGATGTCTGCCCCGACAACCACCTTAGCAGCTCCGATGCTGAAAACGCTGCCTGAGGTGAAACGGACTCCAGCTTTGCGGTAAGCCATAAATTAAGCTTGCTCGATACCGTCATTACATATTTGTCGTAAAATTGCGGCAGTCCGTGCAAAAATAATCCTATTTCTTTTAAAAGATATGCTCCTGCAAGCCAAACAATATTCCCTACAAGAAGATAAAACATCAAAATAACAATAAAGGAAACCCCTTTGCGCTTTATGCTTGTGGCTCGTGTAAGCCATACCGCAGCAGGCTTTAAGAAAAAAGCAATCGCAAAACCGATAACAAAAGGAAGCAAGCACGGCAGCACAACCTTAAGAACCATCCATATTAAAATAAATACCGCTGCCGCTGCAGCAAAATTCAGCAAAAAATCCGACTTTTGCCTTTTAGTCACTTTCATTTCACCACCAATAATTCTTTTGTTCAAAATAACAATAAAAAAATATTTTTTTGCTATTGTAATACAAAGTTTTTCGTGATATAGTGTACCTATTGCTAACACAATTGTATGCGTATCACGGAATTTATTTAATTCAAGTACATTATAATTGTCGGCTGCGCTTACTTTTATTCCAAACAGAGAGGGGTTATTTCCTAATGGAATCACCAAAATACCTGCTTGTAGACAGCAAGGTTCTTCCGGAAGTATTCTTAAAGGTTCTTGAAGCAAAAACCTTGCTTGCAAAAGGCAAGGCAAAAAATTCCTCGGAAGCTGCCCGAATGTCGGGTATTTCGCGAAGTGCGTTTTACAAATACAAAGACAGCATTCATGAATACGACCTGCGAATGCGCGGAAGTATGCTTACACTGTATATTTCTCTTGAAGATGAACCGGGTGTTCTTTCGAATGTAATGAACTGTATTTACAGCATGGGCGGAAATATTATTACAATAAATCAAAACATTCCAACCGATGGCGTAGCCCCCGTAACAATATCACTTCGTTTGAATGACGAACAACACGGAAGTGCCCAAATTATAAATTCACTGCAAAAAATAAAAGGTGTTATAAAAGCAAAAGAAATCTAATCCCAGCCGCTGCACTGATTATTAAAACAACAATTACCATTTTATTTATAGACAGAAAGGATAAATTATATGAAAAAGATTGCTGTCCTCGGTCACGGAGTTGTAGGCTCCGGTGTTTGTGAATTGTTTTATGAAAAGCGCGAGGAGTTTTCCAAAAAGCTTGGCGAAGAAATCTGCCTTAAATACATTCTTGTAAGACGCGATTATCCAAATGCCGCTTACCAAGAGCTGTTTACCCGCAATTTCGACGATATACTCAACGATGACGAGGTAGCAGTGGTTGCCGAAGTTATGGGCGGTATTGAACCTGCTTACTCATATGTAAAAAGCCTGCTTGAAAAAGGCAAAAGCGTTGTTACCTCTAATAAACAGCTTGTTGCCGAAAAAGGGGCAGAACTTTTGAAACTTGCAAAAGAACATAATGTTAACTTTATGTTCGAAGGCAGTGTTGCCGGCGGTGTGCCTGTAATTCGTCCTATGCACCGTTGCTTATCTGCCAACAAAATAGAAAAGGTTTGCGGAATACTTAACGGTACAACAAACTTTATACTTACAAAAATGATTACCGACGGACTTAGCTTTAAAGAAGCATTGACTCAGGCACAGGAGCTCGGCTATGCTGAACGCGACCCTTCTGCCGATGTTGAAGGTTTGGATGCATGCCGTAAAATTTGCATTCTGGCATCCCTTGCTTTCGGCAAGCATGTTTATCCCGACCAAGTGGAATGCGAAGGCATAACCGCTATCACTAAAGAGGATGTTGCCTATGCCGAAGCTTGGGGCGGTGTAATAAAACTCGTAGGCACCGCAGTACCAATGCCAAACGGTAAGATTGATGTTCTTGTTGCACCAAGATTTGTTGCAAAAGACAACCTGCTTGCCCATGTTAACGATGTATTCAACGCAGTTCAGGTAAGCTGTGATTATGTAGAAGATTTAATGTTCTACGGAAAAGGAGCAGGCAAACAGGTAACCGCAAGTGCTGTAGGCGGCGATATTCTTGATTGCTTGAGTGCAAAAGGAACAGTGGATTCCCTTACATGGGAAGACAGCTCCGAAAGCGTAGTGTATGACCCATTCAAATCTGTATTCCGTATGTACTTCCGCTTCAAATACGATGAAAAAGAACAGCTTGACGAAATACGCGAGGTGTTCTCGCCAATAACCGAACTTCACCGCAAGGACCAGCCTGAAAACGAAATTGCTTTCGTTACAGCCTTTGACAGTGCAAGCGAATTTGCTTCAAAGATTAATGTTATGAATACTCACGGCGTAAAACTTCTTGGCGGTATACGCTTACTGTAATCAGGAGGGACAGATATTGATAAAAATTAAAATTCCCGCAACCAGCGCGAACATCGGTTCAGGGTTTGACTCTCTTGGCGTTGCCCTTAATATGTACAACTATGTAAATATGAAAGAGCACGACTTTGTTGAAATACGCTCGTTAGACGGTGTTTCCGTACCTACCGACACAAACAACCTTATTTATAAAACAGTAAAATATATGTTTGATTTGTGCGGTAAACCGCTCAACGGCCTTTACATCGAACAAGTAAGCCGTATTCCATTGGCACGAGGACTCGGAAGCAGCTCTGCCTGCATTGCAGCAGGTGTAATGGGAGCTAATGCGCTGATGGGCTTTCCGCTTTCCAAAGACGAGCTTATTAATGCCGCTGCAAAACTGGAAGGCCACCCCGACAACTCCACACCTGCAATTGCCGGCGGCCTTGTTACCGCAGTTATTGACAATGACAAGGTTTACTATGTAAAACAGCCACTGCGTGACGACCTTACATTCGCTGCAATCATTCCGGATTTCGAGCTTAAAACATCAAAAGCCCGTTCGGTAATTCCAAAAGAAATATCGCACAAAAACGGTGTTTTCAACCTTTCTCGTGCGGCACTTATGTCGGTTTCCTTGTACAGCGGAAATTATCAAAATCTTCGTGTGGCATGCGATGACCGCCTGCACCAACCATACAGACTTCCACTGATAAAAGGTGCCAACGAAGTATTTAACGGTGTTTACCAGCTTGGTGCTTACGGCGCATACATAAGCGGGGCAGGCTCTACCCTTATGGCTATAGTAGATAAAAACAACGCACAGTTTGCGCAGGACTGCCGCGCAATGCTTGACAGTCTGGGGCACAATGGCTGGGCACTTGAGATGCTTTCCATTGATAACGAAGGCGCACAGCTTGTTTGTGAATAATTTTTTTGAAAAGAGGGGTTAACCATGGGACTTATCGTCCAAAAATTCGGCGGCAGCTCGGTTGCCAATGCTGAACGAATCAAAAATGTTGCCCAAATTGTTACCGATACATACGCACAGGGCAATATGGTTGTTGTTGTAGTTTCCGCCCAAGGCGACACTACCGACGATTTGATTGAAAAAGCCAAAGAAATCAATCCAAATGCATCACCTCGTGAAATGGATGTTTTGTTATCAACAGGTGAGCAAATTTCAATCTCCTTGCTGTCAATGGCTATTGAAGCACTGGGATTCCCCGTTAAAAGCCTTACCGGCTGGCAGGCAGGATTTTTGACCAAATCCACACACGGCAGTGCACGCATAAACAAAATTAATAAAGAGCGCATTGAAAACGAACTCGGTAAGAAAAACATTGTTGTTGTTGCAGGATTCCAAGGCATAAACCGTTATGACGACATTACCACACTGGGCCGTGGCGGCAGCGACACAAGCGCAGTTGCCCTTGCTGCAGCACTCCATGCAGACTGCTGCCAGATTTATACCGATGTTGACGGTGTTTACACCGCTGACCCACGCTTGGTTAAAAATGCGCGTAAACTTGACGAAGTCTCCTACGACGAAATGCTGGAGCTTGCATCTCTTGGTGCACAGGTTCTTCATAACCGTTCGGTGGAAATGGCTAAAAAATACAGCGTTAAACTGCATGTGCTGTCCAGCCTGAACAGAGGTGTTCCCGGCACAGAAATCAAGGAGGTTGTTGATATGGAAAAAATGTTGATAAAAGGTGTCGCTCGCGACAATGATGTTGCTCGTATTTCACTTATTGGTGTTCCTGACCGTCCGGGTGTTGCTTTTAAATTGTTCTCCCTGTTGGCTGCAAACAAAATAAATGTAGACATTATTCTGCAGTCTGTAGGCCGCAACAATACCAAAGACATCAGCTTCACCACATCCCGCAGCCACATGAAGCAGACCGTTGAGCTTTTGGAAACACAGCTGGGCTCGCTTAATGCTGAACGCGTAGAATACGGCGACAATATCTCCAAAATCTCCATTGTAGGTGCAGGCATGCAAACACATTTCGGTGTTGCTTCCAAAATGTTTGAAGCATTGTCCGATGCAGGAATTAACATCCAAATGATTTCTACCAGCGAAATTAAAATTTCCGTTCTCATCGATATCAACGATTCCGAACGCGCACTCAATGTTATTCACGACGCTTTTATTGTATAACAAATATAAAAAAGGTGACCGAAAATATCGGTCACCTTTTTTACTTACATTAGTGATGATGATGTTCACCGCATTCGTGCGCGTGTTCATGGTTGTGGCAAACGGAGCCTGTGGATTTAAGCTCACCTTTAAGGTATTTTTCCACAGTTTCCTTTACATCGCCCATAGCACCAACGATTACTTCAACATTTCTTTGATTGAAGATATCAACAGCACCGCCGCCCATGCCACCGGAAATGATAACTTCCACACCCATATCTGCCAGATAGTTAGGCAGGAAGCCCGGTTTGTGACCCGGATTTGGAATACTGGTCATAGATACTATCTGAGCATTTTCAGCTTCAACAATAGTAAAGTTTTCGCAGTGACCAAAGTGGCCTGCAACAATAGTTCCCATAGAAGCAACAGCAATTTTCATTTTACATTTCTCCTGTCAATTTAAATATTATCTGTGAGTTTCGTCAATTATCGGTAATCGGCAGTATCACAGTTTACAGCATAGCAATGGTTTTTTTATAAACATCAATCATGGCTTCACGAGCAGGACATTCAACATCCGCAATGCTCATACCATTGTTTATCGCTTCCGACACCTGTTTGTCATAAGGTATTACTCCTGCAAAAGGTACCGACAGCTCGGAACAATATTTTTTTATCTCATCTGTAATTTGCGGGCTGACATCATATTTATTAACGCAAACGGCAGTTTTTGTTCCGAACTTTTCGGCTGTTTTAAGTATACGCTTCATATCGCTCAACCCCGAAAGCGAAGGTTCTGCAACTATCAGCACCATGTCAACTCCGTTCATGGAAGCAATTACAGGACAGCCAATCCCCGGCGAACCGTCGATTATTGCAAGCTCCGCATCGGGTGCTGCACTTGTAAGCGCATTTTTCACGGCCGTAACAAGCAATCCCGAATTTCCTCTGCCCATTTTAAGCATTGCGGTCGAAAATGTTACATCCTCCTTGTACAGTACAAGCTCACCTGCAACATCATCCGTCATTACCGCTGCCCCTGTCGGACATACCAGTGTGCAAACTCCGCAGCCTTCGCAGGCATATTCCGAAACAGTGTATCCACTGTCGGTTTTAATCAGTGCGTTAAATCGGCAATTGTCCACACAAGCGGCACAGCCAATGCACTTTTCGGTATCTATTTTTGCTTTTTTAGAACCATAAAAGTCCGATTTAGTCGGCTGTGAGCTCATCTTGGCTACAAGGTGCAGGTTAGGTGCGTCAACATCACAGTCTGCAACCGCTTTTGCCTGCGAAAATCTGCTGAATGCCGCAGCGGTAGTGGTTTTCCCCGTACCGCCCTTACCGCTTAAAATCAAAAGCTTTTTCATTCAAGCTCACCACCTATTCTGTTTAAAAGCTGAACAAAAATCTCCCTTGCCTGCTCGTCATGCTCTGCCGCTATTTTTCCGTTTGCGGCAAGCTCTGCCAGCTTTTCGCTGTATGGAATTTCGGCAAGAATTTCAAGCGAGTTTTCCCTGCAAAAGCTTTCCAACGGTTCGTACGGTACATCCTTTTTATTAAGTACAACCCCGCAAGGCTTACCAAGCAGTCTTACAAGCTCGTACACCATACGGAAGTTATGAAAGCCAAACGCTGTCGACTCAACAACCAACACGCAGTAATCGGCTTCGTTCACACTTTCCATTACAGAACAGCTGCTGCCGGGCGGACAATCTATAACCGTGGTATTGTCGTCAAGCTCCTTGCCTTTTTCAAGTGCTGCCTTTATTACAGGCACAGCCGATGCTTCACCAACATTCAGCACCCCTGTGACAACCTGTACCCCGCTGCTATGTCCATGCTCAACAATACCGACAGGTCGTTTTATCTCGCTCACTGCATTTTCGGGACACACAAGCAAACATCCGCCGCACGAGTGGCAAACATCCTGAAATATCATGGGCTTGTTTTTTATGTATGCCAGTGCATTAAAATGACAAAAGTCAACACATTTGCGGCAGCCTGTACAGCACTGGGCATCAAACTGCGGCAGTAAGGAATACACTGTTTCTGTGTTTACTCCCTCGGGTTTAAAAAACACCCTGCCGTTTGGTTCTTCAACATCGCAATCAATGTAAACGCTTTTGCCTGCGGCAGCGGCAAGATTAACCGCAACAAAGGTTTTGCCTGTACCGCCTTTACCGCTTAATACCGCCGCCCTCATTGGTGACCGTGAAAGCCTGCATGGAACTGTGTAAGCTGTGCAAGCTTATTTTCTTCAAATAATTTTATGTTTTCTTCAGCCGAGCAGCCCTCTGCTTTATAAATTTTTATTTCAGCAGCTTTCAAAACCTCGCCTGCATTTTCACCGCAGCGAACTGTAATAAGAACATCAGCATTTGAGTCCGCAACAAACTGAGCCGCTTTTGGACCTGCACCGCCCTGTGCGCTTGCAGCAGGATTTTCCTTATATTCAATTCCTTTGGTGTCACAGTCGTAAATCAAAAACAATGGTGCTCTGCCGAATGAAACACAAACATCTTTTTTATTTTCATCAACGGGTACTGCTATTTTCATTATATTCACTCCTTAATGCTAATTCCTTTTGTGCTTGCTGCATCCTCCGCAGCCGCAAAATTCCTCGCTGCCGTCACACAGCACATAGTCTCCGCCCTCTATTTTAAGCGGACGCGACTCCACCAGTGCAACTGCTGTTTTTTTCCTTGCCGAGGTGTATATCTGCTGAACTGTGGTGCGTGCTATTCTCATGTATTCACCGCATTCCTGTTGGGAAAAACCTTCCTTATCTATCAATCGCAGGGTTTCGTACTCATCAACTGTCATAACAACCGCCTGCTTTTCATGATGATTTACAGGGACAAATTCCCTTGCTCCCGGCATTCGGCATACCTTTCGGCATTTTCTTGGTCTTGGCACTTTCCACCACCCTTTCACTGTGCTGCACACATTAGTTTTAATTATGGCATATGCCATTTATGATTTTTATTATACTCTGTTACCGACATATGTCAATAATTCCATTTTGTCAGTCTTTACATATTTTATCCCATTAGCACATAACAGCATCAGCACAACACAATAATTTGTAGAAAATGTCAGTGCGGTGCTGTTAAAATGTCCTCAAAATATACAAATTAGGAAACTTTCGTCGTTTTTCGCCAAACAAATTGCCTTTATTTCAACTTCAAGTTATAATAAAAATGAATAAGGGGTATTGGTTTTTCTTATATCCCTTTTTTGTGCCGTCCACGGACGGTTTTATAAATACATACTCACATTGTATTGATAACTAAAAGGAGTTGTACATTTTTATGACTACCAATAAACAGGTTCTGAACTGGATTGAGGAAATTAAATCTCTTGTTACACCAAAAGAAGTAATTTGGATTGACGGCAGCGAAGAACAGCTTGAAAAACTGCGTCAGGAATGTGTTGAAACAGGCGAGCTTATCCGCCTTAATCAGGAAAAACTTCCGGGCTGCTACCTCCACCGCAGTGCTCAAAACGATGTTGCTCGTGTTGAGGGCAGAACATTCATCTGCTGTCGTGACAAAAACGATGCGGGTCCAACAAACAACTGGGAAGACCCTCAGGTAATGTATGCTCGTTTGAAAGAGCTTTGCAGCGGCGTTATGAAAGACCGCACAATGTACATCATTCCTTATTCCATGGGACCTATTGGTTCTCCATTCTCCAAAATCGGTTTTGAAATCACTGACTCCAAATATGTTGTATTGAATATGGCTATCATGGCACGCATTGGTCAGAAAGTACTTGACCAGCTTGGTGACTCCAACGATTTTGTTCGCGGACTTCACACCACAGGCAGCGTTGACCCTGAAAACCGTTACATCTGCCACTTCCCTGAAGATAATGCTATCTGGAGCGTTAACTCCGCTTACGGTGGCAATGTTCTTCAAGGCAAAAAATGCTTTGCTTTGAGAATTGCTTCCTTCCAAGGCCGCAACGAAGGCTGGCTTGCCGAACACATGCTCATCCTTGGTATTCGTGACCCTAAAGGAAACACCCGTTATATCGCTGCTGCGTTCCCATCCGCTTGCGGCAAAACCAACCTTTCCATGCTTATCCCTCCAAAAAGCTTCCTTGAAAAAGGTTACTCCGTTTGGACTGTTGGTGATGACATTGCATGGATTCGCAAAGGCGAAGATGGTCGCCTTTGGGCGGTTAACCCTGAAGCAGGCTTCTTTGGCGTTGCTCCGGGCACAAGCGAAAAATCCAACCCTAATGCACTTGAAGCTACACGCAAAAATACTATTTTCACCAATGTTGTTCACGACCTTACCGACAATACAGTTTGGTGGGAAAGAATGACCAAACAGCCTCCTGCACATGAGCTGCGCAACTGGAAAGGCGAGCCATGGGACGGTACCGACGGCACACCGGGTGCTCATCCAAACAGCCGCTTTACCGCACCTGCAATTAACTGTCCTTCCATCAGCAGCGAGTTCAACTCCCCTAACGGTGTACCGCTGGATGCTATTATTTTTGGTGGTCGTCGTGCAAAAACTGCACCACTGGTATACCAGTCCTTTGACTGGAATCACGGTGTATTTGTTGGTTCCGTTATGGGCAGCGAAACCACCGCAGCAGCTACCGGTCAGGTTGGCGTTGTTCGTCACGACCCAATGGCTATGCTTCCTTTCTGCGGATATCACATGGGCGACTACTTTGCACATTGGCTTAAAATGGGCGAAGGTCTTGGTGAAAAAGCACCTAAGATATTCAATGTAAACTGGTTCCGCACAGATGACGAAGGCAAATTCATCTGGCCCGGCTTTGGCGATAACCTGCGCATTCTCCTTTGGATACTTGGAAGATGCGACGGCAGTGCAGGCGCTGTTGAAACAGCTTTGGGCTGGCAGCCAAGCACATCCGATATTTGTCTTGACGGTCTTGATATCACCGAAGATGAAATGAACACACTGCTCAGCATTGATAAAGACCTGTGGAAAACCGAAGTTGAAGGTATTCATAAATTCTATGAAAAATTCGGCGACCGTCTGCCTAAAGAGCTTAAAGCTCAGCTGGCTGCTTTGGAAGAGCGTCTTGGCAAATAACTAAATACTTTTATCCTGCTTAAAGGAGTGGCTTGAATGAAAAATCGTTTTAATTTGGCATGCCGCATTTCCGCAGCACTGTTAATGGGATCGGCAACGATTCGTTTTCTTGCCGGCTGTTTTCAAAACTGGTGGCTCAAACGCCATGTTTCCGGCAAGGCAGGACAAATCTCCTATGTTAAGGATAAAAACGGTACCGGAAGCGTGTATGTTACCTATATTGACAAGAACAGCGGTGAGGTTATTCAGGAAAACTGTACCGAACTTTTCCGTTGTATAACATGGGTGGATATAACCCGTAATGTCATGGTGGTGCTTTCCGCTTTGAGCATGGTAAGCTATATTGCAAGCTGTATTATGCAGGTGGTTTTTAAAGAGGACTAATAATCAACATAAAAAGCAGAGTTTTCGCTTGAAAACTCTGCTTTTTTATCTGCCTTACTTTCTGTATTTGGACCTTTTCACAGCGGGTGGGGGTAAATCAGTGTAAAAACGAAATGTTCTTAAAATTTATTTATAATATCCGCCACTTTAGCTATCTCATCATTCGTTATGTACGGATGTATAGGCAGCGACAGCACTGTTTGGCATAGAATTTCGGAATTAGGGCAATCTGCAAATTTTTCAAATTTTTTAAAAGCCTGCTGTTTACTTAAAGGTTTGGGATAGTAAATCATTGTGGGAATACCCATCTTCGCAAGACTTTTTTGTACCATGTCACGCTTGCTTTTATTGTCAAAACGGATTGTATACTGAGCCCACGACGATTTAAAGTCTTGCGGTATTACAGGTATATTCCATTTTTCACACAGCTGCTTGCTGTAAAATTCTGCCGCCATACGCAGTGCAGCAAGCTCACTGTTTTTAAAAGCCTTAAACTTCACCTGAAGTATTGCTGCCTGTACAGTATCCAACCGTGAGTTTATGCCAACTCTCACATTTTCGTATTTATCTTTCCCTTTGCCATGGCATTTAAGCGAGCGCATAATATCTGCCTTTTGGGTATCGTTTGTAAAAACCGCACCTCCGTCTCCATAGCATCCAAGCGGTTTTGACGGAAAAAACGACACAGCTGCAGCATTTCCAAAACTGCCGTTTAATCTGCCGTTTATTTCTCCTCCAAACCCCTGTGCCGAATCTTGAAAAAGCAATAAATCATGTTTTTGTGCTATAACGCTTAATTCAGGGTAATTTGCAGGCAACCCAAACATATCCACTGCAACAACCGCTTTTGCATTAAGCTTACCGCTGTTTTTTACCTTTTGTACGGCATTTTCCAACGACTGCACGTCTACATTGAAGGTATCTTTTTGCACATCACAAAACACAGGTACGGCACCTGTTCTTGCAACTGCCTCGGCTGTTGCAAAAAATGTAAAGTCGGGTACAAACACTGCGTCACCACTGCCTATCCCCCAAGCGGAAAGCATTAAAAAAATAGCATCTGTACCGTTTGCGCAGCTCACACAATGCTTTACCCCCACATACTCGGCAAGGCTTTTTTCAAGCTCTCCAACCTGTCTGCCGTCAATGCTTCGGCACTCATCCAACGCATTTAAAACAGCTTTGTTTATCTCATTCTGCAATATGCTGTATTGCAGTTTTAAGCCTTTGAATTCCGTTTTTCATCCCTCCGTCTGTTTTATTCCGGTCCCACAGCTAACATATTTTTTACCGCAAACGGTACATTCAAGGTTTTCATCCAACTTTGCTCCGCAACAGCAAACCCACCCCGTTAATACGGCAGGCACGCCAACAGCAAGTGCATGGTCAGGTACATCTTTGGTTACTACCGCACCTGCTGCAATCATTGCCCAACTGCCAATAGTACAGCCACAAACTATTACCGCATTGGCACCGATAGAAGCTCCATTTTTCACCAGTGTTGGAATACGTTCTTTCTTTGGGAAAGGAGCTCTTGGAGTTAAATCATTGGTAAACACACAAGACGGGCCGCAAAACACATTGTCTTGTAAAATTACCCCGCCATATACCGATACATTATTTTGAATTTTAACCCCATTACCAACCTCTGCACCGTTTCCAATGTAAACATTCTGCCCTATAACACAGTTTTCACCTACTTTTGCCCCCGTTTGTATATGCGAAAAATGCCATATTTTTGTTCCTTGTCCTACATATGCTCCATCATCAATAACTGCTGTTGCATGATGATAATAATCAGGCTTTTCCAAACGAACCCTCCATTTCCCGCGTGGAAAAATCATCAAGAGGCAAAAAAACCTCCTGCCTTGTTTTGTGGCTTTTGTATATGGCAAGTACCAGTTCAACTGCCTGTGCGGTTTGCGAAAGGTCAACAATTGAAGCTTCACCACTTTTTACAGCCGAAATAAATTCCCTGTACAGCTCGCTGTGACCGCTGCCATACACATTTTGGGGTGCAGTGTTCAAGATACTGATGTTTTTTTCAAACGGTTCGCCATTAACACGCCAAAGTTCCACCTTTTCAAGGGCATACCCCCCAAGGCACACTGTCCCTTTTTCACCAAATACGCAGAGCGTTTCCTCCAAATTTTCAGGGTACACATTCCCCGTACCCTCCACTATTCCCAATGCTCCGTTTTCATAGCTTATTATTGCAGCCCCAACATCCTCCGCCTGTATGTACGGATGAAACCTGTTTTGTATAACACCTTTTACCGAAATCGGGCGACAGTTCATCATGTAATTAAGCAGGTCTATTCCATGAATACATTGGTTCATAAGTATTCCGCCGTCTTGGTCCCATCTGCCTCTCCACGCTGCTTGTGAATAGTAATCCTTGTCCCTGTACCATCGCACTTGCAGGGAGATGTGTGATATTTTACCCAAGCGGTTTTCCTGCAAAGCTTTTTTCAGTCTGCGCACAGGCGGGTTAAATCTGTTTTGATGACATACACCTATCCTTAATCCTGTATCACACTGAGCTTTTTTAAGCTGGGAAAGTTCTTTCATTGAAAGCGCGGCAGGTTTTTCCAATATAACGCTGCTTGAATTTTTCAAACATTCAACCGCAGCTTGTGCATGACCTCCGCTGGGTATTGCTATTGCAGTAATGTTGGGAGATACCTCTTGGAGCATAAGCCGATAATCCGTATAAACAGCTGTTTTGCCAGAAAGCCCGAATTCCTCCAAAAGCAAATTTGCCTTATCATCTGAAAGGTCACACACTGCCGCAGGTATTACACCGTTTTCCATTATTGCCTGAATGTGTTTCGGTGCTATTCGTCCGCAACCAATTAAAGCATACCTCATATCCCGTCACCTCACAGCACTTCCACATTTTCGCGCTCTGTAATGCATTTAAGGGCATTTTTGCAGTCAAAAATGGCTCTGGCGTTTTTTGCGGCAAGGGAATAATCAACATTTGTATGTGCTGTCGAAACTATTACTGCATCGTATTCTTTTATCATATCCGCAGTAAGCATTGGACGGCTGATTTTAATTTCTCCGTTCACCCGAACATTAGGAACCCATGGATCGTAATATTCAACAGCTGCACCTTTTTTCTCCAACAGCTGCCATATTTTTAATGCGGGACTTTCCCTGTAATCCGAAACATCCTGCTTATATGCAACTCCCAACAGCAGTATTTTTGAATTCTGTATGCTTTTTGTTTTTTGGTTAAGCATATCGGCAACACGGCTGACACAGTATTCCGGCATTTTGTCGTTCACAGTCATGGCACTCTCTATCATTGTTGTGTGAAAACCGTATTCCCGTGCCTTCCACGAAAGGTAGTAAGGGTCAAGCGGTATGCAGTGACCTCCTATTCCCGGTCCGGGATAAAAGGCTTGAAAACCGTATGGCTTTGACTTTGCAGCTTCGATTACCTCCCACACATTTATCCCCATTTTGTGACAGAGCATTGCAAATTCATTTATAAGGCTTATATTCACATTACGGTATGTATTCTCCAAAAGTTTTTCCATTTCCGCTGCTGCCGGTGAGGAAAGCACTGCAACCTCTGCTTCAAGTACGGTTTTGTACATCTGTGCAATAACCTCGGCTGCGTCTTTGCCTATCGCACCAACCACACGCGGTGTGTTTTTTATTTTATAAATACGGTTGCCCGGGTCCACCCTTTCGGGAGAGTATCCCAAATAAAAATCTGTTCCGCATTTAAAACCATTCTGCTCCAACAAGGGTTTTACAAGCTCCTGTGTTGTGCCGGGATAGGTAGTGGACTCCAGTACAACCACTGTCCCCTTTTTCATGTACTTGGCTATCTGCTTTGCTGATGCTTCAATATAGCTTAAATCAGGCTGTTGGTGTTTATCCAAAGGCGTGGGTACACAAACTGCAATAAAATCCACTTGTGAAATTTGTGAAAAGTCATCGGTTGCACAAAGCATTCCGCTTTTCACCACTTCGGCAAGTTCTTGGGGTACAACATCTCCAATATAGTTTTCCGCACGATTTACCTGCCTTGTTTTATTTTTTTGCACATCAAATCCAATTGTTAAAAAACCTGCCTTTGCCTTTTCAACAGCTAACGGCAATCCAACATATCCCAGACCTATTATGCCTACTTTAAGTTTTCTTTCCTTTATTTTTTCAAGCAGTTTTTCCTTCACCTTCGTTTCCTCCTTACTGCTTTTTTAAATTATTTATTCCAAATAATTTAAAAATAGTACAAGCAAAAACACCGCAGTCCCAAAATGAACTGCGGTGTTTTTTGATGGAAAAGAAAGAAGAATAGTATTAATTTAGGAGTACTGCTGCCCTTTCGGGCAGTATGTTCAGCGAGTACATTTTTATTATACCAATATTGCGAAAAAATATCAGAACTTTAAATTAAGTCCGTGTAAACAAATTTTAAACATCCTGCATTATCGGCGTTTAAACTTTGCTGCTGCAAATAGTCCTGCCCCCAGCAGTGCCAAGCTTCCTGCTAACAGGCACCATTGGTATACCTCTTCTTCGCTGTTGTTGGCATTTTCCGTTTGCATTTGATGATGTTTAAACTCTCTTGGAAATCCTTCGGGTGGATTTTCACCCCACTCACGCTGCATTTGCGGGAAACCTTCTGGCGGATTTTCACCCCACTCACGCTGCATTTGCGAAAAACCTTCTGGCGGATTTTCACCCCACTCACGCTGCATTTGCGGGAAACCTTCTGGTGGGTTTTCACCCCACTCACGCTGCATTTGCGGAAAACCTTCTGGCGGGTTTTCACCCTGCTCCTCGTTATCTTTAATGCCGCGTCTGCCGCCAAAGCCACCCATGTGATTGCCCATTGCTGCTATGTCAACCTCGTCTGCATTTATAAGTGCCGAAGAATCCGCCTTTTGTGCTTCATCGGTCGATGGTATGCTGCCATCCAGTTGTCCCTTTACACTTTCGGCTCTAAGCAAACAAAGCTTCTTCAAAACAGGTGCCGCTTTTTCAAATTCTTCATATGTGCAAAAAGCAGTAGGGTCTTTTTTCACATACGGTGCAATTAAGCTGTAAGTATTATCAAAAGTTTCTTCAAATTGTCCGCTGTTAAAATAGCTTTCAATCCAGCTCAGATAAATTTCGTGATACTTTTTCGTGTATTCTTCATTACTGAATATCCACGAAAGCATGGGAAGATTTTCAACATTGTTTGCAGGTGTGTCGATGGCATCGTTCACAAGTGCAGACGCATCTCCGCCGCCCATACCTCCAAACGCAAGGTTGTAGTCCCAACCAATCATCGAAAGCTTGCCTTCATGCTCGTGCACATAATAGTTATGAACTATCATTCCTGTATAGCTGTCGTTGTTCAGTACAAATGTATGTGCTGCAAAGTAACGCATTACCTCGTCAATTTCAAGCACTTGTTCAAGGTCTTTTTGCTCACCAAGCTGTTTTAATGATGCAATAAGCCTTTCTTTGTCGGCTTTGCTTACATCAAATACCGCGTTGTCAAAAATGTTTGAATAGCTTTCGATGTTATCATCACTGTACTGTAAACGCACAGCGGTATTACCGCCCATGCCTTTGCCAAAGCCCGACCAATTCGGCATTCTTCTGTCTGCGTTTTGGTTATCAGCCGTTTTATTTTCGGTTTCCGATTGATTTTCAGGCTTATCATTCATTATCGGCAGTTCGCTTTGACTTTCAGGCGCAATACTTTCGGATTTTTTTATTTCCGCTGTTTGTTGATGGTTAAAGCCCTCGCCATTTTTACGATTTTTCCATTGTTTTGCAAAGTCTTCGAAATTATTTTTTCCGTTTCCGCCGCCCATGTTCATACTTTCAGGCTTGTAGATACTGCCGTAGTCAGAACCGAAATTCCGCTGTGCAAATCCATCTTCAATTCCTTCAACGGCAAGGTAAAGTCCCCAATCCTCACCGTTGAGCGTTACCCAAACATAGCTTGCAAGCGGAGCATATGCACCCGCCTGGCGCAGCATATCAAGACAAATATAATCCTTCATGCAGGTTTTATCCTGTATCAAATTGTTAAGTGCCAGTTTATCCAAACCGTAATATGTGGTATTCTTATCATAATGATCGAATTCCACCTTAAAGCTGTACCTGTCCGAGTCGGATGAGGACACCTGCCGCAGCGAAGAGTTACCCTTTGGTCTAATGGCAACATTATGGTACGCTTCGCCGTCTATTACAACATCACAGGTTATGTATTCTTCGCTTCGTGCGTTGTCCAGCATGTTTTGCCAGTCATCTTTATTGGCAACTATATCTATGGTATGAACCTTGTCGGTTGTAAAAAGCTTTTGCGTGTACGGCAAAACTGTATCTGCTCTTACAATTCCGAATTTTTCGCCATTTACAAACAGCAGCGTTATAACCAGTGTAAGCAGTGTTATGATACCGCAAACAACACCGATATGTCTGCTTGTAGACATTTTTGCTGCCCCCTTAGCTCATGTAATCGCCATTATAGCTTACAAGCACCGCACTTTGAATTCCATCCATTTCGGCCAGCTTGTTCACAAAGTCAGTGTTATCGTTTTTCAAACGAAGCTCGTAGTTAACCTCAACACCTGCGCGTGTAACAGTTTTGCTTTTAATAACGCAGCGTTCACAAACGCTTTCCAAGCATGCTTTTGCTGCTTTTTCAGCATCGTGTCCGTCACAGCGAATTACTGCTATGTACGGCTGAACATAGCTTTTGCGGTTGCTGAAAACCAGCAGCACCACACCAATAACCAAGCTGCCGAATACAGCAAGTGTAATAAGCCCCGCAGCCAAAACTATACCTGCTGCCAATGCCCAAAACAGAAAAACTATATCCATTGGGTCTTTTATTGCTGCTCGGAAACGGACAATGGACAATGCACCCACCATACCAAGCGAAAGCACCACATTGCTTGTTACCGCCAGTATTACCAGTGTGGTTATCATTGTAAGTGCTATGAGCGATGTTCCAAAACTTGCGGAATAAAGCACACCGTTGTATGTTTTCTTATAAATGAAAAAGATAAATGTTCCCAAGCCAAACGCAAGCAGCAGCGCAAGAACCATATCGAACATAGATACACTTGTTATATTCTCCAGAAAGTTAGATTTAAATATGTCTTGAAAAGTCATTTTTTGTCCTCCTTATATTAACCGTACTTACGGCATATTGCGTATTTTGAAAATGCCGCAGCTCTGCGGCTGTCCAGCTGTATTATATCTTTTATTAGTGCGGGTAAAAAGTTATCGTACTTTACCTCCATTAAATATGCGTTTTCCGATGTCGGAAGTGTAATCCCTTCATCGGTCAGCCAGTTACCCCGTGCATTACCTGTGCGTATTTCTCGGTCAAGTGTTACACGCACATTGCCTGCATCAAACACAAACGGCTCTCGTATATAATCCACAAGCACTTTGGGTTCAAGTCGCTGACATTTCAGCTTTACATAAAACTCCCGCACAAGCTCGTTTTCGTGGTTTATCATCCAATCCCATTCACCTGCCGTTACCGCCAATGCTTGTTCAGCGGTAAGTTTTGCAGACTGCTTATTTCCCAACCCGTTAACCTTTGTTTTTTTCTCCAGCTTTATGTGAGATGAATCATTGTTATACAAGCGAATTCTGAATTTTTCGCGTATGGCTGTACCGTTTAGTTTATCCAGAAGTGCCTTGTCCTCGGGTGTATCAAAATACAAACTTCTTATTTTATATTCACCGTTTTTGTCGGCATTTGGGTCTTTATGCAGAACAGCTCGCAGCCGTTGGCGCACCGTAAGGTAGTCGGCATAATTCAACGGGTATTTCAGTTCGTGTCTGAATTGCACCGTCATCTGCTCCTTTCCTTTTAGCTTAACATTACAGCTTGCATTGTACTGCTGCAACCTTGAAAGTTCATTGAACACTCATGCTTCAATATTACTTCAATCCAAAGCATTATAATTAAATCCACAATATATAAAAATAAAGTACAAAATACAGGGAGGATATATTTCGTGAAATTACTGCTTGTAGAGGACGAACTTGCACTTGCCGAAGCCTTGTGCAGTGTTTTTTCAAAAGAAAACTACATAACCGACCATTGCGACAACGGAACCGACGGCTTAAACAATGCTCTTACAGGCATTTATGATGCCGTTGTATTGGATGTAATGCTTCCTGGAATGAACGGATTTGAAATTCTGCGTGAAATGCGAAAAAACAAAATTTCTACTCCCGTTATAATGCTCACGGCAAAATCACAGCTTGAAGACAAGATATACGGTTTGGACAGTGGAGCCGACGATTACCTTACCAAACCCTTTGAAACTGGGGAGCTGCTTGCAAGAATACGCGCTGCCACCCGCCGAAAAGGCGAAGTAACCTCCAACACTTTAAGCTTTGGCGACCTTGAGCTTCGACAAAAATCAGGGGAGATTTTCTGCACTGCTACCACACAGGCTGTGCGTCTTGGCAGCAAAGAATTCCAATTACTTGAGTTTTTAATGAAAAACCAAAAGCAAATAGTAACAAAGGAACAGCTTATTGAACGCGTATGGGGCTACAATGATGAATCGGAATACAACAATGTTGAGGTTTACATTTCCTTTGTTCGCAAAAAGCTTACCTTTGTTGGTTCAACCGTAAAAATCAAAGCTGTACGCGGTATGGGATATTCATTGGAGGAAAGCGTATGATAGAAAATTTAAATCGAAAAATAATTGCCACTCTGATGTGTATTTTGAGTATTGTTTTTATAGGCATAGTAGGCAGTATAAACATCGTAAGTTATCATACCAATCAACAGCGCGTTATGGGGTTTTTGCATGTTATTGCCCAAAATGACGGCAAGCGTCCCCAAAACAGCTTTCGCTTACGCATGAACAACCGCCCTTCCACCCCTGCAAAGTCTGCACCAAACACCCCACCACAAAAAAACGATGCTATATTCGGCCTTTCTACATTTGGTTCGGTTAAATTTGACAAGGACGGAAATGCAATTCAGGTTTTTCAGGATAAGGAGGGTTTTTACACTAAAGACGAAATAGTCGAATTAGCCAAAAACGCCTTGAACTCCGGCAAGCGTTCCGGAATAGCCGACCACCAAATGTTCCTTGTTCAGCAGCGACAAAACAGCGACCTTGTGGTGTTTGCCGACAATCACTTTGCCGAAGATGCTGCTGCACAGCTATTTATAAGCTCCTGCATTTTAACCTTAATCGGACTTATAATAATGTTCTGCATTTCAATAATGATTTCCAACTGGTTGGTCGCACCTGTAAGCAAAGCATTTGAACTTCAAAAGCAGTTTATTTCCGACGCAAGTCATGAGCTTAAAACACCGCTTTCGGTAATAACCACAAATGCCGAGGTTTTGGAAAGTGAAATTGGCGAAAACAAATGGCTTTCTTACATTCAATCGGAAGCACTGCGAATGAATACGCTGCTTGGAGAATTGCTCGCACTTGCCCGTTTGGATTCCAACGGTGTGCAAAATGTTTTTTCGGAATTTGATTTGAGTAAAGCGGTGGAAGGCTCTGCACTGCCTTTTGAAAGTACGGCTTTCGAATCCGGTCGTACCTTTAATTCAAACATTTCCGAAGGCATTACCTTTAACGGAAATCAAGATAAAATTAAACAGCTCACAGCTATATTGCTTGACAACGCATTTAAATACAGCCCTGTAAACGGTGAAATATCCGTTTGTCTTACACAGATATCGGGAAAAAACATCTTAACGGTTTCCAACACCGGTGACCCTATACCCGAAGAAGAACGCAAACATATTTTTGACCGTTTTTACCGCACCGACAAAGCACGCTCGCGTGCTAACGGCAGTTACGGCTTGGGCCTTGCAATAGCTAAGTCAATAGTTACCGCACATGGCGGAAAAATATTCGTAGATTGTGCCGACGGAAAGGTAATCTTCACCGTAGTGCTGTAAAAAAAGCGGCTGTTTCACAACAGCCGCTTTTTAAAAATTCTGCAAGGGAGGAAGCGCATATTAACGGACAGCAACTAAAGACACTCGCAGCTTTTTTCATGCTTCTTGACCATATTGCCGTAATCATAATATTTTCTCTTTTGGGAAGCAGTCCTTGGCTTCTGCCTGTTTTCACGCTTCTTCGCACCGTGGGAAGATTGTCGTTCCCGATATTTTGTTTTTTACTTAGTGAGGGGTTTCGTCATACCAAAAGCCGTAAGCGTTATTTTTTGCGGCTTGCTTGCTTTGCAGTAATCTCCGAAATACCTTTCAATCTTGCCTATGCAGGTACTGTTTACTGCTCCGACAAGCAAAATATATTTTTTACACTTGCTGCCGCACTTGTTACACTGTGTGCATTTGAGCGCTTTAAAAATAGCTTACCTTTAAAAATCGCAGCGACAGCCGCAGGTTGTGCCGTTTCACTGCTGCTTAACACCGATTATGCCGTAACGGGAATTATAATACCGTTAATGTTTTATATTTCAAGCAATAACGCCGACCGCCTATTCCTTGCCGGCAGTGTCGCCTTTTTTGACTCACTCCAATTTTATGGAGCTGGAATACTTTCCTTAATTCCCATAAGCTTTTACAATCAAAAGCGAGGCAATGGCAGTTCTTTATTTTTCTACCTTTTTTATCCGCTTCACTTTATTGCCTTGTTATTTATAAAGCATATAATGAGCATATAAAAAGCACTCTGTTATGTTAAAACAGAGTGCTTTTTTGTTTATCTTTCGATTTTTACACTTGGAAGGTCCCAACGGTATTTACTTGCTGCAACACGGATTATTGTAACAAGCATAGCACTTATAAACATTGCATAACCGATAGGCAGCATTTTCAAAAGCAGGCTGTATGTCAACGCACCTGCAATAGATGCACTTGCATAAACCTGTTTTTGAAGAACAACAGGTTTTCTGCCGGCAAGCACATCACGCACCATACCGCCGCCAATACCTGTAGTTACACCAAGCACGATTATCAAAAAGTCGTATTCGCCGTAGCCTGCTGCAATACCTGTATCCATACCTACTACTGTAAATATACCCAAACCAATAGCATCAAGGAAGTTTACAATCTTTTCACTTTTTACATAACGGTTGTTTAATGTATGCGGGAAATATTTAAAGCAAAGGAACAACAGTACCGATGTAATAAACGCTGCTGTAACATAAATAGGATTGCGGAACATATTTGGAGGTATGTTTCCAATTAGTACATCTCGTATCATCCCCCCACCAACCGAGGTTATAATACCAAGCACAACCACACCAAACAAATCAAGCTTTTCACGCACTGCAACAGCTGCACCCGACAAAGCAAAGGCAACTGTTCCAACCATTTCCATAACAAAAACTGCTGAAGTATACAGTTCCATATCATCAGAACCTTTCTTTTCCCTTTTAACGGCGCTTGTATCACCGTTTCTTTAATTTATGTAAAGATTATAGCAGACTGTTTTTTTAAAATCAACCAATAACAAGCAAATAGGAAGCTCGTTCCTAACATTGCAGGAACGAGCTTCCTTCTACTCATTCAAGGAGCTATTTTCACCGGCATAGATTACTCGTTAAACTTTACTGAAGACCTGCAATATATTCTGCAGTAACATCTGTTGTTTCTGCAGCAATAACATCCATTGCATCAATAACTACCTGTGGTTCTGCTTCTACGATAGTTGCAACATCACCGTCGCCCATGTCAACAGTCAAAGTACCGTCGCCATTATCGGTAGTTGTGAAGTTAATCTGCAAACCGGATTCGTCATCTGTAAGAGATTCAATTCCTGCTGCTTCATCGTATACATAGTTACCAATAACGGAAATGCTCTGTGTGCAGTCAGCAGACAACATAAACATTGCACCACGGGTAGCAGTTTCGTCAACTGCGAAGAAAACAGTTGTTTCGCCATCAGGCATTACACCCTGATAGCAGGACCAGCCTGTCAGGTCAACAGCAGTTTCTTCAGCAGGTACAGCTTCTTCAGCGGCAGGAACTTCAAGACCCTGTGCTTCGTACAGGGAAGCTATGTACTGTTCTGTTACATCCTCAGTTCCTTCTGCAATAACATCCATTGCATCCAAAACTTCCTGAGTATCGGAAAGCACTATTGTTGCGGAGTCACCGTCTGCAAAGGAAATTTCAATGGTGCCGTCTTCGTTTTCCTGATGTGTATAGTACATGGTCAAGCCTTTGTCAGCATCTGCAATGTACTCATAACCCAGTTCTTCATCAATGCCGTTTTCACCAAATACGGAAATGCTCTTGGTTGCATCAGCCGAAACAATTACCAAACCACCGGCGGTAGAATCTTCGTTAAATACATAGAACAGTGTTGTTTCGCCGTCAGCCATAACACCTTGGAAAGCTGTCCAGTTTGTAATGTCAATTTCCTCTTCGGCAGGAGCAGCTTCTTCAACAACCTCTTCAGCAGCAGGAGCACTTGTTTCTTCAGCTGGTGCATCTCCACCACCGCAAGCAGCAAAGCTGAATGTCATTGCAGCAGCCATAAGGATAGCTAAAATTTTCTTTTTCATTTTCCACTCTTCCTTTCAACTTAAGTTCTGTATATTTTTAAAACAGAGGGGTAAACATTTGACCCCATAGTGCCATTAGTACTGAACTTCCAAGCCATGTTCAGCAGCCAAAGTTTCCAAAGCAGCATTGTATTCATCCAACAAAACAACGCCTTCGTCAATCTTTGCAACAGCTTCGTTTACGGTAGCTTCATCCCCTGTACTGCAAGCTTCAAGCAGCTTTTCATAACCTTCCTTGTATGCAAGCAAAACTTTTTCGTATTTTGCTTTTACAGCCTTCACTTCTTCTGTTTGCAGTTCAATTTTAGAAAGCATATCCAATGATTCATTAATGATAGGGAGTATGCTGTTTTCTATGCAATGTGCTATTTCTTCATCGCTTGTCAAATTTGCCGATTCTTCAACCGCTGTCTTCAGTTCTTCATAATTTGTGTTTACCGCTGCCATATCGGTATTAAGGAATTTTTCAAATTCTTCTGCAACAGGGTCTCCTGCACAGCCTGTAAGAACAGTGAATACCATAACAACAGTAAACAAAATCGCCATGAATTTTTTAATGGATTTCATTTTAAAAAACCTCCTTCATTAACCTAAACTTTTTTGGAGCACATATGTTTGATATACCGGTTCATATGTCAAACATCCCTTTTTTAGGTATTGGGATTTATCTTGAACCGCCTCCGCGGCCACCACCGGAAAATCCGCCGCCGCCGCCATGCGAAGCACGACCGCCACGACCTTCGGAGCGTTTTTTCTGGATAGCTCGCTGTGCTGAACCGTACATACTGCTGCGATAACGGTAGGATGCCATAACATTTCGTTCATATCTGTCAATCTCGGCAACTTTTTCAGGATAAACCTTTTTGAATTGTTCCATAACCTTATCAGCAATACCCAAAAGGGCTGCATATATCATGTAATCCTGCCAAATTACCGTTTCGCTTATCTCTCTTTCGGAAATAAGTGAAAATTCATCAAGATATTTTTTAAGTCCGACAACCTGCGCCAATTCGCTTTTGCCTTTTTCGTTCAAGTCCTTAATGCAGTTGCCTGCACCGTTTGCAAAACCGCCTTTGGCTGCGAATTCGGTTTCACCGTCTTCTTTTACTTTACTTATAAAGCTTGTAATTACTTCGGGATTTGCATAGGAATAGTTTTCAAGCTCTTTTTCCTGCAAAATGCCGTCATCACCTGCGGATATCTTTAAAATATCGTAAAGTTGTTTTTGCAGAATATTTTTCGGCTCTTTAATTATCTTAAGACTAACATTCTGTTTGCTTCGTCCCAAGAATCCTGTTTCTTCCTCGACAACAGCCTCCAGTACACCATCGTTTATCATTGAAATTATGAGTGCACCAATTATAAGGCTTTCCTCGTCAGCTGCATCAAAATTCTGTGATAAGTAGTATGTAACCGCCATACTGCCGTCGTTTGGAACATCACGGAAATATGGTGCTGCTTTAAAGAATTTTTTAATGGCTATCTTTCGTTTTATGTACCAAACAGCAGTCCATATCATTACTGCAATAATACCAAAAAATACTATAATGCCTACTATGCTGACATCGTCGTCATCGTAGTCACTGCCTTCGAAAGCTCTGTCTTTTACTTCATCAAACGAACAATCTTCTTCATATGCAGGGGACACAATGCCTTTATCAAGTCGGAGCATGAGTATCATGGAATCTTCACCGCTCAAAGCAGTATTTGAATAGGCAACTACACAGCCCTCATAAAACTCTACCATGCCGTCGAAGCCAAAGCCCCATATTGCAGTGTTTTCTTCCGAAAGATATGTTCCGTCGTTCATTACCACCACTGCGGTTACATCGGTTGGGAATGTGGACATACCCGGATTTACAAGCATGAAGTTTGTACCGTCATAATCCGAGTAGCTTTTTATAAAGTCCTCAACAACATACTCGATTGCGTAAACATTTTCACCATATTCCGATATACCAAAGCAAAGCTCCACACCGTCATATGTTTCATTTATTCCGCATTTTCTTGACTTTTCTTCAAAGCTTGCATCAACATCCCAGTAATCAACAAATTCATATTCGCCGTATTGGTCAGAAACTTTAAGCTGTGAAACAGCTATATCTTGTGTTGAGATTGGAATGTAGTTTTCGGTTCCTTCGTGAAATGTTCCGCGCCATGTTTGAACAATATAGGCACTTCCGTCGTTTTGCAAAACAACTTCGATGTCCATTTCAGAAACATTGTTTTGTGCCGAAGCCAACACTGCCCCTGCCGTTAAACATAACGCCGCCGTCACGGAAAAAAACAGTTTTCTAAAAATGTTCAATGCCATCTCCTCATTTCATGCTTGGCATATCTGCTTTACTTTCATTTGTTTCAAGATAATCGCGGCTTCTGATGTTGAGTACACCTGCCACTATTGATGTAGGGAACATACGAATTTCACGATTAAGCTTGGTAACGCTGTCATTGTAAATCAAACGAGACTGACGAACCATTTTTTCGTATTCGTTTACGCTGTCCATGGTTTTAATGTAGTTTTCGTTTGATTTAAGTTCCGGATAGCTTTCGGCAACTGCCATAATTTTGCCCATGGCTTCTGTCAGCATATTTTCCTGTTTGTTAACATCGGCAGCAGTGCTTCTTACATTTATGCTTGAACGCATTTTAATTGTATCGGTAATTGTTTTGTATTCATGCTCATCATAGCCTTTTGTCAAATCCAAAAGTGCTGTAAGAGCATCCCATCTGGAAGACAGCTGCACACCAATCTGACTCATGGCGTTGTTTACATTTTCATCCATTGCTACAAGCTTTCTTTGCACGGAAACAAACCAAAATGCAACCACAGCCAAAATAATCAATAAAATCAACATTATTTTATACACCTCCAAAATTTTTAGCTTCATATATTGATAAAAGTTTATCACATATCGCTATTTTTTTCAATATAAGTAAAATATTTTTGTTGATACAGCACAGTATACATATATTACCATTTTTATCTCTTATCGCTTACTCTGTGCATAAATTAAACAAAATAGGAAGAACAAATGCCCTTCCGATAGTCTTTTATCATATTAAAAATTCTGCAAACTATGCTATTCGTGTTTACTGCCTATATTACTATGCAAAGCCTGCATTTATTATGTTTTTATTCTTGCATAAAAAAAGAGCAAGCCTTACATTGCTTGCTCTTTTTGGTGCCGCTAACCGGGCTCGAACCGGTATGGTGTTTCCACCGAGGGATTTTAAGTCCCTTGCGTCTGCCAGTTTCGCCATAGCGGCATACAATAGATATTATACACAAACACCAAGTTTTAGTCAATAAATCATCCTGTATTTTAAGCTTCGTTTAATGTATGTTTCTATTATATATAATATATATGCCCAATGTGCAAAAAATTACAAGTATAATTCTGTACAATTCTCAATTAAAACATTCCTGCTATTTACAGCATTATTTTTTTATTTTGCTGCATCAAGAATATACTGCATAACATTGTCAAATCTGCTCAAATGCGCATCATAGTCCAGCTGCTCACCCTGAAGATACGCATCATAAATATAGTTCTGGTGAACCGCAATCAGCAGCTCCAGTGTCATGTCTGCCTTTTCGGGATTTACAAAACCGTCGATTACCATATCCCTCATTGTTATTCTGTCACGCTCAAGCATTGTTCCTGTAAGAAGTACCCGACGCATTGATTCACTTATACCCGAAAGTTCTTCAGGGAACAGCTCATTATAGTAAGTGTTCAGTACCTCGCCCAATTTGTGGCTGTGCTTGCCGAAAAACAGGTTGTGAAATATTGCAGGGTTTCGAAATGCAAATTCGTTAAAGCAGTGATACATTGTTCTGAAACGCTCGATGGATGTCATGTCTTTATTAAGAGTTACTGACAGCTTAATAATATAATCACGCAGATAGCAAACCGACCCAAACAGGGTAAGATGCTCCAAATCACTGAAATAGTGGTAAATTGTCGCACTGTTATAGCCCGCTTCGGTAGCTATTTTGCGAATGGACAAACCGTCAACGCCTTCGGTTTGTATAAGATTTCTTGTTGCTTCGATAAAGTATATCATTATCCTTTTTCGTTTTATTGTGAGCGACTGTTCAGACATATTTTCACCTCTCTTTAAAATAACAATTTAATTTTACGATAAAATTTATTTTTTTTTCAAGATAACCTATTGACAATGGATTTTTTCGGTGATATTATACACAAGCAAAATTCAATCACGATTAAAAATTACTCACGATAAATTCGAGGTGGCGGTTATGAACATGAAACTTTCCGGTGGTATGATGGTTTTTCTTGGCGCAGTATTTTGGAGCTTAAATGCGCCTATTGTTAAATTTTTGGAGGTAGATGCTATTCTGCTTTGCGGGCTTCGTGCACTTATTGCAGGCTTGTCCCTTTGCGGATTTATCCGTCCTAAACAGCTGCGCTGGAATGGTTGGATGCTGCTTTACCTGTGCTGCTACTGCTGCTTGGGTCTTAGCGTTATCTTCTCCCTTACCATGACCTCCTCTGCTGTTGCAATTGGCATGCAGTATACCGCTATCATCTGGTTGTTCATTATAAACTGCATTAAAAGCAAAAGCTTTGATATGCGCAGCTTCATTCCTGTATGTGTAGTTTTCGCAGGTGTGCTGTTCTTTATGGCTTCCGGCAGCGGTGAAACAAGCGTTATGGGCCAGCTGCTCACCCTTAGCGAAGGTATCTTCTTTGCAGGTCTTACCATCAGCTCGAAAAAGGCTGCAGGTACAAACCCTCTCGGTCTTACCGCTGTAGGCAACCTTGTTACAGGTGTTGTTCTCCTTACTGCATTCCCAAATGCAGGTGCTTCCATTGCAGCTTTAAGCGGTCTTGATTGGGCTCTTATGATTATCCTTGGTGTTGTTCAGATTGGCTGCGGCTACGCATTCTACAACCTTGGCGTACAAAAAATTTCTGCTCAAAAAGCTTCCCTGCTTTCCCTTTGGGAAATGCTCCTCGGACCACTTTGGGTTGCACTGTTCTTGGGTGAATACCCATCCACTCCTGTTTTGATTGGTTTCGTAATTATAATCATCGGTATTCTGTTGGATGTAAAACTCAGCCAGAAAGCACCTGAAAAATCTGAAGCAGAAGTTTCTGCTCACCATGAAGCTTCCGTTTCTACCGTATCCTGCTAATTTTTATTAATTCAGTTTTAACACCTAAAAAATCCGTTCTACTTATGTGCTGTTGCCCGCACAATGTAGTAATCTATTCATATTCTCAAATAATAAACACGACCTGCATTTGTGGTCGTGTTTATTATTTATACTCTTCTCCTTAAATCGACAATGCATACACTTGTACTGTATCATAAAAAATGATATAATAAAGTTTTGTTAAAACCAATAATTAATAACATTAAAGGATGATTTTAAATTTATGGAAAAAAATGAAAATAAAATGGGGCATGCCCCAATAGGCAAGCTTCTTTTTTCAATGTCGCTGCCGGCAATGTTTTCCATGCTGGTTCAAGCCTGTTACAATGTTGTTGACAGTATATTCGTAGCTCAGCTTGGCGAAGATGCACTCACCGCAGTTTCCTTGGCTTTTCCAATCCAAATGCTCATGGTTGCGGTTGCTGTCGGCACCGCCATTGGTATAAACTCACTCATATCCCGCCGTCTTGGTGCAAAACATTATTCCGAAGCTAACATGGTAGCAAGTCACGGTGTAATTTTGCTTGTGCTGTCGTGGGTATTGTTTGCCCTGTTTGGTTTGTTTGGAACAAGAGCCTTTATTGCAGGCTTTACTGACAACGCTGCAATAATTGAAATGGGTACCCAGTACGGTGCAATTGTTACCATTTTTGCCTTTGGTGCGTTTGTTGAAACTGCAATAAGCCGTACACTTCAAGCTACCGGCAACATGACCTACCCAATGATTTCCCAGATAATTGGTGCTGTAGTAAATATCATTCTTGACCCTATTATGATTTTTGGCTTGTGCGGCTGCCCTGCACTTGGTGTTCGCGGTGCTGCTTTGGCAACCGTTATAGGTCAGATAGTTGCAATGTTTTTTGCTGTGTATATCATCACCCACAAAAAATTTGATGTTCACATCAGCTTCAAAAACTTTAAATTCAGCTCTTCAATTGTCTTCAACATTTACGCTGTTGGTTTTCCTTCCATTATTATGCAGGCAATCGGCTCGTTCCTTATTGTGTGCCTTAACACTATTTTGATGGGACTTTCGGGTGCTGCCGTTGCTGTTTTGGGTGTATACTACAAGCTGCAGTCCTTTGTATTTATGCCTGTTTTTGGCTTAACTCAGGGTGCTATGCCAATTTTGGGCTACAACTTTGGTGCGCGTGACAAAAAACGCCTTTTGGATTGTTTAAAACTCACCGCATTTGTTGCACTTGCCATAATGACAGCAGGTACAGCTTTGTTCTGGGGGTGTACCGAACTGCTGCTTACACTGTTTAATGCCTCTTCTGAAATGCTTGAAATAGGTATCCCTGCACTTCGCACAATAAGCCTTTGCTTTATTCCTGCGGCATTGGGTATATCCTTTTCTACTATGTTCCAAGCGATTGGCCACGGTATTAAAAGCTTGATTATGTCCCTGCTGCGTCAGCTTTTTGCAATTTTGCCGCTTGCATGGTTCTTCGCACGCTTCTTTACACTTAACGAAGTATGGATGGCATTCCCAATTGCCGAAATTGTTTCACTTATTGCATGTGCATTTATGTTTATTTCCGCTTACCGCAAAGAGATTGCCCACCTTTAATAAATATTTTGTGCTTAAAAAACATCCGCTGTATTAAATACAGCGGATGTTTTTTTACATAAACCACTAATTGCTACAATTTTTCGCTAAGTTTTAACTGTAACCACTTCAAAATTTAGAAAATATGCTGTATAATATAGCTGTACTACTGTGTTTTTATGCTTACAGTACTTGCCGTACATAAAATTTGTAATTTGAAAGGAGTTCAAATACATGAAAAAACTTTTGGCGCTCCTGCTTTCTTCCGCTATGATTTTCAGCATGGGCATAACTGCTTTTGCAGATAGTAAACATGTCAATGACGGTAACGAGCTTGAAGAAGACTACGAACCAGGCGGTGAATTTGGGATTGACTATGGTCAGTTTACAAGATATCCAATGACACCCGGTCAGCTTTATGCATTCGATATTGTTACAGAAGACGGCTACCTTGCCGATTGGGAATGGAAGGATGCTCATTCCATTACATGGAACATTACCAGCGGTGAAAATATTGTTACCGAATTCTACATCGACCAAGCGCAGGACGGGCGTAACTATCAGCTTTACATTCAAACCGACCCTAATGCTGACTACACAAATGACAAAACAATAAAATTCACCATGCGTGCAAAAAACAACTGGCGAGATGAGGACGACAAGCGCGGTAAATACTACGGTGAAGCTTTCAAATTCGAAGGTAAGCTCAAGGTTGGTTACGGCAACTCCCCACGCAACAAAATTGAAGACGATTATTTTGTAATCGACCCGCTTAGCTCTGCTGTTACCTTGGATAAAGACTGTACATTTATGACAGCCTACTTCAAAAATGTTGGTTATCTGGACTTTAAAGTAACCGAAACATATCAGTACACTTTTGCATACAACACCGTTGTTCCAAAAACCTTGATTCATGAAAACGAGGACAACTACCTTGAAGCATGGAACATTACAGGCAAACCTGTTCTTGATGCTCCGGGTACACTTTCCTACTTGTCTGACAGCAATATGTATGTTTACAAGCTTAACGACGACGGCAGCTACACTCCTATGGAGTCCACCTACAGCACCGCATACCGCCGCATTAAGTTTGTAGACCAAGAGCTTGGCTCCTACCTGTTTACACAAAAGCCTTTGCAGAATGCAACAATAACATCTGCTGACCGTTATACCGATGCAACTGTTGGCGAAGCTGACGGAAGCCTTGTAGCTGATAATGTACCGGTAGTTAACGAAAATTGGGGTCGCCCTGTGGATGTTACCGCTGCACCATCCGTACCTGCGGTTCAACCTTCCGCACCTGCGGTTCAGCAAACTCCTGCTGTACAGCAGCAAACCCCAACCAAGCAGGAAGAAACAACCGATGCTGTTATTGAAAACCCAACAGCAGCTACTTTGTTCTATCTTCAATTTTAAAATTTAGTTTGCAAAAGAGCATTTTCCAAGTGAAGATGCTCTTTTTTTGTACAATAGATTACATTTTGTAACCTATTGTACTCGCAATTAATTCTGTCTTCAACAACCTCATAGCTTATAAAAGCCCCATTAAACCGTTGTTTTTTAATTTTATCCACTTCATATATTACATTTCGGTAACAAATACCTGTTGTTTTTAGCATTGTACTGTTGTATACTCTCGTCGTACCCAATAAACAGGGTTCTCAAGCTTCGCAGGTTTTTACCTGCAGCAACTATTTTGGAGGTTTTTGTATATGAAACAGTTCATTGCGTTAATTTTGGCTCTTGCAGCGGCAGCATCCATGGCAGTTCCTGCGTTTGCCGAAACAGCTCCGACAACAGTAATCGAAAGAGCGACAGCAGCACCTGGCTTCTCCTTTGAAAAAGACAGCGAGCATGGCATAGCTTTGGGTGGTCTTCTTACACCGGGCGAAACCTACCGCTTTAAAGTAAATGTTACCGATGAAAGCGGCAGCTCTGCAGCTTTGAATGAAGAACATCTTGAAAATCACAAATTCACATTTCAGATTCGCAAAGGCAAAACTTGGATAAAATCCATTGACATTATAAACGACAACGACGAATACTTCCTTGAAATTGAAACAGCAGCAGGCTGGCCTGCAAAACAGCAAGAGGTTGCAGGTGAAATAAAATTCTCCTCCAAGTCTTCCACAAAAACTCTTTACTCTCATGAGCTTTCTTTTGACATTGGTTACGAGATAATTTCCGACGAAGCTTTGGATATTGAAAATAAGGACGAAGCTATCGTAGTGAACCCTGCTGCACCTGTAATAACAACCAAGCAGTTCGACAAACTGGAGGATATTGCAAAAGGCGGAAAAATTACCTTTACCAATGATGACTGGAAATACGAGGTTAAAATTTCCGGTCAGGAAGATGTAAACATGGTGCACAACGACCTGCCCATTAAAGATATTGCTGTTAAATACGAAGATGCTAACTTTAAGTTCATTTCTTTCCCGGCAGGCCCGCAGTTTAATTTTACAGGTACCTTCTCCGTTAACATTTATGACGAAGAAGACACATGGGAAAACTTTTATGTTTACCGTTATTACAAAGGTAAGCTGAACAAAATTGATGCTGTTCGCAATGTTGAAGAAGCTGAACTTACCTTTAACACAAAAGAACTCGGCAGATTTGTAATTACCGATAAAAACATTCCTGACGGTACTGTTATTGAAGAAGGCTTTGGTGGTTCTTCCAACAATTCCTCCAATAACACATCAAACAACACTTCCAACAATACTCCTCAAAACAACACTTCCAGCGGTGAAAGCAAACCCAACCCAAGCACCGGCTCTGCCGATGCAATGGCTGAGATTGCACTGGCAGCGGCAGCACTTTCCGCAGTTTGCGGTGCTGTTGTTCTTAAAAGAAAGGACTAAGCCCTAAACAAAATTATCCCCCTGACCTATAAAGTCAGAGGGATAATTTTTTATTTCATACCAAGTAATTTGTCTGCCTGTTCTTTTGCTTCACGCATATCCAAATTGCATATAGTCTCGCGTATTTCCAGTACAGCTGCCGGATTTACCGAAAGCTCGTCAACACCAAGAGCAAGCAGCATTGCTGTCATAGAACGCTGCGAGCCCATTTCACCGCAAACGCTTATTTTTTTGCCTTCGCGGTGTATGCAATCCGCAGAAAACTTAATAAGCCTTAGCACCGCAACATGTATATCTTCATACAGATACGAAAGTCGGCTGTTCATACGGTCAGCCGCCAAAACATACTGTGTAAGGTCGTTTGTTCCTACACTGAAAAAGTCCACATGTTTTGCCAGTATGTCACTTATAAGTGCAGCAGCAGGAGTTTCTATCATAATACCAACAGGAACATCCTTTACATAAGGTATACCGTCGGCATCAAGCTCTGCTTGAACTTCCTTTATTATCTCTTTGCCTTGCAGCACTTCGTCAAGTGTACTTATCATTGGGAACATTATCGAAAGCGGTCCATATACCGATGCACGGTAAAGTGCTTTTATTTGTGTTTTGTAAACATCACGGTGCCACAAGCCAAGGCGCATACCGCGAAATCCCATTGCCGGATTTTGCTCGGGCGGTATTTGTATGTAGCTGCCTTCCTTGTCACTGCCTACATCAAGTGTTCGTATTGTTACAGGTTTTCCGTCCATGCTTTCAAGAATATTTTTGTAGCAAAGGAACTGTTCTTCTTCGGTCGGCAAGCTGGTTGAACGCATATACAAAAATTCACTTCTGAAGAGACCTATGCCCTCGGCATCGTTCAGCTTTATGCGTTCAAGGTCTTCCACAACAGCACCATTACCGCGAATTACAACCTTTACACCATCCTTGGTAACAGACGGTTTTCCGATATATTCCCTTAAGCGCTGTTGTGTTTCGTAAAGTTCTTCCTTTTTCTTGTCGAACTGGGCATAAGTAGCTTCATCAGGATTAAGGTAAACCGTTCCAGTGTCACCGTCAACAATCAAGACATCACCATCGTTTACTGCATCAAGCTGACTGCCCAATCCCACTATTGACGGAATGTTCATTGTTCTTGCCAAAATTGCCGAATGTGACATTATCGAACCTTCTTTGGTAAGAATGGCTGATACCGCACTTACGTCCAAATCCACAGTTTCACTTGGCATAAGTTCACGCGCTATCAATATTTCTTGAGCGTATCTGTTTGGAGTCCATTCCACAGTATGTCCCATAAGCAGGCGCGACAAACGCAGGCAAATGTCTTTTATGTCGGTGCATCTGGCGTTCATGTACTCATTTTCCATTGAGCTGAACATTCTTGTATATCGTTCTTCTGCCATTTTTACAGCGAACTCCGCATTCACCTTCATGCCTGAAATAATGTTGGTTATTTCATGCAAAAAGCCTTTATCTCTAAGCAGAAACATTTGAGTCTGCAAAATATTTGCAGTATCCTCGTCCATTGTGCCGCTTGCACGCTCGTAAACCTTTTTCAGGTCCTCCAACGCATCATCATGGGCTTTCCTAAAGCGTGCCAACTCGGCTCTGGGGTCTTCCACGCGCACGCAAACAGCATCTACAAAGCTGTCACCCAATATTCGCGCTTGACCCAATGCAATCCCTTTTGAAGCTGGGGTTGCCTTCATTACTTTCATCTTGTTCTTCCTCCCGGCACTGTTTTGGAAATCGTCATGCATTACTTTAAAGTATAAATGTGCGTATTTTCTTTGTCAACTTGTTATTCGTTAACTTTGATACCGTTCAAAAAATCTTCTATTTGGCTGCGTGATGCGGTACAAGACCCTTGCACCATTGCTTTTTGTCCGCCGCCTCTGCCCGAAAGTGCTGCATTGAATTCCTTGCCTATTGCTCGCACATCTGCCTCGCTGCTTCCTATCGCGTATTTATATCCGCTGTCATCGCTGCCGGACAAAGCTGCTGCAATCACGCCTTTTTTGCAAAGTAATTGGCAAAGCTGGTTCAAATCACCTGGGGTAAGGTCATCTTCAAACAACCATACAACCTGTGCAGACTCTGTTTTTTCAACTAAAGCTGCAAATATCTGTTTGCGTGCAGCAGCAAGCTTTTGTTTTAACTGCTCCTGTTCGGCAAGCAGACGCTCGACCGCCTGCACCACTTCGTACGGTTTTGTGGAAGTCAGTGCCGAAATTGCCGCAACACTTTCGTTTTTTGTGCCGTAGTCCTGCATAGCACGGCGGCCGCAAAGCATTGCTACCCTTGTTCCGCCTTTGTATTTTTGTGATGAAATAAGCTTTATTGCTCCTGTCATTCCTGTTGTTGGAAGGTGTGTTCCGCAGCAGGCACACATATCATATCCTGCTATTCTTACTATTCTCACCTGCCCCGAAAGCTCTTTTTTGCTTCGGTAATTCATAGCTTTAAGTTCGTCAGCGGTAGGATACAAAACTTCTACAGGCAGGTTTTTGTACACTGCTTCGTTTGCTCTTTTTTCAACTTCTTTAAGCTGCTCGGCTGTAAGCTCTCCGTTAAGGTCAATGGTTACGAATTCGCTTCCCATGTGGAAGCCTACATTGTCCCAGCCGTAAAGCTCGTTTATTATGCCAGATACTATATGCTCGCCTGTGTGCTGCTGCATAAGGTCAAAACGATATTCACCGTCAACACAACCCTGCACTTGAGCACCCAGTTCAAGTTCCCCGTCAATCAGGTGTATTACCTCGCCTTCCTTTTCCCTTACATCAAGCACATTTTTTCCGCCAAGTGTGCCCTTGTCCGCAGGCTGACCACCGCCTTCGGGATAAAATGCCGTTCTGTCCAAGGTTACCTGCCACCCGTTTTCGGTTTGTACACAGCTTTTAACCACAGCTGTAAAATCGGTCATAAGACTATCATTATAAAATAATTTTTCTGCCATTTTTATTCTCCGTAAATTAAAAATTAAACGCTGCTCCTTTTTAGGAAAAGCTTTTCTATTCTTTACTATACTTTTTCATTATACCTGTTTTATTTTGGTTTGAAAAGTTATTTGCCAAAAGCAAAAGGCGGCACGGCTTTTGTGCCATACCGCCCATAAGTTTTAATTATTTTACGCTTTCTTCTTCAGCAACTTCGTCCAAGTTGTTGTCCCACAGGTAATGCTTGGTTTCTTTTACGATAACACCGCTGAGAAGCAGCAGGCTTACAAGGTTAGGGAATGCCATCAAGCCGTTCATAAGGTCTGCAAAGCCCCAAACAATGTCAAGAGATGTGAAAGAACCAACAAACAAAATTACAAGGAACGCTATACGGTAAACCATTGTTCCGCTGTAACCGAATACATATTCAACGCAGCGTTCACCGTAGTAGGACCAACCAAGAATGGTAGTGAAAGCAAATACGCTAAGTGCAATTGCCAGTATGTAGCTGCCAACATAAGGAAGCTGTGCAAATGCCATCTGTGTCAAAGCGTCGCCGCCTGCACCTGCAAATTTTTCAGGAGCACTCATTACGGAGCTTACAATAACGATACCGGTCATTGCACATACAACAACTGTATCCCAGAATGTACCTGTCATGGAAACCAATGCCTGACGAACAGGGTTTTTGGTCTGTGCGGAAGCCGCAGCGATTGGAGCTGTACCCAAACCGGATTCGTTAGAGAACAAACCGCGAGCTACCCCATAACGGCAAGCAAGCATAACAGTGCTTCCAATAAAGCCGCCTGCTGCTGCCTGAGCAGAAAATGCAGATTTAACGATGAGAACCAGTGCAGGAACAACGAACTCATGGTTCATGCACAAAATTGCAAAGCAGCCAACAATATAGAACAAGGACATGAAAGGAACCAGTTTTTCACAAACACTTGCAATGGATTTTACCCCGCCAAGGATAACAAACGCTGTAAGCACTGTGATAATAAAGCCGGATACAACAGGGTCAACATGGAATGTGGATTCAATAACACCTGCAATAGCATGGGACTGAACGGTACAGCCTGCACCAAAGGTTGCAAAGATTGTAATAACACAGAACAAAATTGCAAGCCATTTCCAACCCAAGCCTCTTTCAATAGCGTACATAGGACCGCCAATCATGGTACCTCTGGAGTTTTTAACACGATATTTTACTGCAAGGAGTGCTTCACCGTATTTTGTAGCAATACCAAATACCCCTGTAAGCCAGCACCACATAACAGCACCGGGACCACCAAGAGCTACCGCTGTGGAAACACCTATAATGTTACCTGTACCGATTGTTGCTGCCAATGCGGTAGCAAGTGCACCAAACTGGCTTATATCGCCTGTGCTGCCGTCGTCAGGTGTAACGGACAGCTTAATCGCTTTAAATGTATGACGCTGAATGAATTTCAGACGGATTGTCAGGAAAAGATGTGTACCAAAAAGCATTATGAGCATTGGTGCGCCCCACACAACATCGTTGCATGCTTGTATGATTGAACTAATGGTTTCCATGGGAAGAACTCCTTTTCTTTCTTTATAAGTTTTATGTGCTAAAACTGCTTAATTGATATTATACTTCGATTTATGTGTTTCATCAATAAACAGTTCTGACACAATTTGAATATTTTTGGTTCTTTCCCTTGGCAAAAACCACCAATTATACCATAAAATCACCCTAAAAAACGCTAATTATCTTTTTGACAAGCAAAATGAAGAATATTATTCTTCATTTTGTGTCTTTGTATCAAAAACACTTCTTGAATTTTTCCACCAGATATTCCTGTTCTTCCAAAGTCATTGTACTGTAAAGAGGCAGCGTGAGCTCGCTGTTGTAGTGCTGCACAGCTATTGGATAATCTTCGGCAGCAAAGCCCATTTTTTTGTATGCAGTAAGCAATGGCAGTGGTTTGTAATGCACATTGCAGCGTATTCCATCTTCGGCAAGCGCAGCTATAACCTTATCCCTTGAACCGTTTGAAAGCTTTGTCATGTACAAATGCCCGCTTGACATTTGACCGCGCCCTTTGTGCTTTATAAGCTGTACAGGCAGACTTTTAAAAGCCTTGTTGAAGTTTTCTATCATACTGCGGCGTTTTTCCAGTGTGGCTTCGTAGCGTCTTAACTGGCTTACCCCCAAAGCAGCCTGCATATCGGTCATATTGCATTTGTAATACGGTGCTGTTACATCGTACTCCCAGCAATTACTTCTGCTTTTTTCCAGTGCGTCTTTATCCTGCCCATGAAGTGAAAACAGTTTATATTGGCGGTAGATTTTTTCACTATCCAATGCAGGATTTTTGCGCCATGTAACCGCACCGCCTTCGGCAGTTGTAAGATTTTTTACCGCATGAAAAGAAAATGTGGTAAAATCCGCAGCCTGCCCGCTTTTTTCACCACTGCGGAACGCCCCCAATGAGTGTGCAGCATCCGCCATAATTATAATTCTGCCAAATGCTTTTTGCAGTTCATTTTTCGGCAGAAACCATGCCGATTTTGCTTTTACCGCTTCCAATATACTTTTGTAGTCACACATCTTCCCCGCTATGTCCACGGGGATTATGCATTTTGTGCGGTGTGTTATTGCTTTTTCCAGTTTATCCAAATCCATTTCGGGACTGTCGTCGGCACAATCCACCAAAACAGGAGTTGCACCGACATGGCAAACTACGCTGCAGGTCGCGGTGTAAGTATAAGCAGGAACTATTACCTCATCTCCTTGACCTATTCCAAGCAGTCTGAGGGTTAGTTCTGCTGCCGCAGTTTGTGAGCTTAAACACACGGCTTTTTCCGTTGAGCAAAATCTTGCAAGCTCCCTCTCCAGCTGTGCAGTTTTACCGCCGGTTGTTATCCATCCCGAACGCAAGGTATTTACTACCTCCTGAATATCATCCTCGGTTATGTCAGGCTTATAAAAAGGAATATTCATGCAATAATATCCTCCCCTATGCAAATTTGATATGTAACAGCGGCGTTTCCTTACTAAAATTCGGAAACGCCGCCATTTTATTCTTCCAACTGTTTTCCAAGAAATGCCGCTGCCGTCTGAATAAGTTTATTCTCAATCTCGGTACAATATCCGCCGTTTTCACCGCTGAACATCATTATTGCTCCGCAAACATCACCTGCCGCTATAATGGGATACTGCACAAGAGCATAACGGTCAACCCCTTCAATTGGCTGAAGCTTGCGCTGTGAGTCCGATTCATAAATGTAGCTTTTGCGCTGTTCCATCATTTCTTCAAGCGAAGCCGATACTCTGCGCTCCAGCACTTCTTTTTTTGGCATTCCCGAAACCGAAATAACATGGTCTCTGTCGCACACTATTACAGGACAGCTTACAGCCTTGCTCAAAATTTCTGCGAACTGTCCCGAAAATGCAGAAAGCTCACCTATTGGAGAATATTTTTTAAAAATAACCTCACCGTCATTGTCGGTGTATATTTCAAGCGGGTCGCCCTCACGAATTCGCATTGTTCGTCTTATCTCTTTAGGTATAACAACACGACCCAAGTCGTCAATTCTTCGCACGATGCCGGTAGCTTTCATTATTTAAAACTCCTTCGTTTTTTATTTCCAAGCCTGCCCCACATTTTCCTGTCGTTATTATATTTTTATCACTGCGGTAAATTTTATTCTCATATTAAGTTAAAATTTGAAGAATACAAAACACGATTTTTCTCTAATCGGAATATACTCATTTTTAAAATTACAAGACTTTACAGCTGTTGTTTATTGCTTGGCTTTAATGTTATAATGTAAAAAATTATCGGCACTGCCGAAGAAACAGAGGACTTTACCATTGGTTTTATTAAGTGCAGAACATATTTCAAAAGGATATACCGAAAAACAACTGCTTAATGATGTCAGCTTCAATATATGCGAGGGCGACAAAATAGGACTTATCGGAGTAAACGGCACAGGTAAATCAACCCTGCTTAAAATTCTTGCAGGTATTTCCCAACCCGACAGCGGTAAAATTGTTAAAGCCGGTGGTACTCGGATTGGCTGGCTGCCGCAGACACCCGACTTTTCCGATGAATTTACCGTTCTGGAACAGGTGCTTGACGGATTAACACAGCAGCAAAAAGATTTTAAGGAATACGAGTGCAAATCCATTCTTAATAAACTTGGCATTACCGATTTTGACCAAAAAATCGGCTTACTTTCGGGCGGGCAAAAAAAGCGTGTTGCCATGGCACAGGCATTGGTGCATGAAACCGATATTCTTATAATGGACGAACCCACTAACCACATAGACAACGAAATGGTAACATGGCTTGAAAATTACCTTGCCCGCTACAACGGTGCTTTGGTAATGGTAACCCATGACCGTTACTTTTTGGAGCGAGTGTGCAACCGCATAGTAGAGTTGGAAAAAGGCAGCATTTACAGCTACCCTGCCAATTACAGCCAATACCTTGAGCTTAAAGCTCAACGCTTGGAAATGGCTGCCGCTACCGAACGCAAACGCCAAAGCCTGCTTAGAAAAGAGTTAGCATGGATTCAGCGCGGTGCAAGAGCAAGAAGCACCAAACAACAGTTTAGGGTAAATCGTTTCCATGAAATGAGCGCCCAAAAGGTTGACCTGCCCGACCAACAGCTTGAAATGTCCTCCATGAGCAGCCGTCTTGGCAAAAAAATAGTTGAAATATCCCATTTGAGCAAAGCATTTGGTGATAAAGTTCTGTTCGATGATTTTTCTTATAACCTGCTTCGTGATGACCGCATTGGTATAATAGGCGAAAACGGCAGCGGCAAGTCCACCCTGCTAAAAATACTAATGGGGCAAACTCAACCCGACAGCGGCGTTATTGATATAGGCACAACGGTGCGCTTTGGATATTTTTCGCAGGAAGGCCGTGAAATGGACCCATCGCAGCGTGTTATTGACTTTATAAAAGATATTGCGGTTGACATTCAAACCCCCGACGGTGTATTAACACCCTCGCAGATGCTTGAAAAATTTTTGTTTGACTCCACATTGCAGTATACACAAATCGGACGACTTTCGGGCGGTGAAAAACGCAGACTGTTCTTGCTTAGTATCCTTATACAAGCACCTAATGTACTCTTGCTTGACGAGCCTACCAATGATTTGGATATTCAAACACTGACTATACTTGAGGATTACCTTGAAACCTTTGCAGGTGCTGTTATTGCAGTATCGCACGACAGATATTTTCTTGATAAGGTTGCCGACCACCTTTTCGCGTATGAAAACGGAAAAATCACACATTATCTTGGCGGCTACAGCGACTATCTTGCTCAAAAAAGCGAACAGCAAAAAGCTGCTGCACCACCAGCTAAAGAGCCAAAAGCAGAACGCCAGCAAAAGCCTCGCGAAAAAACTCGTTTTTCCTTTAAGGAACAGCGTGAGTTTGAGGAAATTGACGGTATAATTGCGTCTCTGGAAGAACAAATTGAACAGGCACAGCTTCAAATTGATTCCAATACCAGTGATTACTCGGTTTTGCAGGAATGGATTGAAAAGAAGGAAAATCTTGAAGCACAGCTTGAAGAAAAAATGGAGCGTTGGGTTTATCTTAACGAGCTTAACGAACAATTTAACAGCAAATAAAAAATACATCTCTGCAATTGCTATGCAGAGATGTATTTTTATTGTTTAGTCTTCGGTTACTATAATCACACATTCGGCAGTGAACTCTCCGTCATCGGTTGTGACGGTTATGGTACATTCACCCTCGCCCACTGCGGTTACTTTACCGCGCGAATTCACTTCGGCTACATCCTCATCGTCGGACTCCCATTCAACATCGGTATTGGTTGCCTTGGATGGTTTGATTGTTTCCGTAAGGTAAATTGTTTCGCCAACCTCAAGCTCGACTTCTTCTTCATCAAGCTCAATTCCGGTAACTTCTACTTCGTCTTCATCTTCATCCTCGTCATCTTCGTCTTCAGAGGTTACCGTTACCTTGCAGGTATCCTTTTCACCCGAGTCTTTGTGAGTTACAGTGATTATTGCCGTACCCTCGCCCACTGCGGTTACTTTACCGCGCGAGTTTACTTCGGCTACATCCTCGTCATCGGAGCTCCACTTAACTTCGTCATCATCGTTATCAGAAAGAGTATATTCAAGCGTAATGCTTTCCCCTTCTTCAAGCGTGATTTTGGATTTTTCCAAGTCGATGGAGGTATCGTCTCCAGTGAAGATAATATCCTCATCGTCTTCGTACCGACTGCTTGATGATGATGTACTTACTCCCGTTGTGCTGCCCACCGACTGCGTTCCTGTTATTCCCGCATTCGACGCACCTGCACCTTTAAGGAAAGTATTTATTGAAGCGAGTATTCCTGTTGCAACTCGTTTTTGATATTGAGTTTCAATGAGCTTGTTATAGTCGTTTCGGTTACTTACAAAGCCTGTTTCGCACAAAACTGCAACATAATGGCTTGAGCGTGTAACATAATAAAGACCATACTTGCCGCCGCGGTTTGTTGTGCCAAGTGCACTTGCCATCTGCGAAGCTGTGTATCCGCTAAGATTTTTTGCAAACGGATAGAAGTAGTACGCTTCGCTTCCGACTGCGGTAGACTTACCTGAGTTTGCATGAACACTTACATAAACATGTGGTTTGAATGCGTTGGCTATTGCCACGCGTTCTTCCATGGTAGGCTCTACCGATACTCCTCGTGTTTTTATGAGTTTTACATTTGCACCGTAGCTTTGCAGGTCTGCCGCAAGCTTTTCGGCAATTTCCCAGTTGATAACACTTTCGGGGTAGTTAGGGTTAAAGCCTGCTGCCCCCTTGTCTTTAACACCATGTCCGGGGTCAACAACTATTTTTGAACCTTTAAGCTGTGTTGGATTGTTAAAGGCTATTTCCAGACCATTGTTTGTGTAGGTCGCTGTGTAGCCAAGGAATGCCCCCGACTTAAGCAGCTTCAAGGTAAGTGTTGAACCGTTCCACGAAGCATTGCTGAACAATGGGTTTTTGCTCAGTTTCATGTTGTCGGGTACTTTTTTGGTATACTGGAACGAGAACTGAATACTGTCACCCGAATAGTTTACCTTGTAAGGCACATTCTGGCTTGTATTAAGTACAACGGTTGTGTAACGGTTGTCCGCCTTAACAAGCATACCTTTAATTGTGTTTTCGTAAAGCTCACCCGAGCTTACCGCTGTTATATCCTTTGAATACACACGAAGTCCTGACTTCAGCTTGTAGTAATTGAAGGTTTTATTGCCGTCCTTGTAGGTTATTTCATTACCAACAGCATAATCCAAAGTTCCTTTAGGAAGCGGATAGTGCGATGGACTTGAAATATCGTCCAGCTTGTTTATTGGGAAAGTTTCCGCCTGTGCTGCGGTAACACGAACGAGCACCCCGTCACCCACTGCTACCTTTTTGTTAACGGTAACATTTGCACCTGTTTTACTGTCGGACAAGCCTTCCCAAGTTGCATGAACCTTAATTTGTCCCAAATTCTGCACCGATGATGTAGCTTCGGGAACGGTAAACACACCTTTAAATTTACGGTACGAAGTTCCGCGGAGTTCTTCGTCCTCGTCAGTGTCATCAAGGGTCAGCGTAATATTTTGACCACCCACAGATGCAGTCAGCACAGCATCCTGATATGCGGTAACAGTAACGGTAACTTCCATTCCTCCGTCTACTGCCATCGTTCCAGTCGGAGTTACTTCCTTAATAATCTGAACTATTCTGTTAATATGGAATGTTCTGTCCCTGTCTTTATGCTTAAAGTTTATTACATTGTCGCCTGGGACAAGTGTTACCGGTATTGCAAAGTAACCGTTGGAGTCGCGTTCAACCTCTTCGCCATCCATATACAATGGGAATGTAGGGTCGGACGCACCCTTGATTAGCAGTTCTTTTTCAAATGTGGTTTTGTTGTATGCATCCGGTGCAGTAAACACCAAGTCTTTAAGTATGTGGTCCATGCTGATGTTATCGTTAAAATACGCCAGCAGTGCATCGGTACTATTTTTTGTGTTTGCCGAAAGTGCCGAAAGCGAATTGAATACACTGCCTTGTACGGCAACACAATCGGCAAGTGCTCCCACCTGTCTTACAAGCTGGTCTTCGGAAGTCCAACCTGCTTCATCGGTGCATATTTTGCTTGACGCATGCTCCATGTATACAGGAATTCCTGCATTATTTGCAACGCTGTCCCACCATTTTGCAACAGTTGCAAAAGGAACCGCACCATCCAAGGTCGAGCCGTAGTTCTGTACCATTGCAAAATCCACGGTTCCATCGTTAATAAATCTTCTTGTGTCGGCATTACCGTCCACAAGGGCTGTCCACATTGCTTTTGTGGACGAACCTTCTTCGTGCTCCATAGCATTCGCCCACGGAACATCAATAAGCAAACCCGCTTGTACATTCGGGCAATAGCTGCGAACCATGCGAACAGCGTGGGTAATCATGCTGCGTGAAGCATCCTTCATGTAGGCATCGTACCCCATGCCACCGCCGTATTTAAGGTAATCAGCATAATCACCTTCCTGCGGCGGATTGTAATATCCCGTAAACATGATGCCGTTAAGCTCATCGTACTTTTTAACAAACTGCTTAAGTGTGGACATTACCGAATCCACCGAATCGGTGTCAATTCCGTTTACATCGGTTACAGTGCTGCCTTTTGCCTGTTTTGAAAGGTCGTACACCGCATAAACATACATATCGTTCGCTTTAGCAGTTTTAATAACCATATCCAATACATCAAATACAGCAGCCGACGGCATTGATGCTGTGTTGTGCAGTGCCTTGTTTTCGTAAAAGCAATCTACAACTATTGTGTTTATCTGCAATTCAAGCGCTGCTGCAACAGCTGCATCCAGCTCCTCTTGTACTGTTTGGCTGTCCTTGTTTTCCTGTGCCAAAAAGTCCACTCCGGCAGTAAGATGTACTGCGCGCATTTCTTCCGGACGGTCAAACATAATATCATCGGGCAGTGAGGTATCCAAAGCCTCGGTAAACTCCGATTGTGCTGTTTCACCCTCAGCATTAGGCTGTTCGCCATCCTGCTTTTCCGTGTTTTCATCTTCAGCATCTTCGGTATCTTGTTCAAAGTCTTCATCATCAGCATCGCCAAAGAATTCTTCTTCGTCTTGGTCGTCCTGTTTTATTTCTTCGATTTCCGAAACCGCTGTCTGTTCGGGCATAAGTTCCAAATCACTCAGGAAAAATGCAGCCGCAATTGCAATAAGGGTAATGACAAGAAAGCCGGCTGCCAAACCGACCAGCATTATTTTGCTGTTTGATTTTCTTCTCCTTGCCACCTTAAAATTCCTCCTGTTTTGCTAAACGGTAATCTTTCTTTTCTTAACAACAGCATAAACAAAAGCTCTGTGCCCTGTTTATGCTGCCGTATTGTTATAAAACTTCCTTCAAGTTGCTAAGTTCTTTTTTAACCTGTGCACTCACACCACTTGACGGATTGTAAAGCGAATCATATCTAAACAGCATAAATCCGCCGTAATTGTCGGCAGTTCGTGCTGTTTCAACCATTCTTGCAAGAATGTTGCTGTTGGTTTTCCATTCGTTAACACCTTCGCCTGCATACGACGCTTCGGCTGTGCCAATTTTGTATGCCGCCAAACCGATGTACAGTTCAACATCACTGCTGCGCACCTTGCTGTCCCACTCGGCAACCATGCTTTTGTACGGAGCTGTTTTATGTTTAAATGCCCAGTAAAGCTGCGGACAAATATAGTCCACATAACCCGATTTTCGCATCCAAAGTTCAACATCACTGTACTGTTGGTTGTAGTTGTTGCTGAAGTTGCCCTGCGGGCTTATTCCGAAACGAACAGAAGAATCGACTTTCTTTATTGCGGAATAAGTAGCTTTTACAAGCTTATTTACATTTTCACGGCGCCAGTCCGCCAACGAAAGGCTTGTACCGCTGTTTTTGTAGGTTGTTTTATCAAATGCAGTGTCGGTTGTAGGGTAGAAGTAATCGTCGAAGTGTATTCCGTCGACATCATAATTTTCTACGATTTCCACTACACCTTTTACAATCAGGTTTTGTGCTTTTTCACTGCCCGGATTGTAATAAAAACCTCCGTTGTATTTAACAACATCGCCCGTACCGCTGCGATACCATTCCATTGCAATGTTATCATCACAAATTGCCTTTGTGTATCCGCCTATTCTTATTCTGTAAGGGTTTACCCATGCTTCTATCTGCAATCCGCGGTTGTGGGCTTCGCGTATCATTATTTTAAGCGGGTCATATCCCGGTGAAACGCCCTCGGTGCCTGATGCTATGTACGACCATGGGAAATATTTGGAGTCATACAGTGCATCACCAAACGGACGAACCTGAACTATTACAGTGTTAAGACCTGTACTTTTAATTTTGTCAAAAGCATTACCTATACTGCTTGTGAATTGGCTTTGGCTTTTGCCCTGCATCAGTGTAAGGAAATCAAGATACGATATCCATATCGCTTTTATTTCACCGGTTCGTTTAACAGTGCTTGTATGTACCGCCTGTTCTTCTTCGTCCTCTTCATCTTCGTCAGCTTTATCGGTCTTTTCGTTTTTTTCTTCCTTTACCGTCTGCTGCTGAACTGCTTGACCGCTTGTAAGGTCGGTAGGTTTTGTATTCGGCACCTCAACAACTTCAAGCTGCTGAGGCTCTTCCTGCGGTGTGTCATCAGCTTCAGGCTCTTCCTGTGTACTTTGCTGTTCCTGCTGTTTTTCAGGCTGATTATCTGCCTGTTCTTTTGCCTCTGTCTTTTCTTCTTCGGCAGGTTTTTGTTCCTCAGCTTTTTCTTGAGTTTCAGCGGTTTCCTTTTTTTCGGATTGTGTATCAGCTTCTTTGGTATCCTCTTGCAGTTCTTCATCCGCAGGAGGGTTTTCTTCCTCTGTCTCAGGAAGCTCGACTTCCTCAAGTCTAACTATTCCGCCTATCGGCTTTATTTCGGACGGGGACAGCTCCTGCTTACCGCAGCCCGACACGCTTAATATTGTAACGCAGGCAAGAAATGCCGCTAAAATCTTTTTCATTAAACATAAGCCTCCAGCTTATTTTTAAGGTGTTCAACACGCAGCTTTCACCCTGTTTGCAAACTGCATATTTATTGATATAAACTCCTTTTAAGTTTACACTTTCATGCCGTTTCGGTCAATAGGAATATCCTTGAAACATTTGCCTTTGCAGCACTCAAATTTCCAATATATTATCCCACTGCAGCATTGAAAATCAGTTCTGCCAACGCACAAAAAACTGCCCCCGCTGCCGAACACCCCCACATCACTCCAAAGAAAGCAAAATAACTTGCAATTTCACCTTTGTTTTCCGCACACCTGCCCCCAACCAAAACTGAAATAAGCTTTAAAGAAAGCCTGCAGCATCTTTCCACCGCAGGTATCGCAATCATTAACCATATTATCATCTGCGGCAGGCTAACAATGCGGTAATACCATGCCCCACCCGTTGAAAAAGCCGCAGCGGCACCAATACCAAAGGCTATTCCTCTTACCGCTACCGCAGCTGCCGCAAATATTGTCCCGACCGCACTTAACCCGCAAAGCATCCAAAAAAGCAAAAACAAAGTAAATGATGCAAAGCTGTTTTTCACCAAGCTCAAAAAATCGGCTTCACCCAAAGGCTGGCACAAGCGCAGCAAAAAAACGGCACTGTCGTCCGTTAACGCTAAATCATATCGGCTGCCATAAAACAGTCCCAACAAAAACAAAGCCGTTAAAGTCAGTGCTGCACCCTTTTTTCTTAGGTTGTATTTTATGTATCTTTTCATATATCCTCGTTTTTTTCTCATGCTTCCTCCTGCTGTGCTGCTGTATGTCCTTTTTTGTTTAATGTATATTAAACCGCTGTCGCATTTATCACTGTGAAAAAATATTTACAAAATTTACTTTGTAGGCTAAAATTATTAGATTATAAAGAAATTTCACAACAGGGATTACTATTGTTAAATTAAGCCTTCATACCCTGTTCACAATAGTGCTGTATAATAAAAACCCGTATACTTGAAAATACGATTTTAAATCTATGCATATAGTCAGACATTCTATGGAAAGGAAATTTTTTATGATTAATATGATGTGTACCCGCTGTAAAAAACGAATGGCAGTCGTTTTTATGAGCCGCATGGAGGGTGACCAAACCATAAACGAAGGTCTTTGCATACAGTGTGCCAAAGAGCTTGGCATAAAACCTGTAACCGATATGGTTGAACAGCTTGGCATAACCGATGATGAACTCTCCGAAATGACCGACAATATGTCGGGCTTGATGGAAGCTCTTGAATCGGGTAAGGAAAACGGCTTTGAATTTGGCGGAGCTCAAACCTCGTCCTTCCTTGAAAGCCTTTTCGGCGGTGCAAAAGCATCAAAAAAAGATAATGAGGACCAAGAAGGCGGCTCCGACTCGGATGACAATGAAAAACGCAAGGAAAAGAAACACGCCAAACACTTCAAATTCCCTGAAGCACACTGCGAAAACTTGACTAAAAAAGCTGCCGAAGGCAGAATTGACCGCATTATCGGTCGTGACCGAGAAATATATCGTGTGCTTCAGATACTCAACCGCAGAACCAAAAACAATCCTTGTCTTATAGGTGAACCCGGTGTTGGTAAAACAGCCATTGCCGAAGGCATTGCACTTCGTCTTGCTGCGGGCGATGTTCCCCAAAAACTTCGTGACAAAGAACTGTATCTGCTCGACCTTACCTCTTTGGTTGCAGGTACGCAGTTCCGCGGACAATTTGAGGGCAGAGTAAAAGGTCTTGTTAACGATATTAAGCAGGCAGGCAATGTTATTCTTTTCTTTGATGAGGTTCACAGCCT
>JAFYSU010000035.1 GCA_017559185.1 Oscillospiraceae bacterium
GAGCTTTCCGGCGTGACGGGGGCACAAAACATTGGAACAGCGGTAAGCGGTTTAAGCGGTACAAATGTGGGTGCTGTTTTGGCACAGCTTAAAGCCTTGTGTGACAAAAGCGTTGTAAGTGTACAGCTTTCGGGGTCAAATCTTATTGCCACTTTGAAAGACGGCACAAAAACTACAATATCGCTTGCAAAGTTTTCCGACAGCTATGCTTTTAATGACAGCGGACAGATTGACTTTACGGTTACGGACAGCGGCAGCAGTCATACGGTAACGGCAGGTGTGAAAAGCAAAAGCATTACGCTGGGGCATCTTGCTGTTGATGCGGTGAACGAGTTAAGCGAAGCTGTACAAAAAGCGGAAGCAGCAGCCGAAAAGGCACAGGCAATAGCAGGAGGGGATTATGCAACCACACCTGAACTTACTGCCCATACATCGAATAAAAGTAACCCGCACGGTGTAACAGCTGCACAGGTAGGTGCAATACCGTGGACAGATGCAAGAAGTGCTGACTATGACATGGATGTTATCATACAACAAATAGGAGACTATTCATGGTATAGAGTTGATGCCAATACATTAGGAACACCATATAAGTATGGTGTAAGCACCTTTGCGTATGGGTGGGTTTTAAGTTGTGTATCTTCAGCGACTTATGGCTACCAGATAGCTTTCTTATCAGGAACCAAAACTCCATTTATGCGGTATAAGCAATCGGGAACTGTCAGTGATTGGACAACAGGATATTTACCGTTGTATGGAGGAACTCTTCTTGGCGATGTGACCATACAAAAAAACGGATACCCAAGTGTTAGATTTGATAATACCTACACGAAATCCAAGGGGAATATTCAACATATTGGGAACTCAATGTATATGACCGTTGGAGATAACGATTATTCCAATGATAATATATCACTGGGTATCAGTAATCGAACAGGATATTCTCTCGCTAATTCCGCAAGGGTAATAGATTATTATAACGGTGTATACACTCACTACACCCTTTACGGTCAACATAATAAACCTACTGGTACTTATACAGGTACAGGCTCATCAACTGAGCGAACAATAAATGTTGGCGGTATTGGTAGAATGTTGCTCTTAACAAGTTCAAAAGGAAGTGCCGTTCTAACAAATGGTTCTGGGATATTGTTTAGTGCAAATGAGGTAAGGTCTATTAAGGCAAATGAAGCTATTTATAAAGATGGTGTAATAACATTGACAACTGCCGATGACCGTCTTAACGCAAGCGGTGTAACCTATACCTATCAAGTAATTTAAGGGGGATATTATGGACGAAATTCAAACAAGACAAAATCCATTTTGTGCTATATCCAAGGCAGTATTTGGAGAATATTCCGTTCGTGATATTCAAACAAATGCCGCTTGGAGTGAAAACCCATATGGTGATGATTATGCCGTTGTTCCCGATGATATGGTGCAGGACATACTTGCAACACATGGCTTTTGCGATATTGAACTGAATGACGAGGGAACAGAGGTTGTGAGTTTCAAAGCAAGGGAAATACCCGAAATTCCCGAAAAAGAAACAGAACCAACAGCGGAAGATGATGCCGCCGCAATGCTTGTTGACCATGAATTCAGATTAACAATGCTTGAGCTTGGTATATAAAAACTGAAAGGAAGAAAAATTATGCTGTACAGAACAATTAAAAGACTTATCGAAAAAGGGCAGACCGATGGTTTGAGAGAAAAAATTGATGTTTTTTATGCCGTTGGCTCTATCTCCGAAAGTGAGTACAAAGAACTGATTGAAATTCTTGAAAATAATGAGTAAATCGAACAATCAGCCCTGCCGAAAACGGTGGGGCTGTTCCATTAAAAGGGAGGAATAAAAAAGCTATGAGTATAAACGACATTGTAACGGGAACGGCAGCAGTTTTTGTTGCTGTTACGGGATTGGTGCAGCTTGCGCCAATCCCCATTAACCCATGGAGTTACATAGCAAAAAGGTTTGGGGAAATTGCTAATCGTGA
>JAFYSU010000006.1 GCA_017559185.1 Oscillospiraceae bacterium
ACCCTCGTTGACAGCTTGATTATTATATCATGCCCTCTCGCTTTTGTCAACTGCTTTTTTTCTAAGAAATTTTGTTGTCCCTCTCTTGCGGGTCTTCCATTTCTTGTTCTCAGCAGTCCCTCGCGAGACAGCTTGATTATATTATCACACCATTCACCCATTGTCAACACCTTTTTTACTATTTTTCTTCCTTTTTTATCCCTTGGTATATATGGTAGTTTTTCATCTTCCTCTACCACTAAATATTGCGCCGATTTTTTCTAACTTAGGTTGCAGCTTTCATATTTAAAAAATGATAAGCTTATTCTTCTATTTATATATTGTAATGAAAATAACTTTGCTGTAAAATTGAAAACATAATCTTTAGCCGTATTAAAGGCAGTTTGTATCGGAGGCTGACACCAATGCCAATTAACATCCCTTCTTCTCTCCCCGCAAAGGAAATACTGGAATCTGAAAAAATCTTTGTTATGACCGAAGAGCGCGCCGTAACACAGGACATCCGCCCGCTTAAAATACTCATTTTGAACCTCATGCCAAAAAAAATCGAAACCGAAACCCAACTCCTGCGTCTTATAGGCAACACCCCTCTTCAGGTGGATGTCGAGCTCATGCAGACCGCTACCCACACATCTAAGAACACCCCGCAGGAACACCTGCTCAAATTTTACAAATGCTTCGATGATATTAAAGACCAACGCTTCGACGGAATGATAATCACAGGCGCACCGGTCGAGACAATGCCGTTTGAAGAAGTCGACTACTGGCCCGAGCTTTGCGAAATCATGGAATGGAGCAAAACTCATGTTTTTTCCACTCTGTATGTGTGTTGGGCAGCACAGGCAGGACTTTACTATCATCACAAAATTCCAAAATATCCGCTTGAACAAAAAATGTCTGGTGTTTTCCCACACCGTATGTGTGTCGACCTGCACCCACTCCTCCGCGGCTTTGACGACACCTTCTATGTACCTCATAGCCGTCACACCGAGGTGCGCAAAGAGGACATTCTGGCAAATCCAAAGCTTTCGGTACTGTGCGAATCCTCTATCGCCGGAGTCCACCTTATCGAATGTCGCGAGCTTCGCCAGTTCTTCGTAACCGGTCACAGTGAATACGACACCAATACACTTGCCGACGAATACTTCCGAGATGTAAGAAAAGGAATGAACCCACCAATACCATATAACTATTTCCCGGGAAACGACCCTGCACTGCAGCCTGTGCAAACATGGCGCAGCCATGCAAACCTTTTCTTTACAAACTGGCTTAACCATTTTGTTTACCCCGAAACACCTTACAATCTTTCACAGCTTTAAAAAAACGAGAAGTCTGCCCAACGGCAGCTTCTCGTTTTTTTATCCTCCACAATAAATACAAGGCACAAAGCTATGTACTATTCTGGATACTACCACCTCCGCCCCCTCTCTGTCAGGCACCTCAGTTCCCAACAGTGCAGTTTGAACAGGTGACGGATTTCCCCGCACATCTTGCGGACCCAAATTCCAATTACATGGACTTGTTATCCTGTATTCTTTAACTATACCGCCAACCACTCGACAAGAATGTATAACACTTCCGCCACTCGCAGGAATTACCGCTATTCGTTTTCCATCACTCGGTCGACGATACATTTTACCCTCTCCCATTTTTCCAGCTGCTTCAAGCTGCTCAGGCAAAATATGTATAATATCCCCACATTCTTCCGTTATCGCATCTATCCTGTCCATTACCGAACATCTTACCTTTTTCCCTTTTATTTTTTGTCTTGCAATAGCACCCATTTCATACGGCATCCCATCATATTCCGCCAAGAATAAATGGCTGTAAGCCGATTTGTTTTCGTAACAGATTTTACCTCTATCATCCCTCCAACATCTGATTGTATCCCGCGTCACCTTATCCAAATTAGGAACAACACTCTTTATAGGAGTTACTGCTGCCGCCTTTTCGCTGCACCTTGGCAATCCTCCAAAATCAATAAAATTTGTACTTCCGCCACCCACCGCATACATATCTTCATACATTCGGCAAAGCCTGTCATGGTCCTCGCACATCATTTCATACGCTGTTTTTAAGTGCAATATTGCATTTTCAATCTTCAGTGCATCAATTACCCCTATTTTTTTGCTGCGATTATCTTTTACAACCTTGATTGCCGCACAAATTTCCCGCATCACCTTTACACGATGTTCATCATTCAAATCATTTTGTTTTTTATCAAAGCGAATATCTGCCGACTCTCCTCCAATAATAAAAGGTACGCCCCTTTTAAAAAGAACATAATCAGGCAATATGTTGCAATAGAAATTTTTTATATGTCCCACAGCTATATTAAACGCCAGCAAAAACTCATCTAACGGAGTCAAATCCTCTATTATTCCCAGAGCCTTTTCAGCAGCAAATCTATGTGACTCTCCGCAAAATGCGCATAACCTTGCCGCCTTATGCCATGCTGCATCAACCCGTTCACCTACTAAACCACTTTCAAAATTTCTGCGCACCAATCCGCTGACCATCGCTTTAGATATTATCCCCTGCTCAATTCTCACACTTACTTCAAGCTTCCCCCCAACACGAAATAAAGGATTTATAACCATTGTCTCTGCCATAAAGTCACCACCCTCTAACAAAACGCCTTTGCTGCTTCTTACCACCGCTGTTTTTTCTCACCTTGCCAACACCCACATTTGGTTTTTTGTACCATACAGGCAAACCATCAACGCCAATCTTCAGCACAGACCCTTGCGACATCTCCTTAAACACCATCTCCAAGTATTCGCTTTTCACAGGGCATCCGGGTATAAAAACAGCATTTTTAAATTTCTTTTTCAAACATTCACATGCACAATCTCCAAGCAATATCACTTGAACAGCCTCAACCGCCAGTTTTTCAATTACCTCCCATGAAGTCAATATTTTACCCTTATATCTTGTTTCCATTTCTCCTCTTCCGAATGAAATCCCTCCGCTGACCAGTAAAAAGTACGGTGTTTTAATTTTTTCCAAATTCCATTCGTCCGTTATTCCAACCCCATTCATAACCGACGGCATATAAATACACTTTACGGGATATACTCTTTCAATCTCCATTACGCTTGCCAATTCTCCGCCGCACCCCGCTCCATCTATCCAAATAAAACCAATTACACACTCTTGCTCATCATCTTGATGTTTTTTCCTTTTCAAAAAATCACCAAACAGTGCTTCCTCCTGTTCTTTGGATAGTATCGGCACAAATGCATCTGTTTCACGGCAGGTTTGAGTTTTCCAATTATTCAAGATTTCCCCCTCCCTTACAATTGTTTTATATGTATTTAAAATTCAATAAATTCATATGTATTTTTTGCAGCAAAACCCCAATACTAATAACATATATCATAAAAAAGCGGAGGACAAAAATTTGAGAATACCACGCCACATCGGAATTATCCCCGACGGCAACCGTCGCTGGGCATCGTCAAAAGGTTTAAACAAACAAGACGGCTACAAGTTCGGCCTTAATCCGGGGCTTCAGCTGCTTGAGCTTGCAAAAGAACAAGGCGTGGAAGAAATTACCTACTATGGCTTCACAACCGACAACTGCAAGCGTCCGCAAGCTCAGTTTTCTGCTTTTTCAAATGCCTGTGTTACTGCTGTGGAAATAATAGCACAGCACCCCGTTTCTTTGTTGGTTGTCGGAAACAGTGCATCACAAATGTTTCCTGAACAATTAAAAAAATTCACCACACGCCAACACCTTAACGGCGGTGGAATGAAAGTGAATTTCCTTGTAAACTATGGTTGGGAATGGGATATGTCCGAGCTGTCACTTAACACAACCAATCGAAACGAAATCCTAAACTCCCTCATGTCTCACGATATTTCCCGTATCGACTTAATTATCCGTTGGGGTGGTATGCGTCGTTTGTCGGGTTTTTTACCCGTTCAATCAGTATATGCAGATTTTTATGTAGTCGATAGCCTGTGGCCCGATTTTTCCCAAAACGATTTTTTTGCAGCTCTTGATTGGTACCAAAAACAAGATATAACCCTTGGTGGCTAAATCTTACTTGTGTTTTTCGCCCTTACCCTCACAAAATAACAACAGATGCATTTTTGCATCCGTAAGGAGGGTAATAAAATGAAAAAACTGCACGAGGATGTTTACCTTAACAATCCCGAATTATCATCCTACTTTTCCACCTTACCCCCTCTCATAAAACAGCGTTTGCTTGAAAGCGGTGTGGAAATTTCCACCCTTGGCGAATTAAAGCAGTGCGCCGCACATTTCATAAACGGTTAAACGCAAAAATCCCACTGAGCAATCAGTGGGATTTTTCATCAAAATTACTTATTATTTCTTTCTTCTGAAAACAACTGCACCTGCAGCAATAGCAGATACCGCAGCCAACGCAGAAGCAACACCTACAAAGTCTTCAGAACCTGTGGTAGGAATATTTTTGTCTGCAACTACACCTGTTGTACCACCGCCAATAATTGGGTCATCAACAGGCATATCTGCATCGTCTTCCTCTTCTTCGAAGTAGATGTCATCATCATCATCACGGTCACGGGTATCAAGCTCCATGTCAGACAGAACGAAAGAACCAAGTGTTCTTGCTTTGAATTCAAGAGCATCATCGTCATCGTTCAATTTAGCATTGATTTCGGTCAAATCGCCATCTTCATCAATGGAGTACAGCCAGTATTCTTCATCTTCATCAGGCAATGTAACAGTCATTGTACCTGTGAAGTCAAATTCAGGATTACCTTTGAAGTTAAAGAATGTAAGGTCAGCATCTTCGTCAGCTGCTCTTGCAACAGACTTAATGGAGTCATTGTCAAATTTAAGTGCAACTTTACCCTGGTCGGAAAGTTTTACTTCAAAGTTAAAGTCTTCACCTTCCAAGTAAAGCATTTCTTCATGGCTGCCAAAGTCAACAACATTACCATCAAACTCTGGGTATGTAATTGTTACTTCATCGTCATCAACTTCTATACCTTCAACTTCAATATTGTTTTCAGTGCTGTCTTTTGTCCACAAATCCTTTGGTGCGGATTTAATTTCACCATCATCAATTTTTACAGTGTTGCCACTGGAGGAGTTTTTGATTTTGTAGTTAAAATCGTAATCATCAATGGTGCTGCCACCTTTTTTCTGGATTTTTGCAGTACCTTTGATTGTGAGTGTATCAGCTTCGTAAAAATCCTTCAGTTCAATGCAAACAGCGTAAACACCGTTCCATTGATCGCTATTTCCGCCAAATTCGAAATCGTCGAAATCATCATCATCAATTTCATCCAAATCGCAGGAACGAACATAGTCTTTACCTGTGTTAATTGTAACTTTGAGCTTCATGTCATCAAAGTCTTTAATCTGGTCGCAATCAATGGTATTGTATTCAGCTTTTGCACCACTTCCGTCCGTGATGTAGAAAAATTCTTCGCTTCCTCCATCATAAACATCATCAATATGCTTACCATTAATTCTCAACGGAATGTACAAGAAGTCCTCACCAACAACTGCTGTTGTTCTTTCAAGTACAATATCATCGTAATCGGCAACTTCATCATCATTTTTCTTTGCAAACGCAGTAACACCCATGCTTGCAATCATTGCTGCGGCAAGAGACAGCGTAATAAATTTTTTCATACTCTTTTCCTCCCCGTATAGGAATTTTCACATAAAGATTTTTAAAAACGAAAACAACTCCGTTTTTTGGCAAGTACAAAAACAGAGTGGTCTTTTTTCTATTGTAGAAACAAAGAGCCTTCTGTTTTGAAATAAAGGAACAACTCACAAAAGTTATTCCCTTATTTCAAAAGCCGGAGGGGTTAACCTCCGGCTTTCGGTTAGCAGAAAGCTAATTATTGCTTATTAAGTTAAGCTATTGATTAGCAGCCGGTACCTGGGTTGGTTTTGCCGGTTTCTGGAGCAACTACTACTGCATCTTCAGCAACAGGAGCATCGTCAACTACTGGAGCTTCAACAGCAGCATCTTCTTCAACATCCAGTTCCATGTCGGACAGAACATAGCAGCCGAGAGTTCTGGTTTTGAATTCGTAAGCATCGCCATCATCGTTCAGTTTAGCGTTGATTTTGGAGATGGAACCGTCTTTAGCAACGGAGTATACGAAGTATTCAACATCGTCTTCTTCTGGAGTCAGAGTAACTTTACCAGTGAAGTCGAATTCTGGGTAACCGTAGAAGTTGTAGAAGGTCAGGTCAGCATCAACTGGAGCCATACGAGCAACGGATTTGATTGCAACGTTGTCATAGGTCAGGTTCAGTTTGCCCTGGTCAGAAGCTTTAACGTCGAAGTAGAAGCCGTTGTTGTCTTCGAGTTCGATGTTTTCAACTTTAGCGGAGAAGTCAGCAACGATGTATTTACCGTCGTTGAAGTCAACGAGGTTGATGTATACATCTTCACCGTCGAAGTCGTATTCAGAACCGAGAGCTTCTTTGTCATCATCAGACAGTGCACCATTTACAGCATCTTCGTCTACTACGAATTTTTCAGCGTCGAGGTTGATGCTGAATGCTTTTTCATCGATGAGTTTTTTGGTTTTGTTTTTAAGGGTGAGTTCACCTTTAATTTTCTGTTTTTTGGTTGTGTAGTTGTCGCTCAGTTCGAAGATAACTGCATAGCACTCATCATAAGTAGCAGTGTTATCATCGATAGCATCGATGTAGTAGTCAACAACATATTCTTCACCGTCAGTGAATTTGAGGTTTACTTTCAGGTCATCAACATCTTCGATTTCAGAGTATTCAACCTGAGTCGCAGCATCAGTAACATCGTCAACGATTACTTTGCCATCAACAGCAAGTACGAAGTAGATTTCGTCTTTATCAGCGTTAGTTGTTTCCCAACCAGCTGTGAGAGCTTCAACTTCTTTAACATCGTACAGGTAATCATCGTTTTTAGCAAAAGCAGTAACGCCCATGGAAGCGATCATTGCAGTTGCCAGTGCAACAGACATAAATCTTTTCATTGGAAAAGTCCTCCTTAAAATTTACAAATTATTTTTGCAATAAATTTTGTTTTATTGCCATCTGCACTTGTAGTATAACACCACTTTGTAACCGTTGCAAGTGTTTTGTAATTATTTTATCCAATTTGTAACTATATTAATATTTTAATGTTTTCATCCGTAATATATTAATCTGCTTTATAATTAAACCCAACTTTTTTACCCATTAACATCAATTTCACCGTCAAATCTAACCAACTTCACACACCTATTTTCAACACACAACTGTTACCAACGGTTACAAACTTGTAATTTTTTCTTTACTTTTGCGTTAACCATAGTCCCAAAAACAGCAAAAAACACACCTTTTCAGCATACACCCACCACAATTCACCTGTAATTTGTAATTTTTCCGTTTTTTGTACCATGCATTTACTTTAATTATTACAATGTTTAACAATAGGTGCATTTCCAGCAAACCCTTGCCCGCAGGCTCCCTCTGACGAAGCGACAATCTTATTGCTTTGCCAACGCCTTCCCCTTGAGGGTGAACCTGCTGGCAAAGCGGAAGTTTTTTGGGTTTTGCCAAAGCCTTCTCCTTAGGGGAGAAGGTGCTGAACACAGTGAAGCGGATGAGGGGAAACACGAAGTTTCATTGTTTACATTAGCTTGGATAGAACGCTAAAACTCTGCTGTTACCCCTCATCAGTCAGCTAATGCTGACAGCTTCTCCCAAGGGCGAAGCCTACTGGCGGCACAGCAAATTTATTGCCTTGCCAATGCATTCTCCCATAGGGAGAAGGGGGACCGCTTGCGGTGGTTGAGGGGGCGCACGAAGTTTTATTTTCTATCTTAGTTTTGATAGAACGGTAAGCCTCTGCCATCTCCCCTCATCAGTCAGCTAATGCTGACAGCTTCTCCCAAGGGCGAAGCCTACTGGCGGTGCGGTGAACAAATCCGCACTAACTGCCGCTGCCGCAACTCCGTTCGCAAAACAAAACAAGGCACCGCATCCGCAGCCCCTTGTTATTACTTAATTATTATATATAAGTCTCTCTCACCCTACCCAAGCTTTGTACCCAACCCCGCGCACAGTGCCTATCTGCACATTTGCAAGGCTTTCCAGCTTGGAACGCAGTCTTTTTATATGTACATCAACCGTTCTTGCATCGGCATCGGTTTCAACACCCCACGCTGCATGCAGTATTTCTTCTCGGGTAAAAATATGATGCGGCTTGGTAAGCAGCTTTTGCAGTATTGCAAACTCCTTGCGTGACAACGAAACCGCTGAATCTTCCGTTTTTACTATGCTCGCTGCCGCATCAAGCGACACATTACCCATAAGCATTGTACCGTTGCTGTCACGCTTTTCACGCAGCAACTGTCTTACCTTTGTCGGCAAATCTTCGGGTACTACTGGCTTGCAAATATATCCCGTATGGCTTTCGGCAAGCAACGCACTTTCTTGGCAAGCTGCAACTGTGCTTTTGTCTGCCATTACAAGCAACGGCAGCCCTTTTCCGCCAATTCCTGTTAAGTCCTCAATCAGTTTAACACTGTCCACACCTTTAAGTGCAGCATCTACTATTATCATGTCAGCCTTAATGCTTTCCAAAATGTCAAGCACTTCCTTGTCAAATCCGCTTGTTATTGTCAAATATCCCTCGCTTTCCAGCAAGGAAGCCAAAAACTTTAAAACCTTTTGATTGTTCCCCATAAAAACTATCGTTTGCATTATCTGTTCCTCTATTTCCTTATACAATATGTAACTTCTTTTGCAAATTAAACTATGCTGTAATAACCCAAGTTCTACACTTGCTCCCTAATTATATCACAGCTTTGTAACATTGTAATGTATTTTCGACTCGAAACCTGTAACATTCCTATATTAATTTTTCCCATTACATAAAACGGTAAATCTCTGCCATATCCTCCTTATCGGAGAAAGCCACTGACGAAACGGCAAGCTTGCTGCTTTGCCAATGCATTCTCCCCTAAGAATAATCCTTTATGTAAAAAATAAAACCCATCTGCAAACCTTTCGGCTGCAAATGGGTTTTACGCTGTCATTATTTTTGCATACAAGGTGTGTGCCACCGCAAGTATCGAACTTCTAAGCAGTTTTGCTTCATAAGTATCCGAACTTCCTAAAAACGGATTATCCTCCTCGTTTCTAAGCACAACATATCTCAGCGATTTTTCAAGCAATCCGCAGAATATATCATACGACTCCCCAACCGGCTTTGCTCGCTGCTGCACTTCCAAAAGCGTACATATCTCGGACATGGTAAATATCTGTTTTAGCAAGCACACAACCACTAAATACGCCATGTGGTCACGGCTGTACTTTTTCTTTACATGCGGCTGTATTATTCCCTGCTTAACATAGTTGTTTATCATTGAAGGAGTAATTGCCGAGCTAACACCGTACAGTGCCACAAAAACTTCATCCAATATATGCACTACCTGGTCCATATATAAGCCAATGTCGGGCAGTTCCTTATACCTTGGACAATGAAAATCCAACAGATACATGCAGCTGTTTGTATCACGCTCCGTCACCTTATCTCCCTCCTTTAATATATATGTAATCAGCTTATCACGATAACAAAACTTTGTCAAACAAACACGCATTTCGTTTGACATGATTATATATATATGATAATCTGGTATTATAAACCACATCACTCTCTCAGGTAAGCGAACGGCTTTCCTGCCCAAAAAAACGATTGGAGCGTATAATATGGTTAAAATTATCACCGACAGTTCACCTCTTATTTCCCCTGCCGATGCAAAAGAAATGGGTTTTCAATCCGTTCCTTTGTCTGTTACCTTGAAGGGTGAAACCTATGTTGAACTTGTCGATATAAATAATAAAGAATTCGTTGAGCTTGTAAATAAATACGGTAAGGAAGGCCACCACCCAACTTCCTCGCAGCCATCAATCGGTTCCATGCTTGATGCTATGAACAGCTATCCTGCTGACCAGGAGCTTCTTGTACTCACCATGTCCGATGTACTCAGCGGTACTCACCGTTCCGCTTGCAGTGCTGCTCAGCTTGCTGACCATCCTGAAAATATTACAGTGCTGGACACCAAAACTCTTGCAGGTCCACACCGTTACCTTACGCTTAAAGCATTGGAATACGCAAACCAAGGCATGTCCGTAAAAGAAATTGTGGATAAACTCCAGCCATCCATGGAAAACTGTGTTTCCTGCCTCATTCCAAACGACTTCGGCTTCCTTAAACGCGGTGGTCGTCTTACACCACTTGCTGCAACAATCGGCGGTGTTTTAAAAATCGTACCTGTTCTCTTACATACCGAAAACGGTCTTGAAAAGCTTGCAATTAAACGCACATTTGCCGCAGGTGTTGATGCTGTTGCAAACGCAATGCGTACCAAACTTAACATTAATGAAAACTACAACCTTTATGTAATGCACAGCGAAACAATGGAACTTGCCGAAAAAGCAAAAATGCTCCTTGCAGGTCATTTTCCAAATGTCCCATGCGAAATTATATCCCTTGGCCCTGCATTCACCGTACAGGGCGGCCCAAGCTGTGTAGCAATACAGGCAATTCTCCGTCAGGACTAAAAAAATCTCCCCCATGATTTTGGGGGAGATTTTTTATTGTTATTTTACACCATTCGGCAAAATTCTTGTTTATTTGACTTGTATGTTACCGTATGATACTCTGATATTGTAAACTAACTGCTTTAACCGCAGTGATTGGAGTGTGTTCCATGGTTAAAATTATTACCGACAGTTCCCCCCTAATTTCACCGGAGCAAGCAAAGGAAATGGGCTTTGATGTTCTGCCGCTTAGTGTTTCAATAAACGGTCAAACCTACCTTGACCTTGTTGACATATCAAACAAATATTTTGTTGACCTTGTAAACAAATACGGTAAGGAAGGTCAGCACCCAACCTCCTCACAGCCTGCAATCGGTTCCATTATCGATGCTATGAACAGCTATCCCGACACCGAAATTCTCATGCTTGCAATGACAGATGGTCTCAGCGGAACCTATCGTTCTGCTTGCAGTGCTGCAAAAATATCCGAAAATGCCGACAACATAACAGTTATAAACACAAAAACTCTTGCAGGCCCTCACCAGTACCTTACACTTAAAGCGTTGGAATACGCAAACATGGGCATGACCGCAAAAGAAATTGTGGACAAGCTGCAACCCTCTATCGATAACAGTGCATCCTACCTTATCCCTCAGGACTTTGGATTTTTAAGACGAGGCGGCCGCCTTACCCCAATAGCTGCAGCAATAGGAAGTATGCTCAAAATTGTTCCTGTACTTGTCCAAACCGACGATGGATGCCGCATCGAAAAGCTTGCATTAAAACGAACCTTTTCTGCCGGAATTGACGCTGTTGCCAATTCAATACGAAAAAAAATTCGATATAAATGAAAACTATACCATTTACATAATGCACAGTGAAGCTCCGGACCTTGCCGAAAAAGCAAGAATGATTCTTGCAGGACATTTCCCAACCGTTCCAAGCAAAATTCTTCCCCTCGGCCCTGCTTTCACTGTACAGGGCGGACCCTACTGTGTGGCTATCCAATTAATATTAAGACAATAAAATCCGCGTCGCTGATGTTTTTTCATCAGTGACGCCTTTTTATTTTAAGCTTAACCAATCAGCACCTCCTAAAAACTGTACGATATAAAGTCGTAAACAACATCCTCCAGATGCACTGGCAACATTTTGTGCTTTGCTGCAAGCTCAAGCAATGCAATTACCTCATCCGCTCTGGACGAAATATCCTCCACCTCGTAAATTTCATTCAAAATTGACTCTCGGTAAACACGCATTCCGTAAACCTTAATTCTGCCGTAATCATCAATAAACCTCTCCGAAATTATCATCTCGTAAACCACATTATCGTTTAACTCCTCAATAAATACCTTCCTCATACCTCTCTCTTTCCGTAAATACTCACAAACCACTCAAAACCAATTTTTATTCCCACCGCAAGGATATTTTACACATTACTTAAATATCCCGAACCAGTATATATTGTTAGATATGTAAATTCAATATATGTCGCCTAAAGTGTATATTCTGCTGTATTTTAAAGCAAAAATTCCCCATTCCGCCTAATTAAATAAATATTTCAAAAAATCACTTTGACGGATTTTGTCGCAATTTGTCGAGTCTTGTCGCTGTAAATCGAAGCCTTCACAAAAAATTCAACAACAATCAACCCCAAAATCCTTGTAAATTCTATACTGTCTTTTTGAGCCTCATGTAAAATTATAACTCCGCCATATTTTTAACATTTGTTTAATTGATTTTCCCAAATTTTTGTATTATAATTAAACAAAAGGAGGGAGTATTATGGACATTTCAACCGCTTCTGTAATTGATATGACTATCAGTCAAACCATGAATGCCGTTAACATGGCAATGCTCAAAGAAACAATGGAAACACAAGAAGCTCAGGCACTCCAGCTTATCGCAAGTATTCCGCAAACTCAGCCTGCTCCTTCTTTTGGTCACATTCTTGACACTTACGCTTAAACAACAGCTTAAAAGGCGGTACGCACACAAATGCGTACCGCCTTATTTATTTTTGATTATTCTCACAGCAACACAGCTTTGCTTCGTCAATAGTTTGTTTTCATATTTCCCACATAAAGCATAAACAGCAAAAACTCCCGAATAAGGGAGTTTTTGCTGTTTATAACCCGTTTAACATTAAACTGTTTGTGTAGAAATGGATTGCAGTGTTTCAACCTCATGAAGCAATCCGGATACCCCCTGCTTGGACTCGTCTGCCAACTGGGAGTTTTCTTGAATAACTCTTTCAACCATATTGCCCGACTCACGAATATTTTCCACAGTTTCACGCTGCCTTACCGAAGCCTGCAATATTTCCTGTGTAAGCTTTCCTGCCTGTTCGGATTTTTCCATTGCATCGCGAATAACCGCAGAAGCCTGTTCCGACAATTCCTGACTCGATTGTATAGACTCAACTGTACTTCCTATCATGTCAGCAGTTTGTCGTGCCGATTCTGCCGATTTTGCTGCCAGATTGCGAACCTCGTCAGCAACAACAGCAAAGCCCTTGCCTGCTGCGCCCGCCCTTGCTGCTTCAACAGCTGCGTTAAGCGCAAGAATATTGGTTTGGAACGCAATATCATCTATCGCTTTTACAACCTTTTGAATATCGCCCGACATGCGGTTCAGTTCATCCATTACATTGGACAAATCATTAAGTGTTTGTACACCTTTTGCAAGATATTCGCCAGCCTCTGCGGAAATATGTCCGGCATGGTCTATCTTTTCATTATCGGAGCTCATTTGTGTTTCAAGCTCGTCTATATTAGCTGTAAGTTGAGCAATAGCATCGGCTTGTCCTGCCGCACCTGCTGCAAGTCTGTTGGAGGTATCCATGTTCTGGTCGGAAAGGTCACGCAGTGTATTAGAAATATCGTTTATCTTTCGTGCGGCTTCACGCTGCTGTTCAACAAGCTTTTCGCTTTCGTTCATTTTGTCAACAATACCACGAACCATAGCATTTATACCGTTGGACAACTGTGCAAATTCAGGGCTGTCACAAACCTCAACCTTGGTTTCCAAATCGCCTTGCTCAATTTTTACTACTTCTGCAACTATTTTTTGAATTGGATGAACTATCTGTCGTTTAAGCAATGCATTAAGCACCCAAACAGTAACCAGAATAACACATATGTCACTTATAATCAGCAATACAAGCTGTGTATTGCGATTCGCCAATACCGACGAATTTTCCATGTATGTAACTACAATATAATCGTCTATTTCTTTAGCAGTCATATACCCTTTTGTTCCGTCAACAGTATATGTATCATACTCGCCAATCAACTCTGCTGCATTCTCAGGCAAACCTATTTCTTTGGATGTAAGACCAATAAGCTTGCTGTTCTTGTGCCATGCCACAGTACCGTCGGCAGCATTCAGTGCAAATGCGCCCTCATCTTCACCAACATAATCGTCAAGCACTTCGCTTAATGCAGTACTTGCAAGAGCTTCTTCCAATCGTTTTGGCTGCATGCCTATCTGGACAATACCTGCCTTATCACGGCGGGCAACACCGATATACTGGAACAATATTCCCTTTGTACCGTTTGGCTGTGGTTCTTGGGCAAGCTCATAACTGCTGTCCTTCAAAATTTCCATAAATGGGCGTGTTTGTTCCGATGTTGACATATCAAATCCGTAATATTCCGGAACTGTACCCCACAAAATAACACCGTTTTCATCGGTAACATGAAGCTCATCAACATCCAGCAGTTGCAATATCTCGTTTTGTCTCTGCATGGAGTTTATAAGTGTTGGGTCTTCTTCTATCATGTAAGCAAACGCACGAGCACGAGCCAGATAGTCTTCCCCTGTACTCTGTGTAAGCTGTTTTATCTGCTCGTCATTTTCCATCATATGCTGCTCAACATCACTAATAAGAACATCAAGTTTTTCTTCAGCATTGGAATATGAAGTTGCTGTCTGGAATAAAAATACTACCAACACAGTAATTACAATCGCAATATCTAATACTACTGTTGCCGCATTTATAAATTTTCCGCGCATATGTTTTCCCCCTTTTGTTTGGCATTCACCTCTGCTTTAAAAATACCATATCTAAAGCACTTTGTCCACGAAATAACAAAAAATGTCCATTTATTGCAAATAGTCCTTTTGTTATTTGTAAATATCTTCAAAAAAAGCAAATAAAAACCTAACCCTGCAATTTCATTATTAATGCATATAACTAAAAACGGGGAAAATCACAAAAGGGTCTCCCGCTTAACGCAGGAGACCCTTATTTTTTTATTAATATTTGCTGCTTACTTCTACAAATTCATTTGCTGCAGGAGCTGCATAATCGTAGCTTGCGGATGGAACATAATTGCCTGTTGATGCCATGTCGTCGCTCAAGCGGAAACGGCCAACCAGATTTTTCATTACCTGTGCCTGTCCGGACAGCTCTTCACTTGCAGCCGCAGATTCTTCGGATGTAGCGGAGTTTGTCTGTACTACGCTGGAAATCTGGTCAACACCCTGTGTAACCTGATTAATGGAAGTTGCCTGTTCAGCAGAAGCACGGGAAATTTCATGTACAGCATCGTTAACTTCTTTTACTGCTTCTACAGCATCAAGCAGAGCTTTAGCTGTTTCGTCAGCAATAGCACTTCCGTTTTCAACAGCTTTAAGCGAGCTTTCAATCAAAGCAGCTGTATTCTGGGAAGCTTCGGCAGATTTGCTTGCAAGGTTTCTAACTTCATCAGCAACAACCGCAAAGCCTTTACCTGCTGCACCTGCACGAGCAGCTTCAACAGCAGCATTAAGTGCCAGAATGTTGGTCTGGAATGCAATATCTTCAATAGTTTTAATAATTTTACCGATTTCACTGGAGGTATCGTTAATTTCCTGCATAGCAGCAATCATCTGCTGCATCTTCTGGTTACTGGAAATCATTTCGTTACCAACAGTATCTGCTTTCTGTTTAGCAATTTCAGCAGTTTTTGCGTTGTTATTAACCTGATTGGAAATCTGGTTAATGGTTGCAGCCAATTCTTCAACTGCAGAAGCCTGTTCGGTAGCACCCTGAGAAAGTGCCTGTGCACCGCTTGCTACCTGGTCTGCACCGCTTGCTACCTGGTCTGCTGCCTGGTTAATCTGTCCAAGGGTTTCGTTCAAGGAAGCGGAAATATGGTCAAGGGATGTCTTAATCTTAGCAAAGTCACCAACATAATCATATTTCAGTTCAAATCTAAGGTTGCCGTTTGCAATTTCATCAAGAACATGGGACACTTCATCAATGTAGTTAACATAATCCTGAAGTCTCAAAACAGTTTTATTAAGGTTAGCGGTCAGCTGACCGATTTCATCGCGGGATTCATATGTAAGTTCAGCGGTAAGGTCGCCTTCAGCAATGCGTACAGCCGCATTGTTAAGCTCTGCAATTGGTCTGGTAATACCACGGATAATGCTAGCAGACAAAATACCTACGATAACAAAAGTAAGCAGATTTGAACCAAATACGGTGTTTCTTGCTGCTCTGTAGTTGTAGTCACTGTTTTCCACCGAAGCAGCTGCCCCCTGCTGGTTAAACGCAATCAAAGCACCAAGTGCATTGTTTGTTTCGTCCATCATCAAACGTGCAGTACTTGCGAACATAATGTTTGCGTTTGCTGTGTCGTTTGCGTTGCTGGCAGCCATAATTTCTTTGTTATAAACAACATAAGCATTCCAGCTGTCTCTTGCAGTATTAAGCAGCTGCTGGTCAGCTTCGTCAACAACAAGGTTATTGCTGTAGTAATCAAACTTAGCCTGAATCTGATTATCCAAATCAGTAAGAGCATCTTCACAGGATTTTTTAACAGCAGGGTCCGGATACATAATATGCGAAACCTGTGTAATGCGGTAGTTCTGAGCCAATATGATTATTTCATTGCTGGTTGTAACGCTTGGCAGCCATTTTTCGCTGAAGTTTTCACTTTCAACATTCATAATGTCAACGAATTTCAAAGAAGTAAAACCCAAACTGAGCATTGCAATAAACATAAAAATTGTCAGCAAAATCAGCTTCAATTTAACTGTAAGATTTTTCATTATCACTATCTCTCCCGTTTATAAATTTAACACACTGTTTTATATGTAACGGTTTTCACCGCATTCATACCTTAACCTACCTGACAAAGCAGCGAATTCATTTCGCTTTCACCCAACAGCTTTGCACTCTCCAGTGCAAGTATTACCTTTTCCTCACCGTTAGGCAGTTCCAAACGAATAATACCTGTAAGCAGCTTCATGCCGGTTCCTGCGGTTTTTGGCGGAGGAGCAATCTCATCCGGCTGTACATCAAGCACTTCATCTACCTGCTCAACTATAAAACCAAAAAAATTTCCGTTAATATTGGTTATGATAGTGCATGTACGGTCATCATAAGCAATTTCCGGTTTTCCCATGTGCAGCCTTATGTCTATAACAGGTATAATATTACCTCTTAAATTGATAATACCCTTGGCGTAATGGGGATAATCCGGAACACTTGTCATTTCTTGAATTCCCACAATCTGCACTACATCCGTTATCGGTATACCGTACAATTGTGAATCAACATAGAATGTCAAGTACTTCCCTTGAAGCTCGGAGCTATTGTTTATCGCAATATCACTCATGCCGCACATCCCCTTTCACTATAAACCGCAAACAGGATTTAACAATTTTATTCCGTTTCATTATATCACAAAGCCTTAAAACTTTAAACCCCGTTTGTTATATATTTGTCGTTTTGTTATATTTTACAGTTTTTGTCTGATTTGTTTGTGCATTTACAATCACTACAATTCAATAAAATCATACTCAAAAATTATATTTAGTCAATTTTCGCCGACTAAATGTAATTTATTTTACATATTAAAGCGATATCCCGCACCCCAAACGGTTTCAATGTACTCGGGCTTGTCCCCCGGAAGCTGTATTTTATCCCTTAATCTTTTTATATGTACGGTTATGGTTGCTCCGTCTGCAGGCGAGTCTATCCCCCATATTCTGTCAAGCAGGGTATCTTTTGAAAAAACTATATTGGGATTGGAAGCCAAAAAGTACAAAAGCTCAAACTCTTTGTTTGCCAGCTTTATCTCCTTTCCGCTGCGCAGCACTCGCCGTTCCTTTGGGTAAATGCTCAGGCTTCGCACGGTTATACCCTCATCTCTGCGAACCGTTCCGCCCATTCCGCTTAATCGTTCAAAGCGGCGCAGGTGTGCCCCTACTCTTGCAACAAGCTCGTTCGGGCTAAACGGCTTTACTATATAATCATCCGCACCAAGACCAAGTCCCCGCACCTTGTCAACATCATCTTTTTTTGCACTGAGCAAAATTATTGGTATTTCCTTTTCAAGCCTAAGCTGCCTGCATATGGAAAACCCATCCATTTCGGGCAGCATTATATCAAGTATAACCAAATCAAAATCTTCCTCAAGCGCCAGTCTTAAGCCTTCGCTGCCGCTGTCTGTCACAGTAACATCATATCCGTTCAGCTCCAAATAATCGCGCTGAAGTTCGGAAATGCTGTTATCGTCTTCTACTATAAGTATACGCTGCATTTAAGACTCCTCCTTGCACAATGGAATGTGTATCTCTATCGCAAGACCACCGTTGTTATACGCACGAACACTGCCGCCGTGTGCCTCGATTATCTGTTTCGCTATCGATAATCCCAAACCACTGCCCTTTTCGGTATTGCATCTTGATACATCTTCACGATAAAAGCTTTCAAACAGCTTGTCAAGGTTTTCCTCGGCTACGCCGTTTCCGTTATCCAAAATGACAAGTCTTGCACTTTCACCCTGTTTGCTCAGGTTTATTTTACATTCGGGGGCTTCGTTTTTAACATATTTTTCACTGTTGGAAACAACATTTACCAGCACTCTTGAAAACTCTGCCGCATCAATAAGAACAGGCATTGGCTCATTGCATTTTTCAAAAGTCACCTTTAAGCCTCGGCTGCCAAATTCATCGGCTGCCATTTCGGCAAATCTGTCAACAAACACAGCCAAATCAGCCTTGTTAAAACTAAACGGATAACCGCCCATATCCATCTTTGAAAACAAAAACAGCTGGTCAACCAGAAAATCCAGTTCGCAAGCTTTTTTATAAATAGTTGAAAGGTACTTTTCTCGTTTTTCCGCAGTTACAGCAACACCATCGTTAAGCCCTTCGGCATAACCCTTTATAACAGTCAGCGGTGTACGCAGGTCGTGCGATATACCCGCAAGCAGTGCCTTTCGGGATTCTTCCGCCTTCAGCTGCGCCGACACAGAGCCTTGAAGCCGTCTTCGCATATCTTCAAAGTCATCAAACACAGCTTTAAATTCATCATCACCGCTGCGTGAAAAATCAAAATCCAAATTTCCGTCTCGTATCTGCCGTGTACCGCTTCTCAGTATATCCAACGGTTCTATAATGCTTTTCAGCATTTTATTCATAAGCACACGGTTAGTAAGCAGTATAACAATAAGCGAAACCAGTACGGTAACAGGCCCTACCAAGCTTAATGCCTCCTCAACACGCTCCTGCATTATCATGCTGTCGCGGTACTCGGTATGTACTGCAATAACGGTCATAAGCCTGTCACTCTCAATCATCCTGCTTTCCCTTATAACTGCCGTATTGCGAAATACACTCATTTTTGAAAAAGCAGGCTCATCCATTATTTCTTCGGCTATATCCTCTGCCTGCTCACTAAGCGAACTGTACACCGTTTGTCCGCCATCAGTTATAAGCAGCATATATCCCTTTCTTTCAATGGATGCTATTACCCTGTCGTTAAATTGTCCTTTATCGTGCAGTATTCTGTGTATCTGGTTTTGCGCATGGAATACATTGTTTCCGGGAACCCATCCGCCGTACATATCAATTATTATACCGGGCAGAAAACGAACTATCAGTATTATTATCGCCAAAGGTATAAGCAGCATAAGCATATTGGAACGGACTATTCTTTTCTTTAAAGTCATTATTATTTCTCCCGCATCAAACCATCATCGGATTTAAAAGCTTCCGTTTTATTCAAATGACCGCTGCGCTCCCGTTTGAAAACACAGCGGTCATATTAATTGTACCACATTAAACCTTAATACATCATCTGTTATTTTTCTTCAGCAGGTTTAATTCTTTTAAAAAGTGCAGATATTTTTGAAATAAGTCCGCCTTTCTTTTCCTTTTTACTGTCCATAATCATGTAAACAACAGGAACAAGAATAAGCGTTACCATTGTGGAAACCAGCAAGCCGCCAATTACTACTACCGAAAGTGACTGCATCATTTCCACATTTCCGCCAAAGCCGAATGCCGTTGGAATAAGACCCACTACGGTGGTAAGGGTACTCATAAGAATTGGGCGCAATCTTGTTTCCCCCGCTTCAAGCAGGGCATCCTGTGCCTCCATTCCGCGTTCACTGCGCAGAATGTTTGCGTAGTCAATCAAAACAATAGCGTTATTTACAACTACCCCTACAAGCATTATAAGACCAACCAATGACGACATACTAATGGACATACCACTCACAAAAAGCCCCAAAAATGCACCGGTCATTGCAAACGGTACCGAAAGCATTACAACCGCAGAAAAGCGCATCGATTCAAACTGGATTGACATTACAACAAATACCAAATAAATCGAAATACTTAGTGCCGCAAAAATGTTGCTGAACTCATCATTCATACTTTTCATGTTGCCGCCCTGCTCAACGGTTACACCGGCAGGCAAATTCATTTGATGTATGCGTGCAGTTATCTCATTCGAAAGTGTAGTTGCCGAAACCCCTACATCAGGAGTACCTGTAACCGAAACCTGATAATCCCCATCACTTCTTTGAATTTGTGCCGGACTGTTGGTAAACAAAATCTGGGCAACATCGGTCAACGGCACCTGTCCGCCGCTGCGTGTTTTAATCATAAGACCCGAAAGGTCACTAACATCGTAATAGCGTTCTTTTGGATAACGCACCTTAACCTTGTATTCTTCGCCGCCCTGCTGTATTTCGTTAGCTTCAATACCCGAAATGGCATTTTTAACGCTTGTAACTACAGCCGAAGGCGTTGTACCTATCGCAGCAGCCTGAATTGGGTCAACCTCAATTTCAGCACGAGGCGAACCATCGGACAAACTGTCAGTTACCGAAGCAATCCCCTCGTAGCCGTTCATCAATTCACGCACCTGTTCCGCTGCTCTTTCAAGCTCGGAAAGACTTTCACCTTTAAGATTAATGGTAACCCCACGGCTTCCGAACGACATTGTGCTTCGCTGGTTAACATCTATCTGGCAGTTATCAATATCCTTTGCCTGTTCACGAACATACGCAACAAATTCATCGGTGGTAATTCCACGGTCATCATGCAGGTAAACGGTAATGGTTGCCGAACCGCTGTTGCCGCGCATGGAATAGCTTTCTACATCCTCTTGGTTGGCAACAATCTTTTCTACTTCGGTCATAATTTTGTCGGTTTCCGAAATATCAAGACCTGTTTTTGTGCTTACCGAAATGCTAATCGAACCTTCGTCAGAGTTCGGCATAAGCTCCATGTCAATTCTGGTGAACAAGAATGCTGTTCCCAAAAGCATTGCCACAGCAAACATTACAACTTTTTTACGGTTCCCCAACGCAGCAAGCAGAGCCTTACGGTAAATTTTTGCTAATTTTTCAAGCAGGTCGTTAACCTTGGACTGCTTTTTCTCCTCAGGCTCAAATCTTACAAACAAAAGCGGAACTATGCTGAGTGCCGAAACAAGCGACGCGGTCATGGAAAACACAATTGTAAAACCAATTTCCTCGAACAGCTGCCCTGCCATACCCTCCATGAGAGCAACAGGCAAAAATACAACTATTGTAGTTATGGTCGATGCTATAACCGAGCTGTTAACAAGGTTTGCACCCTCAATTGCTGCTTCCTCAAAAGTAGGGATTTCTTCCCTGTGTCTAAAGCAGCTGTCAAGCACAACAATGGAGTTATCCACCATCATACCAATACCAACAACCAAGCCGCCAAGCGACATAACATTAAGCGTCATGTCAAAAAGTGCCATAAGCACAAGTGCTGCAAAAACCGAAAGCGGCATGGATGCAGCAACAATTGCCGATGCTCTCCAGTCACCCAAGAACATATACAAAACCAAAACCGCAAGCATAAGCCCCTGCACAAGCGAACTCACTACATTCATGATGTTTTCATAAATGGTTTCGCCGCTATTGTCGGTAATTTCTATTAAAAGGCCCAAGCCCGCTTGGTTCAGTTCATCTACCTTTTCAACAATTTCATTACAAATGGCAACGGTATTTGCCGTTTGGTTTTTGGAAATCGAAAGACTTATCGTTTCCATGCCATTATAACGGCTTATACTGCTGCGTTCTTCCTGTGTCATTTCAACGGTAGCAACATCACTTACATGAATAATGTCACCGCTGGGCAGTGAAATCGGAATTGTTGCAAGGCTTTCATAAGTATCGTAGCTAACACCGCCCTGCAAAGTTATCTCGGTATTGCCGCGGTGAATGTTGCCTGCTGTAATATTAAAGTCTGCCGAAGAAATGGCGTTTGCCACATCGTTCATGGTAACACCGTACTGCACCATTTCTTCTTCGTGAAGCTCTACCTTTATGTAGTCCCTTGCACCGCCTCGCATCGAAACTTCCGAAACACCGGAAACTCTTTCAAGCTCGGGAACAATGGTATCCTCAACATAGGTATAAAGGTTATCCCCACCCTGCGAGCGTATGGACAAGCTCATTATGGTGGAGTTGTCCATGCTCATTTCCATTATAACAGGGTCGTCCGCCCCATCAGGCAGACGCAGTCTGTTAATTGCATCCTCAATGTCATCGTGCTTTTCGTCCATATCAACGCTGTAATCAAATTCCAGCATTGTCATTGAAGAACCTTCACTTGAACGGGAGGTCATCTCCTCCACTTCGCTTATTGCCGAAAGTGCCGACTCCACCTTGTCGGTTACCATTTCGTCAACCTCTTCGGGACTTGCACCTTCGTAACGGGTTCTTACCATAAACACAGGCATTGACATTTCAGGAGTAGACTCCATTTCCATATCAAAAACGGAAGTGATACCAAAAACCAGCAGCATGGAAACGCACATCAGTACCGCTACCGGTCTTTTAACCGAAATTCTTGGTAATGTCATTTAGTTATTCCTCCGCTTTTGCTGCATTGTCGGCAGGTGTTTCGGCAGCTTTCACCTCACCGCCCACAAAATTCACCTTTGCACCGTCCTTCAAATCAGGATGCCAAGTAGTTATTATTCTGTCGCCTTCACTTAAACCTTCTTTAACGGAAACACTGTCCGCATTATAAAGCCCCGCTGTAAAGAATGTCTTTTTAGCGGTAGAGGTTTCTTCATCAAACAAATAAACATACGGCTTGTTTTCTTCGTAATAAACACAGTTGTTAGGTACAAGCAGCACATCCTGCTCTTTTGCGGTTGTTGCGGTAACCTTTACTGCTACACCCGAAAGCATACCAATCGCATCACTGCTCAAAGCAGCTTTAACAGGGAACAATCCGCTTGAAGTATCTGCCGAAGACGAAACAGAGGTTATTGCCGCCTGCATGTTTTGTCCGGATTTGCTCAGGGTGATGTTGTCACCAATCGAAAGCGACATCGCACCGCCGGCAGAAACATTAAACGCTACTTCCATTGCATTTACATTGGTTATGGTGTAGCAAACAGTGGAAGTACCAACCATATCCGATGCACTTACCGACTTTGTTTCTATAACACCGTCAACAGGTGCGTAAATTTTGCACTTTTCAAGATTTCTCACCGCAGTTTCGTAGTTAAGTTTTGCAGTACGCATATTAGCTTCCGCAATAGCTTCGGTTTCTTCTCTCATCTGTCCTGCGGTAAGCTCATAGCTTTCCGTACTGTACTGAAAACTGTCGTAAGCGTTGTCCTTGCTGTTTTCATAGTTGGAATACTGCTCATCGTAGGTATCTTTGAAGCGGTCGTAGTCCGCCTTTGCATCATTTGCTGCTTCCAAAAGTTCCTTGTAATCGTCGGAGTCTTTATTTCCCGTAAAGGCATCCAATTCAGCCTTTGCCTCACGGTAGTTAGCACGGTAATCGTCCAACTTATCCTCCAGCTCATCAAGGTTATCCCTTGCGGTTTTAAAGCTGTTTTTGCTGTTGTTGTAGCTGTTTTCGGCATTAAGCAGGTTTTTCTTTAAGCTGCTGCCCAAAGTCTGCGCATTTTGGGCCACCGAATGGTCGTACTGTGCCTGCGCTTTTTCAAGCGCTATCTCCATATCCTCGGTGTCCATTTCAAACAAAAGCTGTCCCTTGTGTACTGTTTGCCCTTCCTCTACATAAGTAGCCGCAACCTTGCCCTGCACCTCGGTGTAAACCTTAATGGTATCCTGCGGCTGTACTCGTCCTATGTAATCGGTAGTGAGTTCAATTTCACCTTTTTCGGGATTTACCAGCTTTACCGTTATTTTGCTTTCGGACATTTTGCCCTGACCCATATTGCCCATTCCACCGCGCGGACCACCGCTCATGGCACTTGCCGCAACAGTCAAAATTACTGCCGTAAATACAGCAACTGCCGCATACGGCTTTTTCTTTAGTCTATCCTTTAATTTTTCCTTTAATTTATCCACTATATTTCCTCCTGTCCAAGGTAGCTCAAAGCATAATTCAAATTGTATCTTTTATCGCTAACATTTTTCTAAAATAAATCTAAACAAATTCTAAACTTGCAGTTTTTTTACAACTTATTCATTTTCTCAATCGAATTTAACTTAATGGGGTTATGCATATCCAAAAATCACATTTTTTATGTCCATGTTGCACAGTTTATTTTACAGTTGGTTAAATGAACTGTGAAAATCCAAAAAAATCCACTTGCAAATTCACTATCGTGTCACAATAAAATCAACTTCATTTTGTGTATTTTATAGAACTTAACGCACATAACGAAAAACTGTATTTACTGCATAAAAATGATATGATATATTGGCAATATGGTACAATCAAACAAACTGGGTTAATTGTACAAAAAATGAGGAGGTTTTTGTGGACATACAAATACGGTGAATGTGTGTCCGTCGGCAAATTCACAACCGTAAATTACCTGTTTAAATTTCGTAACAACCTAATTAAAATGTCATGTATAAAGGAGAGAAAACTGCGTGTATAAGATTGTAAACAAACGTCAACTCAATGCAACAGTCACCATGCTTGAGATTGAGGCACCACTGGTGGCAAGAAAGGCTCAGCCGGGTCAGTTCATAATTTTCCGTATAGATGAATTCGGCGAACGAGTACCTCTTACTATTGCAGCGCATGACAAAGAAAAAGGCACCGTTACCATTATCTTCAATAATGTTGGAAAAAGCACAAAAATGCTCGGTCAAATGGAAGTAGGCGACGCTCTTGCAGACTTTGTAGGTCCTTTGGGCGTACCAACCGAAATGGAAGGTCTTAAAAAAGTACTCATCGTAGGCGGCGGTACAGGCAACGCCTTGGCTTACCCAATTGCAAACGGTATGCACAAAGCAGGTATCGAAGTCGACATGATTGCCGGTTACCGTACAAAAGAAATTGTTATCCTTGAGGATGAGCTCAAAAACAGCTGTACAAATCTGTACCTTATGACAGATGACGGCACATACGGTGAAAAAGGCTTCACCACCGTTAAACTCAAGGAGCTTCTTGATACAGGAAAAGACTACGATGCAGTAGTTGCCGTAGGTCCTCCAATGATGATGAAATTTGTTTGCGAAGCAACCAAACCTTATAATATAAAAACTATAGCATCTCTCACCGCAATTATGATTGACGGTACAGGAATGTGCGGCGGCTGCCGTATAACCGTTGGCGGTGAACGCAAATTTGTATGCGTTGATGGCCCTGAATTTGACGGTCATCTGGTAGATTGGGACGAACTCATCAAGCGCGGAACATTCTATCGCGACCAGGAACAGGAAGCCAACAAGCATGTCTGCCGAATTACTGGAGGTGTCCGTCAGCATGGTTAATCTTACTACCAAAAAGAACCCTATCCCCGAACAAAAACCATTGGTTCGTAATAAAAACTTTAAAGAAGTAGCTTTTGGTTACAGCGAAAAAACTGCTATTAACGAAGCTATGCGCTGCTTGCAGTGCCGTACCCGTCCATGTACAAAGGGCTGCCCTGTAAATGTTCGCATTCCTGACTTCATTGCAAAGGTTGCTGAAGGCGACTTTGAAGCTGCTTACCAAATTATTTCCGAAACAAGCTCACTTCCTGCTGTTTGCGGTCGTGTATGTCCGCAGGAAAACCAGTGCGAAGGCAACTGTGTTCGCGGAATTAAAGGTGAATCAGTAGGCATCGGTCGTCTTGAACGCTTCGTTGCTGACTGGCATGCGCGTCACTCCAAGCCCGAAGATGCACCAAAGCCTGCACCATCCAACGGACGCAAAGTTGCAATCATCGGTTCCGGTCCTGCCGGTCTTGCCTGCGCAGGCGACCTTGTTAAACAGGGCTTTGATGTAACCATTTTCGAAGCTCTGCACAAAGCTGGCGGTGTATTGGTTTACGGTATTCCTGAATTCCGTCTGCCAAAAGACATTGTTCAGCGCGAAGTAGACAAACTTTTGGCTATGGGCGTAAAACTCGTTACAAACGCAGTTATCGGCCGTTCCATATCCATTGACGAACTCATGGACGAAGAAGGCTTCGAAGCTGTATTTATCGCTTCAGGCGCAGGTCTTCCTCAGTTCCTTAATATTCCGGGTGAAAACTACCTTGGTGTATATTCCGCTAACGAATACCTCACCCGTATCAACCTGATGAAAGCTTATCGTGACGATTACGACACACCTTTCCGCGTTGCAAAACGCGTAGCTGTTGTTGGCGGCGGTAACGTTGCAATGGACGCTGCTCGCTGTGCAAAACGAATGGGCGCAGAGGAAGTTTACATCATCTACCGTCGTTCCATGGACGAACTTCCTGCTCGTAAAGAAGAAGTTCACCACGCACAGGAAGAAGAAGTTATCTTCCGTCTGCAAAACAATCCTGTACAGATTATCGGTGACGAAAACGGCTATGTACAAGGCATTGAATGTGTACAGATGGAAATGGGTGAGCCTGATGCTACCGGCCGCCGCCGTCCTGTTGCAAAACCTGATTCCAACTTTGTTATCGACTGTGATGCAGTAATCATTGCTATCGGTACAAGTCCAAACTCCCTTATCCGAACAACCACCAAAGGTCTTCAGGCAAACAAAAAAGGCTGTATTGATGCCGACGAAAAACTCCAGACCAGCCGTGAAGGCGTATTCGCAGGCGGTGATGCCGTAACAGGTGCCGCTACCGTAATCAAAGCAATGGGCGCAGGCAAAAAAGCTGCACAAAGCATTGCTGAATATCTTTACGCCAAAGACAACAAAAGCAACGGAGGAACTGACAAATGAGCAATAAAGTAGAACAAATCGTCCGTTTGCTGCCGGGCGTGGACTGTGGCGGAAGCTGCGGTCACTCCACCTGCTCCGATTGTGCAAACGCTATAGCACAGGGCGCTTCTCCTGCCCTGTGCCCTGTGTGTACACAAAAAACCGTTGATGCCATTGCCGAAATAATGGATGTTGAAACGGTTTCTGTAAAGAAAAAGGTTGCATTCATTCACTGTGCCGGAACAAACTCCGCAGCCAAACGCCTTGCAGGCTGTTTCAGCTGTCAGGAAGCGGTTGACTCTGGATTTTTGGATACCGAATGTTCCTACGGCTGCGTAGGCCGCGGTTCCTGTCAAAAAGTATGTAAATTTGATGCAATCACAAATATCGGCGGTGCAATGAAAGTTGACCGCAATAAATGTACAGGCTGTGGTGCTTGTCTTGATGTATGTCCGCAGCACCTTACATCCTTGATTCCTTTCGAAGCTACCAACCTTGTTCCTTGTGCTTCCAAAGACGAAAATCAACGCACACGCGAACTTTGTATTGCCGGCTGTGTAGGCTGCGGCGACTGTGTGGAAAACTGTCCAACAGGTGCAATGACTCTTGTTGATAATCATGCTGTTATCAACTACGACCTTTGCTCCGGATGTATGGCATGTACTGTTTCCTGCCGCAAAAAAATCATTGTTGACCTGCTTCACGACCTGCCAAGCGTTAAAAACAGCTGTGCATTCGTTTCCTGCAATGGTGGCGTAAAAGCTAAAGCAAAATACGAAGCAATGGGCATTACCGATTGTGCCGAAGCTGCAAAACTTGCAAAACAGCTTGATAAAAACACTACCGAACTCTGCCGCGACGGCTGCATGGGCTTGGGAAGCTGCATTAAAGTTTGCCGTCATAACGCAATTTCCATTAAAGACTCCTCTGCTTGGGTTGACCCTGCTAAATGCGTTGGCTGTATGGAATGTGTTCGTATTTGTCCTCAGGAAATTATACATATCGTTCCTTATAAAGGCATTAAACTTATCCCTTGCGTATCCGACGCTCCGCTCGAGGTTAAAGGACAGATATGTAAAGTTGGCTGTATGAACTGTAAGAGCTGCGTAAACAACTGTCCTGTTGGTGCAGCGTTCATGGAAGGCCGTCATGCAACCATCAACTATGACCTTTGTGTAAACTGCAGTGCCTGCTCATATGTTTGCAGCAACGCACTTGTTATGGAACAAAAGGTACCTGAATTCCGTTATCTGCAAATTGACGCTATGAAAAACAGCGATTAGTAATATTTAACTAATTGATTTTGAAAGGAAGTAAGCAGCATGAGAAAGCTGAAAACAATGGACGGCAACGCTGCTGCCGCTCATGTAGCATATGCCTTCTCGGAGGTTGCCGCAATTTATCCCATTACTCCGTCATCTGTTATGGCGGAGCATGTGGATGAATGGTCTGCCGACGGGAAACTTAATATTTTCGACCAGCCTGTAAAGGTTGTGGAAATGCAGTCCGAAGGTGGTGCAGCAGGTGCCGTTCACGGTTCTTTGATGTCCGGCTCCTTCACCACAACATTTACCGCATCACAGGGACTTCTTTTGATGATTCCCAATATGTATAAAATCGCAGGCGAACTCACACCATCGGTTATCCATGTAGCGGCTCGTGCATTGGCTACCCACGCACTGTCCATATTCGGTGACCATTCCGATGTTATGTCCTGCCGCAGCACCGGTTATGCAATGCTCGCTTCCACCAATCCACAGGAAGTAATGGACCTTGCAGCAGTTGCTCATCTTGCAACAATAAGCGGTCGTGTACCGGTAATGCATTTCTTCGATGGTTTCCGCACCAGCCACGAACAGCAAAAGGTTGCTGTTTGGGACTATGCCGACCTTAAAGAAATGGTTGACTGGGATGCCGTTGCGGCATTCCGTGCAAGAGCCAATGTTCCTGCACACCCTGTAAACAAAGGCTCGTCCGAACCACCTGAAATATTCTTCCAGCACAAGGAAGCAGCTAATAAATATTATCTTGAAATGCCTGATGTGGTTGCCGCTAACATGGAAAAGGTAAACCGCAAGCTTGGCACAAACTACAAACCGTTTAACTACTACGGTGCAGAAGATGCAACCGAAGTTATCGTTGCAATGGGCTCCGTTTGTGATGCAATTGAAGAAGTTGTTGACTACCTCAATGCACAGGGCAAAAAGACAGGTCTTGTTAAAGTTCGTCTGTACCGTCCTTTCTCGCAAAAACACCTGCTCGAAGCACTGCCAAAAACAGTTAAACGCATTGCTGTGCTTGACCGCTGCAAAGAACCTGGTTCTGTTGGTGAACCACTTTACTTGGATATCGCAGCTTCCCTGCGCGGCACCGAATTTGCTGATGTACTGCTCGTTGGCGGCCGCTACGGCTTGGGCTCTAAAGATACCCAACCCGGTGACTTGGTTGCAGTTTACGAAAACCTGTGGTCCGAACAGCCTAAAAATGGCTTTACAATCTCCATCGTGGACGATGTAACCAACCTTTCTCTGCCTGTTACATCCAATCCTGATACCACTGCTGCCGGCACAGTTTCCTGCAAATTCTGGGGTCTTGGTTCTGACGGTACTGTTGGTGCTAACAAAAACAGCATCAAAATTATCGGTGACCATACCGACAAAAAAGTACAGGCATACTTCCAGTATGACTCCAAAAAGTCCGGTGGTGTTACCATCAGCCATCTGCGCTTTGGTGACAATCCAATCAAATCCACCTACTATGTAACACAGGCTGACTTTGTGGCTTGCCACAACCCTGCTTACATTAAAAAATACGATATTGTTCAGGATGTTAAACCTAACGGTCACTTCCTGCTTAACTGTTCTTGGAACGATGCTGAATTGGATGAACAGCTGCCTGCAGCATGCAAACGCTACATTGCGCAGAACAACATCAAATTCTACACCTGTGATGCTATCTCCATTGCTAAACGCATTGGTCTTGGCGGCAGAACAAACACAATTCTGCAGTCTGCTTTCTTTAAACTGACAGGTATCCTGCCAATTGAAGAAGCTGTTGGCTACATGGAAGATGCTATCCGTAAAACCTACGGCAAAAAAGGTGAAAAAGTTGTTAACATGAACATCGAAGCAGTTGCAGCCGGTGTTGACAGCCTGCACGAAGTTCGCATTCCTGCAAGCTGGGCAACTGCCGAAGACACTGCCGACAACGCAGCTGCAGCCCAAGGCAGCAGCTTCCTTGAAAAATATGTTAACACCATCCAAAAACCTGTTAACTCCATGCGCGGTGACTCCCTGCCTGTATCTGCATTTATGGATACAGTTGACGGTACTCTGCCAAGCGGTTCGGCAGCATTCGAAAAACGCGGTATTGCCGTTGATGTTCCACAGTGGCTGCCTGAAAACTGTATGCAATGCAACTGGTGCTCTTATGTTTGTCCTCATGCGGCAATCCGTCCTGTTGCAATGACCATTCAGGAAGCTTTGGATGCGGGTGTTCCAAGTCTGCCAATGAAAGGCGACGGCTGCGAAGATATGCGTTTTGCTATCTCCATTTCCAATTTGGATTGTACAGGCTGCGGTTCCTGTATCAGTGTTTGTCCTGCTCGTAAAAAAGCTCTTGAGCCTGTTGCTGCCGCAAAAGTGGAAAATCAGCAAAAATTCTTTGACTATGCGGTTAACTCCGTATCCGACAAGGAGCTGCCTTTCGCGTTAGACTCCATCAAAGGCTCTCAGTTCAAAACTCCGCTGCTTGAATTCTCCGGTGCTTGTCCGGGATGCGGTGAGTCCCCTTATGCTAAACTCATCACACAGCTGTTTGGTGACCGTATGCTTATTGCCAACGCTACCGGCTGTTCTTCCATTTGGGGCTGCAGCGCACCAAGCACACCATATACCGTAAACAAACAAGGCCGTGGTCCTGCTTGGTCCAACTCCCTGTTTGAAGACAATGCCGAATACGGTTTGGGTATGGCTGTATCCATGAAGCAGCGCCGTGCAGGTCTTGCCAATGTGGTAAAACGCCTTGCTGAAAATGCTGCATTTGCCGAAGCCGCAAACAACTGGCTGAACGGCATGGACGATGCAAAAACTGCCGAAACCGCAGGTAACGCCCTGCTTGAGCTTTGCAAAGCAAACACCAATAATTCCGACGCTAAATATGTTGCCGATAACGCTGACCTTCTCATCAAACCATCTGTATGGATTTTCGGTGGTGACGGTTGGGCTTACGACATTGGCTACGGTGGTTTGGACCATGTTCTGGCTTCCGGTGAAAATGTAAACATCGTTGTCTTCGATACCGAAGTTTACTCCAACACAGGCGGTCAGTCCTCCAAAGCTACACCTTTGGGTGCTACTGCTAAATTTGCTGCAGCAGGTAAAGCAGTAAAGAAAAAAGACCTTGCTTCAATCGCAATGTCCTACGGTTATGTTTATGTGGCACAGGTTGCAATGGGTGCTAACCCATACCAGACCTTGCGTGCAATTACCGAAGCCGAAAGCTACGACGGCCCATCGCTCATCATCTGTTATGCTCCATGTATTAACCATGGTATTAAAGCAGGCATGAACAAATCCATGCTTCAGATGAAAAATGCCGTTCTGGCAGGCTATTGGAACCTGCTCCGTTTTGACCCACGCATGACAGAACAGGGCAAAAATCCACTGGCTATCGACAGCACTGCTCCAACAGCAGGCTACAAAGACTTCCTCATGGGTGAAGTTCGTTACAATGCATTGGCACTCAAAAATCCACAGCGTGCCGAAGAGCTGTTCCAGCAGGCCGAAAAAGCTGCTAAAGACCGCTACGATGAACTCCGCCGCAAAAAGAAGAGTCTTGAAACTCCTCTTGACGAAGAAGAATAATTTACTTTCAGTAAAAACGGGACTGTGTGTTACACACAGTCCCGTTTTTTAGGTTTAATTCAAATCATTCGGCAGTTTCATCAATTCCCAAAGCATCTTCAATAAAGTCAATCATTGTTACCGTTTTTTCCTGTAAAGTTTCAACCACATCGTTTACCTTATCAAGCTTTTTCAAAATGGGTTCGGCCACCAAATTTTCCAACAGCTTTTCTGCAACACCATGTTCTTCACCTTCGTCAACAAAAAAAGCCTGATTACTGAATTTCGTTCCGCTGGCACACCAGTTAGCAAAATGCTCACAGTTGTTGCTTATCAGGTTGTAACCGCCAAAATTACTGCCAACACACGACAAAGCCCTCTGCACTATTTCACTGGGTTCAAATTCACGATTAATTTGTGATATCATGCATTTCTGCAAATCATGCCCCAAGCCAATGAATTCCTGCAAATCGGTTTCGATTATGGTGATGTCAAATTCATCATCTAAATTGAAATGAACAACTGTTTCTTCACCAACAACTACACCGTAATGCCATATATCTTTTGGGGATATCCTGCTGAAAATACTTTTCACCTTTATTATATCCCCAAGGTCAAATTTTTGTCTTTTTTCCATGAACTCTCCTGTCCACTCATGTTTAAGCATTAAGGCTTATTTCCCCTACAAAGTTCGTATTGAAAATTTTATGTATCTCATCAGGGTCATTTGTTTGTCCCAATGCCCACATTAACTTTGTTACAACCGCTTCGGTAGTCATATCCCGTCCGGGAATTACACCGCAGTCAAGCAAACGCTTGCCAACTTCGTATATCGAAAAATCACTTGTTTCATAAAGGCACTGGCTGCAAGCCACAACCGAAATCCCCTTCTCTGTAAGCATTTTAAGCTTATCCAAAAGGTTTCGGCGTACATAGTGCATTCCGCCCGCACCAAAGGTTTCAAGCACAACGCCACGGTAGTTCATATTCATGAGCATATCAAAAATTTCGGGATTGGTGCTTGGTATAAGTTTGAGCAAAAACACATCAGTGCAAAGCTTATCTTTAAGTACAGTTTCGCCTGTCGGCTCAGCAGCTTCCCTGTTATTGTAGTTATGCATACCGTTAGCGTAAATTTCGCCCAAATATGGTGCATTAACACTTTCAAAAGCTTCAAACCCCATTGTACGCACCTTAACTGCACGGCAGCCGTTTATTATCTTGTGGTCAAACGCAATGCTCACACCTTTAATACCGCAATCAACCGCCGCAAAGGCTGTATAAAGGTTGCTTCTTGCATCGGTAAGCATGTTTGCAATAGGCATCTGCGAGCCTGTAATAACAACAGGCTTTTTCAAATTTTGCAGCATAAAGCTTAACATGGAAGCTGTATATGCCATTGTATCGGTTCCGTGAGTTATAACTATGCCGTCATAATCCTCATCAATACCCTGCATTACTGCTCTTGCAATAGTTTGCCATTCCTCTGCTTGAATGTTGGAGCTGTCCAAATTCAAAATATCTCTGGCTTCTATATCATAATAATCCTTAAGGTCGGACATATAATTCAAAATTCCCTCGGATGCAAGCTGCGGTGCCAAGCCCGCTTCACTGTTTTCCGATGCAATAGTTCCACCTGTTGTAAGCAGTAAGACTCTTTTTTTCTGCGACATTTTAAAATCCCTGCCTTTTCGCAATTTTTATATATTGTATTGTATCAAAAAAGCCGCTGTAAATAAAGCGACTTTATGAACTCATCTTTAAAATTCATAAAATAAAAAAATTATATATTTTTTTTGCACTAAACGATTACTATCCGTTTTATCACCCACACAAAAGTATATACTTAAATCACAGGGTACGAACTAACTTTAAAAACAAAGTTTTTTACTCTCACAGCTTATTAAATTCTCTCCCAATTAATTTATGCTTTTAATTACCCCTATTCTGTAAAGGTTCATCGTATGGTTTGTAAAGCTTCACTCTTTTTTGTATTTCTGGTGTTTTCATAATTTTACTTTCTCTTTATTATAAACCTTCCCGCTACTCTCCTAGTAGTACTACTCTATTATTCCTCCACCAATTGTTGATATAAGTACTTTACAATTCATCGGTTTTGCCTTTACGGCATAGGGTAATTAAATATACCTCTTCACATCTCAACAAAGCAAAAAAGGCAGTGCTTTAACGCACCGCCTTTTTTGTTTTGTAATACAGCAGCTGGTTTTATATTGTAAATTGACAGTCAATACAATGTTTGCTATCATTTTATTAATTATATATTTGGAGGAATACATAAAATGAACTTTATACGGTGCGGTATTCAAGAACCTATCCAAATAAACAACATCTTTCTATCTGCTATGAATGAAAATAAGCAGAGTGAACGCGAAAAGGTCATGGATAGTTGGATTAGAAAAAAATTCACTCACTCCTCCCCCGAAAATACAAAATGCCCCGGAAGAGTTTCCCGCCGCTGTGTCAACAATCAAATTTATCGCTATCAATGCCAATACGCTTCCGATACTTCCGGTTTTGGTTTTTCAAAAGACTCTGTTGAAGAGGACATTGAACTGGATTGCACCGTAGTCGTTTTTAAGCAATTGGAAGACAATCCCAACGAATACCGTTATTGGAAATTCAAATGGGATAAAACTGACGGTGACTTACATGCCGTATCAAACACCACTATTCTTCAGTGCTTTAAAAATTGGGACCAACAAACCAGAGCGGTTTTCACTGCTGACAATAAAACTAAATATGGAACGGTTTTCACTGCTGACAACAAAAAAGAAAATGGAGCGGTAACTATCAAATGATATATCAACAATCAATACACACTCCTTTGGGAATTTTTCTGCAACCTCCAAATAATTACGAATTGGAGCATTTGCTTGCAACTACATACAGCTTAGATGCACAAGCGTTTGTTTCGCTTGCTATATACGGTTTCCTTGCAGCTCAGGGAGATGAACTGGATAATGTTCAGCTAAAGGAAATTGTTTTTCAGGAGAATGAAATACGCGACTGGGCAAAGGAACATTTTACAGTTTTTACTCACTTCCTTCCAACACATGTGGATAACAACATCATTTGGGAACAGTGTTCTGCGCTGTCCGACCTTTGCTGTATTAAAATCCAAAACCAAGGAACTTTTCACCCCAAACTTCTGCTTGCTTGCTTTAAAAACACCGAAACGAATGACCGTTTTTTCCGTTTGCAGGTAAGCAGTCAGAATTTGGGCTCTGTTTCCGCTGTTGAATTGGGAATTTGCTTTGAAGGCTATTCCTCGCATGAACATTTGGAATCCCAACCTAAACATAACATAAACGGCTCCCAGCTTCTTCAGTTTTTCCAAACATTTTACAGCGGCACTCTTCCCGAACACCTGAATTCCTTGGGAAATGTTAAGTTTGAGCACAAATCTGACCCTTGGTATAAAATAGAAAATATAAGCTTTGAATTTACTGATAAGCAAGGTAAAAAACTTATCTGCCGCCTAAAAGAAGAATTTTGTAATGAAAGAGAACTGCATGTATACTCTCCTTTTTTAACTCCTGATGAAAATAACAAGCTGTATTTGGAGAATAATGGTTTTAAAAATGTGTACTACTACACTAATTTAACCAAACTGCTGTTCGACCAAAAGGACAACATAAAAAATGTTTTTTACATTTCATCAGATTGTGGCACCACCCCATTTATTCATGCTAAGCTGTACTGTCAGGAAATCGAAACTCCCGCCGACTGCAAAGCTGCATACCGTATCTTTTTGGGAAGTGCCAACGCATCCCAAAATGGTTTGGAAAATAACATTGAACTTATGGTCAGCTTTGACTGGATTTTTACAAAATTACCCGACGGTGATTTGCGAAACAAAATAACAACCGAATGGAACTGGTTGTACGCCTTGGCAAACGGTGCTGCCGACAAAAACTATTTTTTTATTAAGCTGTGCAGTGAAACCACGCAAGAACCACTTGATGACGAAAATGACCGTATGCATCACCTGCTTTTGCATTATATGGCACAATGCAAAGCAACTTTAACCAAAACGCAGCAGGATAACAAATATCAGGTTTGTGTTTCTACGCCTGCCACAACAAACGGACTCGAGCTTAAGGTACTCGAGCTGGAACATTTGCAGTATTCAGACAATATGATTCTCAGCCAACTTCCATGCGGTAAATTATTGCGTGCAGAACTGGGAATGGAATACCAAGATATAAATGGAAACCAACAGCAAATAACTGCCGTGGGAACTATACCCCTGATTATTCAGGACAATGAACTTAATGAAATATTCTCCCAAAACAAACCTACCCCTACACCCCTACTTTCACTGCTTACAGAGTATTCTGCTCGTGATGCAATTCCCCGCTGCCGTCGAAAAGGGTTCGCCCACCCAAAAGACGATGTAATGGAACGCCTTGAAGCATACACAGCTAGTTGGCAAGGAAGCCCCCGCGAAGCTTCCGCATGGGAAGGCGCTGCCGAAAATGTTCAGAGGGCATACGACGGTTTAATAAACTCAAATGACAAAGAAAATTGGGAAAATATCTTTATGACAGATGAGGAAAAGAAAAAATTGAAATGTCTGTACCAAATTCTTAAATCCTGAAAGGAGTATACAGTAAATGCCTCTGAATAAATATCAAACGGCAACTGTTGAACACCTTAAAGAAGTGTATAAAAAAAGACAAGATGTCTATCTGGTTGCTGACGAGGTTGGTCTCGGCAAAACATTTGTCGCAAAAGGTTTGATTAAAAAAAATTACACTCGTATAATCTATATTGCTTCCAATCCGGAAATTGCCAAACAAAATGCAGGCAAATTGGGAGGAACGGTGATTAATGATGTTGACAGACTTTCAATGTTAGGCAGCAGCAGCCAATGGAAAATCGTTGGCTCCAACGACGCTCCCCTTGTACTTCCAATATCTCCTGCAACTTCCTTTACCGGAGATGGTTCCCCAATCGGAAATAAAAACGAAAGGGATTATTATAAGAACGCTCTTTCAACTATCACAGCAAAAATAGATAAGCTAAAAAACACCCCAGCGGATAAAGAATTCTTTGCTAAGGTTCGCACCCTCTTTTGTACCAAGGCAGTTGAACAATTTAAACCGGACCTTATTATTAACGAAAGGGATTATTATAAGAACGCTCTTTCAACTATCACAGCAAAAATAGATAAGCTAAAAAACACCCCAGCGGATAAAGAATTCTTCGCTAAGGTTCGCACCCTCTTTTGTACCAAGGCAGTTGAACAATTTAAACCGGACCTTATTATTATGGATGAGTTTCATCGTTTTAATAAATTGCTTACATCAAACTCCACAGGTTCGCATTACAGCCTTGACAAGTTGATTGAAGATAGCGCTAGTTCTCTTGGCAACAACAAGAGGGTAAAAATTCTGCTGCTGTCAGCTACACCTTATGTATTTTGTACGCAAACTTTCAAACGCATCTACAACGACGACAATACAGACAAAAACAGCAATACCGACGAAAGCGTTGACAAGTATTCCGAAGAATTCAAGGATTTTGAAGCCCTTAAAAATTTTATCAGTGCTATAAACAACAAACAGCCAACCCTAACAACAAATTCCCCGAAAGAAATTTATAAGCATATCCTTTGCCGAACCGAACGAAAATGGCTTCAAGGTAAACAACAAGATGTTCCAATCAAAGAACTTCTCCCACTCGGTAAAAATATTGATTACGAACAAATCAAAGCTCACCTAAATTACCGAAATCAGTATTTACAAACTCTTCGGATTAATATTAAATCCATACCCACTACAACAGAGGAAAAAGTAAACAGCTTAATAAAAAACCGACTCACTAACGAAACCATAGCACTGCCAGAACAAGAATTATACGGCATTCAATCCTACACCAATGTGCGTTCTTTTTTAGACGAAACACCTGAATATGCACAGTTTGGTGACGGCTACATGACTGTTACCCGCGGTAGCGGCTCAAGTGGAACTATACCTGAGCTTCGCAAAGCATTTTCGGCACTTTTGAAAGAGAACAATGAATACCGTATAAAGAAGATGCCTAACAGCAATGAAGCAGATTTTGGAGAATTCGAAAAAACCTATGGTCATGCAAAATGGGATATGCTCAGAGAAATTGCTATGCCCCCAGGCTCTGAACTTCGCCTATGGGTTCCGCCAACAACTGCTTCGAAAGATTTTTCAAAAACATCGGAAGATTTTTCAAAAACATCGGAAGATTTTTCAAAAACAATCGTGTTTGCACACTATCGTATGTCAACACGAGCAATAGCTGCTCTTACCTCCATTGAAGCACAAAAAAGGCTTTTGGGAACAATCGGTAATGCAGATGTTCTAAATAACATTAAACTTACGGATGAAACTCTAAACAAACTCTGCGAACCAATTTTAGAATTCTTTGGTAATCACCACAAAACCCTTACTGATGAGGAAAAAGGTAACTTAACTGACGCAATCAATACTTTTTTCCAAACAACTCATGCCCGCCGTGTTCTTACTGCTTGGGCAAAGAACCCAGTAAACGATAATCTTGTATGCGATTATTGTGAAGCATATTGTTGGTCAGAGATGATAACAGAGTATCTGGAATGCCTGTGTGCATTTAATCCCAACCCTTCAGACAGTGATATTGAAAAAGCATTAAAAACCCTTTTGTCTTCCTTATCATGGGAAGACAACGACCGCACTCGTGTATTAATTCTTCCCGATTGGTCTGAAGAAGGTTACCCATGCACCTATGGCGAACGCTATTCACCGGACTATTCGGATAAAAAGGCTCATGATAAAGATGATAAATCCAGCACTCGCGGCGGTCTCAAATGTTCCACTACTAAACGATTGGAGTACATTCGCGAACGCTTTCAATCTCCTTTTTATCCTTTTGTACTGGCAGCTTCGGAAACAGCTCAGGAGGGTGTTGACCTACATAATTATTGTGACACCATTTTTCATTGGTCTGTTCCTTCCCGACTCAATACCTTTACGCAAGAAACAGGGCGAGTTGACCGTCGTGCGTCTCTAACCCAACGCCGTCAAGCTGTTTGGCTGGCAACGAAAGCAAGGTATAGGTATACATCCATCACACCGCTAACAGAACTGTTTGAAAACATCGCGCAAGTATATGATACACTGGGATTTGACAAAAATGAAATTCAAAATCTTACCGATTTGGGACTGTTTCCATACTGGTTTCTTCCTGCAAAAGCTGAATGGTTAAATAATAATTTCCCACAACTTAAAAGAGTGCTGTTCCACCTTCCTTTAAGCTGTGACCAAAAAGACTTTGACACCTTACTGGAAGAACAGCGCAAATATCGTACTTTTGGGCTTAGAAATCCTGAAGACAATTTAGAGTTCGACGACGATGTGCTCCGTCGTTCCCTTTGTCCAATGTTTGCCAAAAATAAACTATGATTATTCCTTTAGCTCAATCTGCGTTATAGCTCTTACATCTCAACAAAACAAAAAGACGGTGCTTAGCACCGCCTTTTTTGTTTTTATATTTGTTTATTTAATACTTTTATTTTACACATCAACCACAATAATCTCTACACCGCAATTACTAATTAACTCCAATTCCCTTTTGTCTGCAGCACTGTCGGTAATAAGATGGGTAACCTGCTCCAAGCCATAACTGAAAAAGCTTTGGCGAACACCAATTTTCGAGCTGTCAGCCACAACAATTTTGGGCCCACTGCACTGGGAAATCATGCTCTGGTTAACATTAACTTCCTGAACAATTGAACTGGTTACACCACCCACAGAGCTAACCCCACTTGCACCCATAAAGCATATACCTGCCGTCACCTTCTTAATAGAGCTTATTGCAAATTCACCAACCAAGCTTTGTTTGTTGCCGTAAACCTCACCGCCCGTCAAAAGCAAATCTACACTTTCGGGGTATTCGCAGTAAAGGGCTCTGGCATTATTGGTAATTATGCTTGCATGAATATCGGACAGATAATCCAAAATCAGCAACGCTGTAGAACTGCTGTTAAGAAAAACCGTATCAGCAGGACAAATCATGGAGGCAGCTTTTTTTGCTATTGCTATCTTAGCAGGGGTAGGATTTCCTTTTTCTGTCCTGTAATGCACATCCACATTAGGCGGAAGGATATACTGTACACCGCCAAAATAGCGTTTTATGCTGCCAAGCTTCTCCAAAATTTCAAGGTCACGGCGAATGGTGGCTGTGGTTACATTAAACCTATTGGAAAGCTCGGCAACACTGGCAGTCTGTTTTTTTTGCAGAAGCTGCAAAATATTTTTATGCCGCAAATCAATAATTTCTCTGCTGCTTTTCAATATATTGCCCCTCCAATCGAAATTAATAACACATTTATGTTTACATTAACGAAAACATAATATGTATCCCTGTTTTAAACTATCTGCTCCATTCGGTTCGCATTTTCATAACTTCTTGATAAATTCGGACATTGTCAGCATTCGGTTGATACAACCGACAATCATTCGACTGTGTATGTACAGGGTGTGGTATATCCAACGCTGTACACGCAATCAAAAAAGCTCCTGCCGCAGTAGCTTCTGCATTTGCAGAAACCCAAATTTCCCTGTTGGTAATATCCGCCATAATTTGGTTATACACAGGGAAATTCGTCAGTCCTCCGCTGGACTGAATTCGATGAATAGGAATTCCCAAACCCTCGATATGTTCAATGCAGCGTTGGATGTCAAAGCAAATCCCCTCCAGTATCGCTCTTGCAAAAGAACCTCTGGTATGCTGCAGTCCCACATTTGCAAATACGCCTCTGGCGTGCGGGTTGGTATCGGGACAGCCGCGTCCCGCAAAATCCGCATAGCAAATCAAACCATCACAGCCCGCATTTTGAGCCGCAACCTCACGGTTGATATGTTCGGTATCCTTGCATTCTGTTCCATCATTGTAAAAATTACGGTTAAACCACTGGTAAAGGGTTCCGCTGCCCATGTTTGCTCCCTCAAGCACCCAAGGTGTGTCACCGTGATAAGCACTCAAGTTAACTTCTGCTTTCGGGTCTAATGTTGGAGTAGTTACCGGAATAGCCAAGTAGGTTGCAGACCCGGAATTAATACTTACAGTCCCCTCTTCCAGATACCCCTGTCCCAACAAGCAGCACTGCTGGTCTCCACCGGCAGTAACTACAGGCACAACAGGCAGTCCTGTTTCTTGTGAGAATGCATCCGTAATTTTACCCACAATGCTGCCCGAACGCACAATTGAACACAGCTTATCCTTTTCAACCTCAAAAATGGTCAAAAGCTCATCCGACCATTCAAATGTCCGAATATCCATGAGAGCTGAACGGCAAGCACAGGTAGCATCTGTCACAAGCTTTCCGGTAAGAGTGTATAACAGGTAATCATGAATACCTATCAGCTTGTAAGCAGCCTCGTATATATCAGGAAGATTTCGTTTCATCCAAAGCATTTTCGGAGCACTGGAAACCTGTGTCAAACGCATACCGCAGCGTTCATAAATAGTACGCAATTCTTCATCGGAAAAGCTGCTGCATATATCCGCACACCGCTTGTCATACCACATCAAAATTGGATGCAGCGGTCTAATCTGCTCGTCCACAGCCAAAACCGAACTGCGCTGTGAGTCCAACGAAACCGCCAAAAGATTATAATCCTTTCGCTGTATTTCCGCAGCAGCACGACTGGCTATTTCTTTAATACAGCGGGAAAATACGGATATCTCCATAACGGCCGAGTCATCCGTACCAACAGTCATGCTGTATTTAATTTGATGAGTAAAACAAACCTCTCCATTACAATCAAACAAAATGCCAATCATGCCGGAAGAACCGGTATCTATAACGAGAATAACATCTTTCACGACGATGCACCTCCAATATTTAAAATCATCATATTCGAAAAAGAACATAAAATCAACATAAAAAGCAATATATGTTCATTAATTGTACAAATACACAAATTCAAATGTAAGTTAATGTTTGAATTGCGAATTGGAAATAACGCCAAAAGATATTACTATATAATAAGGAGAACAATGACATTAAATAAATATAAAATAAGGAGTGATGCAGCTCATGAGCAAAGTATCTGAAATGACACGCGAAAAATGGATTATGAGTACATTCCCTGAATGGGGCACATGGCTTGTAGAGGATATTGAAAACGAAGTAGTAGCCCCCAGAAATGTTGCTATGTGGTGGTTGGGATGTACCGGTGTATGGTTCAAAACCCCCGGCAATGCAAACATTACAATTGACCTGTGGTGCGGTAACGGTAAGCGTACTCACGGCAACAACAAAATGGCTGTTGGTCACCAAATGGCTAATATGTGCGGCGGTCGCTTAATGCAGCCAAACCTGCGTAATGTTCCGTTTGTATTTGACCCATTTGCATTCAAACAGGTGGATGCTGTTTTGGCTACCCACTATCATCAGGACCACATGTCTGCCGAATGGGCAGCACATGTAATCAACAGCGGCATGACTACCACTGACGAGCAAGGCAATGTAATTCCCGTTCCTTTCATTGGTCCGAAACGCAGTGTTGAACTGTGGATTAAATGGGGTGTTCCTGCTGACCGCTGTATCACCGTTAAACCCGGCGACACAATCAAAATCAAAGACTTGGAAATCGTAGCACTGGACAGCTTCGACCGCACCTGCATTGTAACAACCGACAAAACCGACGAAACCCGTGAAGACCTTACAGGCATCTGCCCTACCGATATGGACGAAAAAGCAGTAAACTATCTGGTTAAAACACCGGGCGGCAACATCTACCACTCCGGTGACTCGCACTTCTCCATCTACTTCGCCAAACACGGTAAGGATTACGACATTGATGTAGCTTTCGGCTCCTTTGGCGAAAACCCAATCGGTATGCAGGATAAAATGACATCCATCGACATTCTTCGTATGGCTGAAAACCTGCAGTGCAAAGTAGTAGTACCTATCCACTGGGATGTATGGACAAACTTCCAAGCTGACTGCGAAGAAATTCGTGTGCTGTACGACTTCAAAAAGGACCGCAACGAGTACAAGTTCCATCCGTTCTTCTGGCAGGTTGGCGGTAAATACACCTATCCAATGGATAAAGATAAACTCTACTACCATCATCGCCGCGGTTTCGAAGATTGCTTCGAACATCCGCAAAATATTCCGTTCCGTTCCTGCTTATAAAGCAGCATAACATAATTTAACAACTGTATTGGAGGAATTACCTATGGCATTATTTGATATCAAATACTACTCTACCGTTCTTAATACACAAGTAGACTTGCGCGTTTACATGCCTACACCTGAAAACGACCCAGTATGCAAGGATGTTCCTTACTATGACCGCAGTAAACGCTTCCAGGTTCTTTACCTGCTGCACGGCAACACAGGCGACTGTACAGTTTGGACTCGCTACACCAACATCGAACGCTATGCTCGTGACCGTCACCTTGCTGTAGTATGCGCTTCCGTTGGCAACACCTTCTATGTAAACACTACATACGGTGCAAAATATCTTACATTCATGACCGAAGAACTTCCTACCTTCATTGGCAGAATGTTCCCAATTTCCGAAAAACGCGAAGATACCTTCATTATCGGAACATCTATGGGTGGTTTTGGTGCATATCGCATTGCTTTGGAACAACCTGAAAGATTCAGCGCAGTTGCATCTCTGTCCGGTACATTGGATATGATTAGCATGGCAAAAATGTACAACAATGATGAAACAGGTGCTTTTGACAACATTTTCAAAAGAGAAGATTTAAGACCAGGTTCTCAGCACGACTTAATGGCACTGATAAACAAACATATCCAAGAAGGTCGCCAGCTGCCAAAATTCTATCAGTGCTGCGGCACCGAAGATTCCATGTACGGCATGTATACATCCTTCCGCGACAGATTTAAAGAGCTTGGTTTAGATTTCACCTATGATGAAGACCCAGGCGTACACAACTGGGTATACTGGGATAGTGTTATTGAAAAAGTTCTGGATTGGCTGCCTTTGGCAAACGGACTTGTGGAGGGTTAATTCATGAAGCCCTATACACTGGGCCTTTATGAAAAGGCCATGCCAAACTTCCTGTCAATTCCTCAAAAGTTGGAATTAACCGCAAAATGCGGCTTTGACAGGATGGAAATCTCGGTTGATGAAACCGATGAAAAACTGGCTCGCCTTGATTTTTCCGAAAAACAGATTATGGAAATCACCCTGGCATCCCGTGATGCCGGGGTGCCTATTTCCACCATGTGCCTCAGCGGTCACCGTAAATATCCTTTCGGCTCCCATGACCCCGCTGTGGTTCGCAGAAGTTTGGAAATCATGGAAAAAGCCATTATATTCGGCTCTGCCATTGGGGTAAAAATCATCCAATTGGCAGGATACGATGTTTACTACGAAGAACACGACACTGGTACAGAGGCTCGTTTCTCGGAAAATCTGGCAAAAGCTACAGAAATGGCAGCTGCTCATGGCATACTGCTTGGGTTTGAAACCATGGAAACACCTTTCATGGACACTACAGAAAAAGCCATGAAATATGTAAAACAAATTGGTTCTCCTTATCTTGGTGTTTATCCGGATATCGGAAATCTTAAAAATGCGGCTGTTCTGTACGGTACAGATGTTGTGGAGGATATCCACACAGGCTGCGGTCACATTTTTGCAGCACATCTTAAAGAAACCCGCCCCGGTGTTTATCGTGACATGACCTTCGGCAGCGGTGGACATACCGAATACACTCGCTGCATTGAGGAGCTTTGGAAACAAGGCGTGCGTATGTTTACAGGTGAATTCTGGCACTTGGGTTCTGAAACCTATGAACAGGATATTATAGATGCCGGTCGTTTCCTGCGCAGCAAAATTGACCCATTTGTAAAATAAGTCATAAAGAGGAATTACGATGCAAATCGAAAAAAAAGTTATAACTAATCTGACCAAATGCTATTCTTTGGCAGAACTGGATTATTGCGGTCAAAAAGCCTATCTTGTAGCCTCCGAAAAGCAGTTTCCTTGTTTGGTAATCAGCCGCGATGGTCAGATTTTGGATAAAGTTTGGGATGAACCGGGCGGCGTCATGACCATGGAACCCTTGCCCAACGGCAGCTTCCTTGCAACACATCGCTTTTACTCCCCTAACGACGCCAAAGAAGCCACTATTGTACTTGCAGAGCAAGACAAAGAAGGCTGGAAAGTGCGTACCCTGTGCAAGCTGCCTTTCGTGCACCGTTTTGGCATACTAAATCGCGATGGTCAAACCTACATTGTTGCTGCAACCTTAAAGTCTGACCATCAATTTAAAGACGATTGGACCTGCCCAGGTCGTATTTGGGTAGGCAAGCTGCCGGAAAATTTGAATACGGTTGACGAAGAACACCCATTGGAGCTTACTCCCTTAGTAAGCGGACTGCTTCGCAATCATGGTTTCTTTAAATACGAAGAAAACGGCTGTGATGTATGCCTTATCGGTACTGAAAACGGTATATGGAAGGTAACACCACCTACTTCCGACGGGCAGTGGCAGGCAGAATGTATCTTCGACCAACCTGCAAGCGATATGCTGTTGGCAGACTTTGACGGTGACGGACAAAAAGAGCTGCTTGTGCTCGCACCATTCCATGGTGAAAACCTTTCGGTTTACAAAAACCATAACGGAAACTGGGAAAAAGTGTTCGATACCCCACAACCGTTGGAATTTCTTCATGCTCTTGCAACTGCAAAACTGGCAGGAAAAGAAGTAGCTGTCATTGGTCACCGTAAAGGTGCAAGAGAGCTTTGCCTTATATCATGCGATGAAAAAGGCTACAAACTTAATGTCTTGGACCACGATATCGGTCCTGCAAATGTCCTTTGCCGTGAAGATGGTGAAAACCTATGGATTTTAAGTGCAAACCGTGAAACCGACGAAGTAGCAATGTACACCGTAAAGGCTTGATGAGGTGAAAGTATGCTTGAGGAACTGAAAAAAATTGTTTGTAAAGCCAATTTGGAGCTGCCCAAATATGGTCTTGTAACTTTTACTTGGGGCAATGTTTCTGGTGTTGACCGCGAAGCAGGTCTTATGGTCATCAAACCAAGCGGTGTTGAATACGACACCATGACTCCCGACGATATGGTTGTAGTAAGCCTTGCCACAGGTGAAAAGGTTGAGGGCAAATGGAAACCATCCTCCGACACTGCTACCCATGTTGCACTGTATAATGCTTTCCCAAATATCGGGGGCGTTGTGCACACCCATTCCCGTTGGGCAACCTCTTGGGCACAAGCAGGCCGAGGTGTTCCTGCCTACGGTACTACCCATGCCGATTACTTCTATGGTGAAATCCCATGCACCCGCAAGATGACCCCTGAGGAAATTGGCGGAGAATACGAAAAAGAAACAGGCAATGTAATCATCGAAACATTTGAAGGAAAGTGTGCTGATGATATTCCTGCTGTTCTTGTTCACTCCCACGGTCCATTTACTTGGGGCAAAGACCCACACAATGCAGTTCATAATGCAGTTGTTCTGGAAGAGCTTGCATTCATGGCTTTCCATACCGAAGCCATTAAACCGGGCAAAGAAACCATGCAGCAGGAATTGCTGAACAAGCACTACCTGCGCAAGCATGGCAAAAATGCCTATTACGGTCAAGGTTGATTAGTTTTTATAGTTTAACTACAAAGGGCAGGATGATTTTTGCATCCTGCCCTTTAAATATTCTGTCCTCCCCATAAATAATAAAACAAACTGCCAGAAGCATTAAAATTTTAAAAAACATTAATGTTAAAAAAGGTGCATTTTAAAAGATGCACCTTTTTTAATATGTACTTGATAGGGAAAATTCTGTATAATAGATATAAGAACTTGTAACTGAGAGGGTATATATGAAGAAAAAAATCACATTACTATTCACTATAATATGTGTACTTTTTATATCAGGATGCAGTAATTATGATATAGTCGGCGAAGAAAACACCCAGTCTTACATTGAGTATTCATATACAGAGTATCCATTGGAACGAAATGGTATCAAACTGCATTTGAATCAACTTGCTGTAAAAGATAGAAATCCACAAAAAAACATTCTGCTTATTCATGGCGTGACTTATTCCTCGCACGAATTTGATATAAATTACAAGGACTACAGCCTAGTTCGAAAATTGGCACAGGAAGGTTATGGTGTCTGGTGCCTGGATATTGCAGGTTTTGGACAGTCGGAAGATGTAGTTGATGGCTTTATGCCGAATTCGGATTATGCTGCAGAAGATATCAATGCTGCAGTAAAAAGAATTACAGAAATTACAGGACAGGAAAAGATAGATGTTCTTGGCTGGAGCTGGGGCACTGTAACTGTGAGCCGTTTTGCCGCAGCACATCCGGAACATGTCAACAAGCTGGTATTATATGCACCGATTCTTTGCGGTATTGGAGAATATGATGTTACAGAACCGTTCCATTACAATACATGGGAGCATGCGGCTGATGATTTTCAGAGGACAGAAAACGGCGATATTGATTATGATATAATTGATCCTGTTGTTGCGGAAATGTGGTGTTCCAGTTGTTGGCATTATGATGAGGATACCAGTCCTAATGGAGGACGCAGGGATATATGCGTAAATAATTCGCAAATGCTTATTGATTTAACTAAAATAACTATGCCTACTCTTGTAATATATGGCACCCTGGATCCGTATTTGAATTACAGCCTTGCAGATGCTTGTCTGGATAAGTTGCCGGAGAAATCTGTTCTTGAAAGAATAGAAGGTGGTTCGCACATGGTTTTTGTAGAAACTCCTTATTATCAGGATTTTCAGGAAAGGCTAATGAATTTTTTGAGAAAGTAAAGGCGCTCGATAAGCATGATAAACATACTTTTTTTGTGCCACGGCAAGGTACTAATCAGCCCCAATAAACCTTGATTTTATGCGATGAAACACACCTTGGTATAGCGTGTACTACTTATTTACTACTCAAATTGAGCTCCAGTGTGATGAAAAAGATTTGCAACGCTCCAGCTTTACGGCTGGGGCGTTTTTCTATGGAAAAATGATGAGAGTGACGATATAATGTTTGGTAGGAAAAATTCCTATTTCAAAATAAAAGATGAAACGAAAGGATGAGGAAAATTACTATGAGTAAAATAAAGGATAAAATAGAGACAGGAAATACAATAATTGTTTGTGATGCCAATGTTTATCTACATATATATTCGTACTCTCCAGATTATTCGGAATATGCAATTTCTTGCATAAATGCTATCAAAGATTATTTGATTATGCCATCTATGATAGCGATAGAGTATACAAAGCACCAGAATAGTTGCTTTAAACAAATGAGAAATCGGATAAAAGAGGCAAAAAATAGTTTTATTAAGCAGATATCGAAAGCAAAAAATGATAGTTTGACAGTAAGCATTAATTTGAAAAAGCTTGGATTTCAAGAAATAGATGAACTTGATGGTATTATTGAGCAGCAATATAGTGAAATGATAAAGTCGGTTGAAGATTTTTTTGCAGACAGAGAACATACAATGGAACTATTAGCAAAAGGATGGGGAAAAGTAGACCATGTGCATAATATATACACTTATATAGCCAATAAAGGGCGAGTATTGAAATCTTTTTCACAATTGGAACTATATGGATTGTGCGAGGACGGAAAAAAAAGATACTCCAAAAAGATGCCACCAGGATATAAGGATGACAAGAAAGATGGTTTGAGTAAATATGGAGATTTAATATGGTGGAAAGAAATTCTTCAATATGTAAAGAAAAATAAAGTTGATGTGATTTTAGTTACGGATGATATTAAGGAGGATTGGTGGGATACGAACCCAGATG
>JAFYSU010000036.1 GCA_017559185.1 Oscillospiraceae bacterium
GATGACTATGATGTTAAGGATATCGAAATACGCTCTGAAAAAGAAATTGGTATAGACGAGGGTGATTTCTACCTTATCTTCCCACTCATGGTTGAAGGCTTGTACATCATGGATAGTCCTGACCGTTCCGATGCAATTGACTATGACCTTATCGAAGATATTGACGACCTTAAAGTTGACATTGACTTTGACGATGGTGAAAAATATGTAGAAGATTACTACATCGACGAAGTTGACGGTGACTACTGCGAAGAACTTGAAGACTGCTACGCTGTTATTATCGAGCTTAAGGACAACAACACTACAAAGAAACAGAAGATTAAAGGTGAAATTAAGCTTAAGAAGAAGAGCAGCAAGTTCGAAGATAAGGACTTCAGCTATAACCATCAGGTTCTGACACTGGATATAGATGAAGACACCGGAGATAGCGATAAAGTAGAAGATTTGGAAGATTGCGATTTTGACGAAGAAGATGTTTACATCAACCTTGTTGAATTCAACGATGCAGGCTTTAAGGTTGCAGACTTCAGCAGTGATATTGAAAATATCGAACTTGAAGATGACAACGGCTTCTACTTTGAAGTAAAAGCTTCTAAGCAGGGTAAAGTTAACCTGTCGTACGATAATGATGCAATCAAAGCAGTTGCAAGAATGGCTGACCCTGATGCCGACCTTACATTCTACAACTTCTACGGTTATCCTGAATTCGACTTCACAGGTCGTGTAACCATTACACCTGAAGACGACTATGCCGACGAATACTATGTTTACCTGTATGACGAAGACGGTACACTCACCGAAGTAAACACTCGTCTGAATGAAGATGAAGATGCTCTCGAGTTCAAAACACGCACCTTGGGCAGATATGTCCTTTCCGACACCGAACTCGAAACCGATGACGACGACGATTACTACTATGACGATGACTACTATTATGATGACGATGTAATCGACGACGGCAGCGCAGATATCTTTGGTGCAGCCGAAGCTCCGGACGATGACCCTGTTTACAAATCTAACCCTGCAACAGGTGTATAACTAAAAATATTAACTTCAAAACGAAGTATTCAATGTCCTCACTTTAAAAAACACAAGCCGCTTTTAGCGGCTTGTGTTTTTGTGTGTAAAAGTGAAGAAGTGCAATAAAATTTTAAACTTTACATGAATTTTTCCTAAAACAGATTGCACTTGCCCGATTGGCGGATGTATACTTACATCGATGAATAATAATGATAATATTGGAGGTGCAGTATTTTGTTGGTAAGTGAAGAAGTAAAAGAGTATATACGCAGTAAACCGGGTTTTATTTGTGACATGGACGGTGTTATCTATCACGGTAACCGTTTGCTTGACGGTGTACGCGAATTTGTTGAATGGATGTACAAGGAGGACAAACACTTTTTGTTTTTAACAAATTCCAGCGAGCGTTCACCAAAGGAATTGCAGCAAAAGCTGGCTCGTTTAGGGTTAGAAGTGGATGAAAGTCATTTTTACACAAGTGCATTGGCAACTGCAAAATTTTTGCATAATCAGTCTCCTGGATGCAGTGCCTACATTATTGGTGCACCGGGTTTGGTTAATGCACTGTACGATGTTGGTATTACTATGAACGATGTTAACCCCGATTATGTCGTTGTTGGGGAAACAAAATTGTATAATTACGAAAGCATTATACAGGCTGTAAAATTGGTGCAGAAAGGTGCAAAGCTCATAGGCACTAATTACGACATAAGCGGGCCGTCCGAAGATGGTATTGTTCCTGCTTGTCGTGCTTTTACAGCCCCTATTGAGCTTGCAACAGGCAAACAGGCATACTTTGTAGGCAAGCCTAATCCGTTAATGATGCGTACGGGTATTAAGCGTTTGGGACTGCATGCCGACGAAGCCTGCATGATTGGTGACCGTATGGATACGGACATTATTGCGGGCATAGAATCGGGCATGGATTCAATTTTGGTGCTTTCAGGTGTAACAACCTTGGACGAGGTAAACAACTATCCGTACAGACCAAAATTCATCTTGAACAGCGTAAAAGACATTGTAATATAAAAAAATAAAGACCTCTTGTATACTTAAAGTGTACAAGAGGTCTTTTTATACTTGATGTTTACGGTTTAAACAATTGGTTTAAGATGCTCCAAGCTGTCACAAGCAAGAATAGCAGCCTGACCATCCCAGTAATAATGCTCCTCGCCGATTATTTTGGTTACATCGGCACGGTCGAGCATAGTTTTTACCTTAGGCTGTACAGCACACATCAAAGGAATAATTCCGCTGTCGTGCAGGTATTCCATAACTTCAAGCAGAGTATGTGCAGAACCGGAGTCGATAAAAGGAACACCACGCATGGAAAAGATTACAGCATCACAGTTATCCAAAGGATAAAGTGCGGATTCCAGTTTTTCAATATTCGCAAAGAATACAGGACCTGTAATGTAAACCATGCGTATACGGGAAATATCCTTGTGCATTACAATGCCATGGTTGTCCAGTTTTTCGCGGTCAATTTCACTGAATGTAATTTCCATGTCAGAAACTTTGATTATGAACAAGAATGCCGAAAGAATAACACCAACAATAATAGCCATTGTAAGGTCGAGCACAACTGTTGCAATCATGGTAATAAGGAACTGTGCAATCGAGCTTTTAAAACGATGCTCAAAGATGTATTTTATGCTTTCGAACTCGTTCATTCTCCAAGCAGTAATCATGAGTACACCTGCCAGAGCGGAAAGCGGTATCTTGGACATTACAGGACCAAGTGCAAACATGGAAATAAGCAAGCCGATTGCATGGAAAATGCTTGTAAGACGGGTCTGGCAGCCGGATTTAATTGCAACGCTTGTACGAGCAATAGCTGCTGTGGAAGGAATACCGCCAAAGAAAGGGAGCAGTATATTGCCTACACCTTGTGCGAACAGCTCTTGGTCGGCATCCAGCTTTTCACCTTTCATGCGTCCTGCCGAAGCACCGCACAGCAGGCTTTCAATCATACACAGTGCAGCAATACTTACCGCAGGTGCAATGAACTCGCCAAATCTGTCAAAAGGAATGGCAGTAAGGTTAAGACGATTTTCAGGGAAAAGTGTTTTTGGGATTTCGCCAACAACAGCAACATCAAAGTTGAAAATCATGTTAAGGGCAACTGCAACAATAATGCCTGCAAGGGAAGCAGGGAAGCGTTTGCCCCATTTTTTTGGCCATATAAGCATAATGGCAACAACCATTACAGCAATACCAACTGCCTGCATGTTAGGGTTAAAACCCAATGTGCCGTACGAAAGCAGTTTGGCAATTGCACTGTCGCCCTGTGATGTAACACCAAAGAAGTTATCTACCTGTCCCAATGCAATAATGATTGCAATACCGGATGTAAAACCGGTGATAACAGGAGATGGAATGATTGAAACCAGTCGTCCGATTTTAAAAATCGAGCAAAGAATAAGTATAATGCCTGCAAGCAATGTTGCAATAAAAATACCCTGCATCTGGAATTTGGCAACAAGTGATATAAGGATAGCCGTCATTGCACCGGTAGGACCGGATATCTGGTAAGAAGCACCCGAAAGAGCACCGATAACCAAACCTGAAACAATAGCGGTAATCAATCCCGAAGCAGCGTCAGCACCACTGCTTACACCGAAAGCCAAAGCCAAAGGCAGGGCGACAGCAGCAACAGTAATACCTGCCATCAAGTCCTGAACAAATTTTTGTCCGTTGTATTGGTGAAATTCTTGTTTGAGCAATTTCACAAAGTTTTTCATTTTTAAGCGCCACCTTAGTAATTTTAAAATATATGTAAAATTAACAGCTGTATTATATCACTCGGGTGGTGGCAAATCAACACAAAATTTACATTTTGTTCAAAAATATCATTTTATAAAAATGAGGAGTATCTACACGGGGGTAAATAGTATAAAAGTACAATATGAAATTATTTGGTGGCAGAGTCAATGAATTCTGTGTTGAGCTTGGAGTATACAATTTTTTGACCGCTGTACAGGCTGTAATACCCCGAAAGCATATAGCTTACACCGCAAGCAAGTGCAAACAGCAGCAGGTCACTTTTTCCGAACAGCTCAATGCTTAAAATAATTGAAGCCAGCGGGCAGTTAACCATTCCGCAAAAAAGGGAGGTAAGCCCTATTGCTGCTGCAAAGCCTGCCGGAAGTCCAAGCAGAGAGCCCATGAAGCAGCCAAAGGTTGCGCCTACAAAAAAAGTTGGGAAAATTTCCCCGCCCTTAAAGCCTGCACCTATGGTTAATGCGGTAAATATCATTTTAAGCAGAAATGCTTCGGGTGCGGCTTGTCCATCAAGGGCATTTGCAATTATATTATAACCTGCACCGTTGTAATCACGGCAATCAACAATAAAGGTAAGAGCTATTACCAAAGCTGCACCGAAAACTATGCGGATATATGGGTTTTGCAGCTTTTGCTCATAAAGCTTTGCGGTGATATGAAGTATTTGGCAAAAGATTATACTTACAGTTCCGCACATGGCAGCAAGGATTATAACTTTAATCATTATCGAAAACGAAAGCTGCGGTACAACCGTTGCATGAAATGCAAGCGGTGTAATGCCAAACTTAAGTGATATGGAATATCCAATAATGGACGAAAGTATGCATGGGATAAGTGCAGAGTAGTGTATTATCCCTACCGATATTACCTCCATTACAAAAATTGCGGCTGTAAGCGGTGTTCCGAATATTGAGGCAAAAACGGCACTCATTCCGCACATTGTAACCACATGACATTCCTTGGGTTCAAGGTGAAAAAGCTCGCCGATGTTGGTTCCAAGACTGCCGCCCATCTGCAAAGCTGCACTTCCACGACCCGAAGAACCGCCTGCGAGATGAGTAAGCACTGTAGCTATAAAAATAAGCGGGGTAACAATGAAAGGGACATGCTCATCGGTTCGTATGCAGGAAAGTATTCTGTTTGTGCCGGAATCATTTGTAATTCCGCATAAACGGTAAAGAAAAACAATCACAATACCGCACAGCGGAAGTGCCCATAAAAGCAATGGGTATGATTCACGCACCAAGGTTGCTTTTTCGACCAAGATGTTAAGCAAGCTTCCGCATAAACCGCAAATACTGCCGACAATGCAGGCACAAGCTATCCATTTAATAAATATTTTAAAATAATCAAAAGCATATTTTACATCATAATGGTAATTCACTTAAAAATCACCTCAAAATACAAAATCCTACATTTTAGTATATCTGCAAGTTAAAGCAAAAGCAAGGTGAAAAAGCTTTGATTATATGTGTTTTGTAATGTATAATAAAAGGTAAATCCTGTTAGTGCTTTTAAGAAGGAGAATGGAATATGGCTAAATCGCCCAAACAAAAGATGAAACTTTTGTACCTGCGTGACCTTTTGTTGGAACGCACCGACGATGAGCATGGTCTTACCGTTGCCGAAATGATAGCTTATCTGGAGGAAAATGATATTTCAGCAGAAAGAAAAAGCATTTACGATGATTTGGAAACATTGCAGGCATACGGGTTAAAAATTGAAAAAATTCGCGATAAACAGCACAAATATGCCGTAATGGACAGGGATTTTCAGCTGCCGGAGCTGAAAATTTTGATTGATGTTGTGCAGTGTGCAAAGTTTTTGACCCCTAAAAAGAGCAGCGAGCTTATTAAAAAAATAGGGAAGCTTGCCTCAAAACATCAAGAGAAAAAGCTCAGCCGTGAGGTAACACTTGCTAACAGGGTGAAAAACGAAAACGAAAGTATATACTATAATGTCGATATAATACATGACTCTATACAGAAAATGCAGAAAATCAGCTTTAAATATTCTGTTTGGAGGATAAAGTCAGGAACAGAAGGAAGACTGTGCAAGGAGTATAAACGAAATGGCGAACGCTACATAGTAAAGCCTGTTGCACTTACTTGGGATAATACACATTACTACTTGATTGCTTACGAAAGCGTAGACGGTGAAGACAAAATAAAGCATTTTAGAGTCGACAAAATGAAGAATATAGTAATCGAGGATATTAAAGCAGAGCTTCCGCCCGAACATGAAAAATTCAATATTACCGAATACTGCAATAGCTCGTTTGGAATGTTTGGAGGCGAAAAGAAAAAAGTGCGCCTGCGCATAAGCAACGAAAAAATAGGGATTGTTGCAGACCGCTTTGGCGACAACATTTTCATTGTGCCTGATGGCGAAAACCATTTTCAGGTAGAACTTCTGGTTCAAATAAGTCCGCAGTTTTGGTCATGGGTATTTGGCCTTGGCTGTGATGCAAAGGTGATTTCACCGCAGGAACTTGTAAGTGAGTACAAAACACGGCTCAGTGAAGTTCTTGCTGAGTATAATTAAGCATTTAAAGTTTTTAAGGAGGACAAAATTATGGTTCATCACATCGTTTCATGGGAATTTAAAGAAGGTTTTACCGAAGAGCAAA
>JAFYSU010000037.1 GCA_017559185.1 Oscillospiraceae bacterium
CTGATAAATGGTATCGTAATTTGTGGCAAGAGAGCGCAAATAAGCTCTCTGTTTACTGTTTAACACATTAATATTCCTTTTCTGTTACTCTGCTTCAAAAAGCGCGCTGGCAAATTCATCCGCATCAAAAGGCTTCATATCATCAATTTGTTCACCGACACCGATAAACTTAACCGCGATTCCAAGCTCGCGCTTGATCGAAAAGATAATACCGCCCTTGGCTGTACCGTCAAGCTTGGTAAGAATAATACCGCTGAGCCCTGCCGCTTCCTTGAACTGACGAGCCTGATTAAGCGCATTCTGTCCTGTTGTTGCATCGAGCACCAAAATGGTTTCGCGCGCACAGTTTGGTGCCTCACGGTCGATAACTCGGGATATTTTAGCAAGCTCATCCATAAGATTTTTCTTGTTGTGCAGACGACCCGCTGTATCACAGATGATAACATCGGTTTTTCTTGCTTTTCCTGCATTTATAGCATCGAAAATAACCGCTGCCGGGTCGGAACCCTCGGAATGGCGTATTATTGGGACATCTGCCCTGTCTGCCCAAACCTGAAGCTGGTCTATTGCTGCTGCACGGAATGTGTCGGCAGCTGCAAGCAGTACGGATTTGCCTTCGGCTTTAAACTGATTTGCCAGTTTTCCTATTGTGGTGGTTTTACCAACACCGTTTACGCCTATAACAAGAATAACGGAAGGAGTAGTTGAAAGGTCAAGCGAAGCATCGCCTGACAGCATTTCACCGATAATCTCACGAAGCAAACCCTTTACCAATTCTACATCGGTAATGCCTTTTTTCTTAACTCGATTTCTGAGTTCATCACAAATTCTAACTGCTGTAGCAGCCCCAATATCAGAAAGTATCAAGGTTTCTTCAAGTTCTTCAAACAGCTCCTCATCAATTTTTGTGAAGCTGTTTACAATCTCTTCAACCTTTCCCATCATGGAATCTCTTGTCTTTTTAAGTCCATCGGCTATTTTACTGAAAAATCCCAATCCGTACCCTCCTTTTAAATTTGTATTTTGTAGTATCAGTTAGTAATTCCCAGTTTGTTTTCCATTTCGGCAACATCAAGCTTGAGCAGCTTGGTAACGCCCTCTTCCTGCATGGTAACACCATAAAGTATATCTGCTTCCTCCATGGTACCACGGCGGTGGGTAATGGTTATGAACTGAGTAATATCACAAAGTTTGCGCAGGTAAGAAGCATACTTGCTAACATTAACATCATCCAATGCCGCTTCAATTTCATCCAGCAAAACAAACGGAGCCGGATTTACGCGCAGTATCGCAAAATAGATAGCAATAGCAATAAACGCCTTTTCCCCACCCGAAAGAATGTTGAGGTTTTTAATTATTTTGCCCGGTGGCTGAACACTTATATCAATACCGGATTCAAGTACATTTTCCTCGTCAATAAGGCTAAGGCTTGCAATGCCGCCTCCGAACAGCTCAACAAATATCTTGCCGAACTCTTCGTTAATCTTATTAAAGTTTGTAAGGAACAAATCACGCATTTGACCTGTAAGCTCACGAATAAGGCGAATAAGCTCGTTTCGTGAATTTTCCACATCATCTACCTGAGCTTTCATGAATGTGTAGCGTTCTCCAACTTCCTTAAATTCTTCAATAGCGGCAACATTAACCGTGCCCAATGCACGAATTTTCCCTTTAACATCCATCAGCTTGCGCTGGTGCAGGTTGCGGTCCTGCACAGGCTGTGCTATTTCCGCTGCCTGAGAACGAGTAAGGCTATACTCATCCCACAGGTTTGAAATAATGCTGTCATAATCCTTTTGAAGGTTAAGCTTTTTGTCCTCAAGACGGGTAACTTCGGCAGATGCACGCTCTTTTTCAACAGCGAGTTCGCGTTCCTTACCGCGCAGATTTGTTGTTTTAAGCTCAAGCTCTTCCCTTCGGGCAGAAACCTGTTTTACTTTGCTGCGCAGCTGTTCGTTTTCAGATATAATTCTTTCCTTTTCCTTAACCGCAAGCTCAATATTTTTCCTTATCTCATCACTTGCAGCATACAAAGAATTTATTTTTTCAAGGGTTTGGCGGCCTTGTCTTTCACGGTCATCGCGAATTTGCACAAGATGATTTTTTTCCTGCTCCAAAGCCTCTTTATCTCGAATACTTCCAAGCACTTTAAGCTTGCTTTCGGACAACTGCAATGCTGCCGCTTCCTGAGCAGCAGTAAGCTCGGTTCTTTTTTCGTCCAGCACTCTTGCCTTTTCACGCAGCTGCGAAAGTTCATCTTCAATGCTGTCTATAACAGCCTGCGACGAACCCGATTCTCCTGCCAGCTTTTCAATGCGGGATTTCAGCTCTGCATATTCTCGTTCCACATTTCCATGACTGCGCTTTGCTTCATCGCAGCTGTAGCTGCAGCGTTCAAGTTCCGCCTGTGCTTTTATTTTATCCTCGGAAGCTGTTTTGAGCTGTGCGTGTATTGCTCTTATTTCAGCTTGTATTTTTTCGGTTTGTTCACGCACACCGCGCAGTTCAGCTTCAACATCGGCTGCTTGTTTTTCTGTCTCCTGCGCTTTTTGTTCGAACTTGGCTATATCACTTTGACGGCTGAGTATGCTTGCTTTTTTGGCAATCGAACCGCCTGTCATTGAACCGCCTGCATTTATAACCTGTCCGTCCAGTGTTACCAAACGGAAACGATGGCTGTAACGCTTAGCCATTGAAACAGCACAGTCCATATCCTGAGCAAGCACTGTTCTTCCCAACAGGTTTTCAACTATTCCGCGGTATTCTTCACTGAACTGAACAAGTTCGCTCGCAATACCTACATAGCCTTCCTCGTCACTAAGACCTCGTTCTTCCAGTCTTTTGCCTTTAACAGCTGTAAGCGGCAGGAATGTAGCTCGACCCTGTCCGCTGTTTTTAAGCATATTTATAGCTGCTTTACCGCAGTATTCATCTTTAACAACAATGTTCTGCATGGCAGCACCCAATGCTATTTCAATAGCTGTTGCATACTGCTCTTTAGTTGCTATCAGCTTGGATACAGGACCATGTATACCTTTAAGCTCACCTTTTTCAGCCTTGCTCATTACATATTTAACACTCGACTGAAAACCCTCCATGTTGTGTTCCATATCTCGCAGAACACGGGCACGTTGTTTAAAGCCTTCCGCTTCATGCAGCAAAGCGTTTTTCTTTTCGGTAAGTGTATCCAACACCTTTATGCGTGACTGAAGTTTCATTTCGTAACCTTGAAGTGAATTTCCCCAGCCCGCAGACGCTTCTTCTATAGTCTGCAAAAGTTCCTTACAACGCTTGATTTCGGTTTCAAAACGCTGTATTTCATCCTGACGCCTTTTTGTATCATCATTAGCATTATCCAAACGGTTCTGCATTTCTTTAATAAGCGAATCGGATGTTGCACGGCGCAGTTTTTGTTCAGCAAGGTTTTTTTCAACAGCGTTCTGCCTGTCGGTCAAATCACGGTACTCACGCGATACTGCCGAAACAGCCTGCAAAAGCTCAGTCTGCTGCTTAATTAGTTTTTCTTCTTCTTGACGCAGCTGCTGTACCTGCTCAACCTTTTCGGTTATAAGCTGTTCTTTTACCTTCACTTCACGCTCAATATCAAGGTTGTTTTCCTTTGCAAGCTGCATATCCTCTTTAAGCGAATCTATAGAACGAGCATTGTGGTTAAGGTCATTTTCCATAACCGCAACCTGTGATTCTTTTTGCGCTGCAGCTGCATCGTTTTCGGATATTTTTTCCCTAATCTGCGAAAGCTCCACAGCAAGTTCTTGAATAACACGGTAAACTTCCGCTATGTTCTTTTCCACATCCTCAAGCAGTGTCTGTTGGTCGTCAAGCTCCTTGCGGCGCACCAAAAGCTGCTGTTCATGTGCTTCAAGGCGGGTTTTAAACTCGTTTATACGGTCTATCCACAGCGATATTTCAAGTGTCTTTTTCTCGCCCGCAAGCACCAAAAAACGCTCTGCCTTTTCAGCCTGTTCTTTAAGCGGACCTACGCGTGATTCCAGTTCACCTAAAATATCTTTAAGTCTCACCAGATTGTCGTAGGAAGCCTGCAGCTGTTTTTCTGCCTCCGCTTTTCGATAGCGGAATTTGCTTATTCCTGCCGCTTCTTCAAAAATCTCCCTGCGTTGGGTTGTTTTTGCGTCTACAATTTCGGCTATTCTGCCCTGACCTATGATGCAGTAACCATCTCTGCCCAAGCCTGTGTCCATAAGGAGTTCATTTATGTCCTTAAGTCTAACAGTTGTATTATTAAGACGATATTCACTGTCGCCCGAACGGTAAATTTTTCGGCTGATGGTTATTTCATCACAATCCATGGCCAATCTGCGGTCGGTATTATCAATGGTAAGCTCAACACAGGCAAATCCGTTCGGCTTGCGCTCGCGTGTACCTACAAAGATAATATCCTCCATCTTTCCGCTTCGCAGAGTTTTTGTGGATTGTTCGCCCAACACCCAGCGAACCGCATCGGAAATATTGCTTTTTCCGCTTCCGTTAGGTCCTACGACCGCTGTAATGCCTTGGCTGAAATCCAGTCTTATTTTATCGGGGAACGATTTGAACCCCTGTATCTGCAATGCCTTAAGCTGCAAGCCTTCCCCTCCTTATTCCTGTTCTGCCCTTACCTTGTAAAGTTCCATTTCGCTGCTTGGAGCTACCTTTACTTTGTAACCCTGCTGTTCAAGTGTTTTTATATTACAGCGCTTTTGCCCTGTCATTTTAGACACCGCCTGCTCGGACACCAAAAGTTTTACACTACCCTTTTTAAAGTCTTTTAAAACCTTTTGTGCTTCTTTAAGATATATCCTGCTTTCGCAAAGTTCCCTAAACGCAGGATGATAAGCACCCGCAGTCATGTCATTTTCAAGTGTTTGCGATGCATGAAGCCCCAAACGGATAACACGCACTCCTGCTTTGGTAAACATTCCAAGCAGTTCGGTGCATATCTCCACAGCTTCCTCTACACCAAGCGGAGAATACTCCCCTTTTTTGTAAAGCATATCAAGCTGTGTGCCTTTAATTACTACCGTTGGGTAAATTCTTACCGTGGACGGATTTAATTTTATTAGCTGTCTTGCGGTTTCAATACAGCTTTGTGCTGTATCCCCATAAAGCCCAACCATCATTTGAACACCAAGTTCAATTCCCGAATTATGTATAAGCGAAGCCGCATTTATCACATCCTGTGCTGTGTGACCTCTGCGGTTAAGGCGCAAAACTTCGTCATCCATGCTTTGCGCACCAAGCTCTATTGCAGTTACGCCATAATCCTTCAGCAGTTCAAGAACCTGTTCATCAATTGCATCGGGACGAGTGGAAAGCCTTATGCCACTTATTACTTTGGATTTTACATATGGCTGTGCTGCCTGAAGCAGCGAAAGCATATATTCACGCGGAATTGCGGTAAAGCTTCCTCCGAAAAAAGCAAGTTCGCCAACAAAACGCTCCGATGCACCCGAGGATATAAAATCATCACAGATTTTTTTGACATCATCGGGGGACGGTGCATTTTGTGCCCCCGATATACTGTTTTGATTACAAAAGCTGCACCTGTTAGGGCAGCCTATATGCGGTACAAACACCGCTAAATTGGCGTGTTTCATTTGCCCATAAGCTCCAATGCCTGTTTTGCAGCTACCTGCTCGGCATTCTTTTTGCTTTTGCCCTCACCTCGGCCTATAACATTGCTGTTAAGGTGTATTTCCACAACAAAGTGTTTGTCATGGTCAGGACCCCACTGGTCAACAAGATGGTACGACAAATGCTCCTCAGGATTTTTTTGAATTATCTCCTGAAGCAGTGTTTTATAGTCCTTAAAAGAAACCTTGCTGGAATCTTTAAGCATTTCGTCCACAAACGGCAAAACAAAACTGCGTGCCGCTTCAAGGCCTCCATCAAGATATATAGCTGCAATAACAGCTTCGAATGCGTCTGCCAAAATGGAAGGTCTTGTACGGCCGCCTGTCATTTCTTCGCCTTTTCCAAGCTGCAAATACTGCCCAAGCTCAATTTTATCTGCAAACAGCTTTAATGATTTTTCGCAAACCAGTGCAGCGCGCATTTTTGTGAGCTCGCCTTCCTGACTTCCCGAACGATGGAACAGATGGTCGGACACGATTATCGAAAGTACCGCATCCCCCAAAAATTCAAGTCTTTCATTAAATTTAACCTGATGTTTAACTTCATTGGCATATGACGAATGGGTTGTTGCCACCCGCAGAATTTCTATATCGCGGAAGGTATAGCCAATGGCTTTTTCAAGTGCTGATAATTCCATAGTACACCTCAAAAATAATTACTCAGCGCTGCCTTCTTCGGCAGCGGCAGCTTTGTACTGCTCCATAGATGTTTTAATTGTTCCCACAACATCCATTTCTACACAGTGTTTTGCCTGACGAACAGCATTTTTAAACGCTTTGGCATTAGAACTGCCATGCGCCTTTATAACAGGTTTGGATATACCAAGCAGCGGTGCACCGCCTACTTCGTCATAATCCATTTTCTTTTTCATTTTTTTAATTGAACCCATAACAAGCATAGCTGCAATTTTAGAGATTACCGAACCGGAAAACAAAGCCTTAATCTCGTTAGACATAAGCTTGCCCATACCCTCGGTAAGTTTGAGTATAACATTTCCGGTAAAGCCGTCAGCAACCGCTACATCACATCCGTTAAGCGGAAGCTGACGAGCCTCAATATTCCCCACAAAGTTAATAGGTGCTTTTTTAAGCATTGCAAAAGCTTCCTTTTGCAGTTCAGTGCCTTTTGTTTCTTCGGTACCATTGTTTACCAAACCAACGCGAGGATTTTCAACACCTGCTACCTTTTGCATGTATGCGCTTCCCATAACACCAAAGCTGAGCAGCATTTCAGGACGACATTCGCTGTTTGCACCGCTGTCCATAAGCATATAAAAACCGTTTCCTGTAGGAACACAAGCACCAAGTGCTGCACGCTTTATACCTTTAAGACGCTTTACAATAAGCGATGAACCAACAACAAGCGCACCTGTACTGCCCGCTGTTACGAAGGCATCGCCTTCGCCTTTTGCAAGCAAGCCAAGCCCCACTGCAAGCGAGCTTTCTTTGTAGCTTTTTACAACTTCGGTATATTCTGCCTCTACCGGCATTACCAATGGTGCGTGTACTATTTCCATTCTTTCAAGGGAAACACCGTTATCTTTCGCACATTTTTTAATTGCTTCTTCATCGCCTGTAAGAACTATGTCAACATCAAGCTCTTTTACAGCCATTTCACAGCCTTTGATTATCTCCAGCGGTGCGTTGTCGCCGCCGAATGCATCTACAACGATTTTCATTATTACAGCTCCCTTCGCCGGCGGAGCGCTTTGGAAAGCCAACTTAAAAAAACAGGCTTTCTGAAACGCTCCGTTTCAGTTTTCACTCTTGTGAAAAAATTATATCGTCAAATTCGGATAATTTGTTTTTAAGGTCTTCCAAACCTCGATTTGCAGTTAACTCGTAACGCAGCGCCTTTTCACGAACTCGCTCCGGCAGCGGCGGAAGCAGTCCCATATTGCAACCCATGGGCTGAAAATCGGTAATGCTTTCATCGCTGATATAGCGCGACAAGGCACCCATCATTGTTGTTTCGGGCAAAAGCACAGGCTGTTTTCCGCGCAATACAAGCAGCAGGTTAAACGCTGCCAGCAAGCCGGATGCTGCCGATTCAATATAGCCTTCAACACCTGTTATCTGTCCCGCAAAATATATTTTGGGGTTGCTTTTCATACAAAAACTGCTGTTTAACAGTTTTGGCGAATTCAGGAAGGTATTGCGGTGCATTACCCCGTAACGCACAAACTGCGCATTTTCAAGCCCCGGTATCATCGAGAATATGCGTTTTTGCTCGGGAAATTTAAGGTTGGTTTGAAAACCTACAAGGTTATACATGCTTCCCTGTGCATTTTCCTTGCGAAGCTGCACAACCGCCCATGGACGATGCCCTGTTCTTGGGTCGCGAAGTCCCACCGGCTTCAGCGGACCGAAACGGAGTGTGTCTTCACCGCGTTTTGCCATTACCTCAACAGGCATACAACCCTCGTACACCTTTAAGGATTGATGTTCAAATTCCTTTAACTGAACGGTTTCACCCGCTACAAGAGCTTGATAAAACTGTTCATATTCTTCCTTATTCATAGGGCAGTTAATGTAATCGTCATCGCCCCTGCCGTAGCGTGCCGCAAAAAACACCTTTTCCATATCAATGGAGTCCAGTGTAACTATAGGTGCAGCCGCATCGAAAAACGAAAGATGGTTCTCACCGCAAAGAGCCATATACTCCTTGGAAAGAATATCATGTGTAAGCGGACCGGTTGCCGCTATAACATACCCTTCGGGCAGCTTGTCGACCCTTTTTTCAATAAGATTAATTTTAGGATGATTTTTTATTCTTGCAGTTATATAGTCGGAAAAGCCTTCCCTGTCCACTGCAAGAGCTCCGCCTGCGGCAACACGGTTTGCATAACCTGCCTTTACCACAACCGAGCCAAGCATTGCCATTTCTGCCTTAAGCATTCCCGCTGCCGAAGCTGTGCGTTCCGCTTTAAGCGAATTCGAGCAAACAAGCTCTGCCAATCCATCATACTTATGAGCAGGTGAATGCTCGGTCGGTTTCATCTCATACAAGTCTACTTCCACACCGTTGTTTGCAAGGAAAAGTGCAGCTTCACAGCCGGCAAGTCCCCCGCCTATAACCGATACTTTCATGAAATTCCTTTCCGGCACCATCCGTTTGAATTATGCCCGCAACCACAAAAATTAAGCTTCGTCGTCGTCTTTTTTCTTAACAGCCTGTGTGTAATCACAGCCTTCTTTCAAACAATGAATAAGTGCGCCTCGTCCCATTTTTCTGAACAGGGTGCTGCCGCATTTTGGGCATTTTTCCGCCTGCGGTTTATCCCATGTTGTAAAATCACAGTTAGGGTAGGTTTCACATCCGTAAAAGCCTCTTCCTTTTTTGGATTTTTTAGCAATAACCTTTCCACCGCATTTTGGGCATATTCCGCCTGTATCCTGAACAAGCTTTTTGGTATTTTTACATTCCGGAAATCCCGGACAAGCCAAAAACTTGCCAAATCGACCCGATTTAATAACCATGTTTCGTCCGCACAAATCACAAACAACATCGGTTTCTTCATCAGGAACCTTAAGACGGACACCCTCCATATTAACTGCTGCCTGTTCAAGATTGTCGGCAAAATCTTTATAAAAACCGTTCAGTGTATGCTTCCAGTTTTCTTTACCCTCTTCAATCATATCAAGATTGTTTTCCATGTTTGCGGTAAATTCAACATTCACTATGTCCTTAAACTGTTCTTCCATAAGCTGGTTGGTTATTTCCCCCAACGCAGTCGGTTTTAATGCCTTTCCGTCACGCTCGACATAATCACGGCTAAGCACGGTAGTCAATGTAGGAACATAGGTACTTGGACGACCTATACCGTTTTCTTCCAAGGTTTTAATAAGGGAAGCCTCTGTATAACGCGCCGGCGGCTGTGTAAAGTGCTGTACACCCTCGATTGCTGCCAGCTTTAAAACATCGTTTTCGTCAAATGCAGGAAGCGCAGCCTGCTTTTCTTCACCATTTTCTTTGCTTTCTTCATACACAACGGTATAACCGTCAAACTTAACAGTGAAACCGGACGCTTTAAAAATATAATCGCCTGCTGTAATTTCGGCATTTACTGTATCAAGCAGAGCATTAGCCATCTGAGATGCAATAAAACGGTCCCAAATAAGCTTATACAACTTGTACTGGTCGCTTGTAAGGCTGCCTTTTACCTTTTCGGGTACAAGGTCGGGCATTGTTGGGCGTATTGCTTCGTGCCCATCCTGAGCATTGCTCTTACTTTTGAATACCCTTGGTTCATCAGGCAGATACTCCTTCCCGTATCTTGCACTGATAAAATCACTTGCTGCTTTTACCGCTTCATCGGAAACGCGAAGCGAGTCGGTTCTCATATAGCTTATGAGACCAACTGCGCCAAGTTCTTCAACTTCTACCCCTTCATACAGCTCCTGCGCTGCCTTCATTGTTCTGCGAGCCTGAAATCCAAGCTTACGGGATGCTTCCTGCTGCAGTGTGGAGGTAGTAAACGGAGGTGTTGGGGATTTTTTGCGTACACCTCTTTTTACCGAGGTAACAACATAATCCTTGCCCTCAAGGTCTTTAAGAATTGCATCAGCCTGTTCTTTATTTGAAATAACTGTTTTTTCTTTTTCGCCAACACGGGAATGAAGCTTGGCAGGGAACTGTTTTCTTGAGCCGGAAGCCGACATTTTAGCGTCAATAGTCCAGTATTCTTCCTGAGTGAAGGCATTTATTTCCCTTTCGCGGTCAACTATGAGCTTTACAACAACCGACTGTACACGCCCCGCAGAAAGTCCTTTCTTTACCTTTTTCCAAAGGAACGGACTAAGCTTATAACCAACAATTCTGTCCAGAATTCGTCTTGCCTGCTGTGCATTTACCAAATTAATGTCGATAGCACGAGGATTTTCCATACCATGACGGATACCCGATTTTGTTATCTCATTAAATGTAACACGATTTGCCTGTTCCACATCCAACCCCAACAAATTGGAAAGATGCCACGAAATAGCTTCACCTTCGCGGTCGGGGTCGGTTGCAAGATATACGCGTTCTTTTTTCTTTGCACCGTTTTTAAGTGCTTTAAGAACATCGCCTTTGCCTTTTATGTCGATGTATTCGGGAGTAAAATCGTTTTCTATGTCAACCCCCAAACGACTTTTCGGAAGGTCACGAACATGACCCATGGAAGCAATTACCTCGTAATCCTTCCCTAAATATTTTTGAATGGTTTTCGCCTTTGCGGGCGACTCCACTATAACCAAATTTGCCATTACATCCAACCGCCATTTCTCCAACAATGTTTAAAGGTGTCCGTTACATCACAAAAAGTCCTACCGCCATCGTCGGAAAGCAGTCAGGAACACCTTTTCTTATTTAAATTTCAGCACAGAAAATATACACCGCCAACATCTGCTTTCACAACACCGTAAATTTCAAGCTCTGTAAGCTTTGCCAAAACTTGATACAGTGTCATTCCCGTTTCTGCGGAAATATCCTGTGCAGTTAAATACTTACCTATCAATACAGCATATATCATTTTTTGTTCTTCCGTCAAGTAATCCGGCATAGGTTTTTGTTTTCTTTTCGTTTTTTCCACGGATGTACCTGCCGTTTTTTCGGCTGTATTTACTCTATCATCATTATCCGCACAACTGGGCTTTACAATTTTATCCCCAAACCGCGCTTCGTATTCATCGGTAATATCCTGTACCGAGCAAACCATTTTTGCACCCTGTGAAATCAATTTAAAGCACCCAGCCGAGGATTTTTCGTAAATGCTGTTAGGCACGGCAAAAATATCCTTTCCTTGTGTTAAGCCATGCCCCGCCGTTATCATTGAACCGCTGAACTCGTTCCCCTCAATTACAAGAACACCATCGCTCATTCCCGATATTATTCGGTTTCTGTTCGGGAAATTTGCCGGTATTGGAGCCGTTCCCGGCGGATATTCACTTACAACAGCCCCGTTTTCCAATATCATTTCACGAAGTGCACGATTTGGACGGGGATAATCAATATCCAACCCGCAGCCTATAACAGCTACCGTATATCCCTCCTGCATCACCGCACCCTTGTGCGATTGTGCATCTATCCCCTCTGCCAAGCCGCTTATCACAACAAAACCGCTTGCAGCCAGGTCTTTTGCAAGACCACATGCCACTTTTGCACCGTACTCGGTCATTTTGCGTGTTCCAACCATTGCCATGGCAGGGGTATCGTCAAAATTTTTAAGTTTTCCCTGAACATAAAGCACCGCAGGCATTAAAGGTATGTTCCGCAGACGCTCTCCATAAACTTCATCGTCAGGTGTGACAATACTGTATCCCAACCGGTCACAACTTTCCAGAATTCTATGGGCAGCATCGGCAGATGCTGTAACCAACGATTGAATTTCTTTAGGTGAAAAAATGTCCAGTCTTTCAATTTCTTCACGGCGCATTTCCATTAATACGCGTGGCGAACCCACGGTTTCCACCATACGATTGGTACAGCGCTTGCAAAATCCAACAGCATTTTGAAACCAAACCCATGAAAGCTTGTCCATTGTTTCACCTCCGTTCATCGTACCATTTCCCAAGCAACTATTGCAGATGCAACTCCTGCATTCAGGCTTTCGGCGTTTCCGTTCATTTTTATTATTACGGAAGGCTGCTCGCAGCTTTCCAAAATTTCACGACTTACACCGTTCCCCTCGTTGCCTATAACCACAGCCGCTTTGTCACTCCATTCAATTTGGGTTATATCTCGGCTGTCTTCACTCAACGCTGTTGCATATACCTGAAATCCTTTTTCTCTAAGCTGCAAAACAGCCTGCACCAAATTATCGCATACATATACAGGCAGTCTGAAAATGCCGCCCATTGTAGAACGCAAAACTTTTGGTGAATAAAGGTCAGGACAGCTTGCCGACAGTATAACACCGTCCAAACCGAATGCTTCGCAGCTTCTTATTATGGTTCCAACATTCCCCGGGTCCTGCAAACCATCAAGTACAAGGTATTTGCCTTTGCTGATATCCTGCATTTTAGGCATATTCTCGGGCATTTGCCACAGACAAAACACGCCCTGCGGAGTTTGTGCAGCGGTAAGCTTTTCGGAAATTTCCTCTGGAATAAGCACTGCCTGCTCCTGCATTTTATCCATTAAAAATTCAAGCGCTTCACCGCCTTTGTTAAGTGCTTGTTGTGTTACAAGCAGCTGAAGCGGCTTGCCAAGGCTTTGTGCGGCTTCCCACGAAAGTTTGTCACCTTCGGTAACAAATTCTCCGCTTGAATAACGGTAACGACGATTTTGGGACAGCTTTGCCATGTGTTTTATTAACTTATTTTCACGGGAAGTAATAGTGAGCAAAACTATCTCTCCTTTCGATATAAAAGCAGTAAAACAACAAAAAACGCCCAATGTCATAAAAGCATTTACGACCCGGGCGTTTTGTATTGCGATTAGTTTGCGCGAACCTGCTCTACCAGTTTGGTGAATGCAGCAGGGTCGTTGATAGCGATTTCGGACAGCATTTTACGGTTAAGTTCGATACCGGATTTTTTCAGACCGTTCATGAATGCGGAATAGGACATACCGTTCATGCGGCAAGCTGCAGAAATTCTGGTGATCCAGAGCTGTCTGAATTCACGTTTTTTCTGTTTACGTCCGATGTATGCATACTGGCCGGATTTCATTACGGCCTGTTTAGCCATTTTAAAATGTTTGCTCTTAGCACCAAAGTAGCCTTTGGAAAGTTTAAGAGTCTTTTTTCTTCTCTTGCGAGTCATCATCGCGCCCTTAACACGAGCCATTTACTTTCCCTCCAATTTATGGTATTAGTTTAGATTATTTGAATGGAATGAGCAGTTTGATTGCTTTAACGTTGGTTTTATCTGCCCAACCAGCTTTTCTCAAAGCTCTTTTGCGTTTTGTGGTTTTCTTGTTCAGAATATGTCTTCTGTTAGCGTGAGCACGTTTAACCTTACCGTTTTTGGAGAGTTTGAAACGTTTTTTCGCACCGCTGTGTGTTTTCAACTTTGGCATCTTTTTTCCTCCCTTATACTACTTGGCGGGCTTGGCAGAAATGAACATAATCATACTTCTGCCTTCAAGCTTTGGCTGCTTGTCGACAACGCCGTATTCTTTGATTGCTTCTGCAAAGCGGTCCAGGTTAATTTTACCCTGTTCCGGATGAGCCATTTCACGACCACGGAAGCGTATGGAAACCTTTACTCTGTCGCCACCTTTAAGGAAACGAACTGCATGAGCAACCTTTGTTTCGAAGTCGTGAGTGTCAATCTTAAGAGAAAGACGAATTTCTTTAACTTCGACTACTTTTTGTTTCTTTTTAGCATCCTTTTCGCGTTTTGCCTGCTCAAAGCGGTATTTACCGTAATCCATGATGCGGCATACCGGCGGAGTTGCTTGAGGAGCGATCATAACGAGATCCAGATTCTGTTCCATTGCAGCTTTCAGCGCATCCTTTGAAGTGGAAACACCCAGCTGACTGCCGTCCGCTCCAATAAGTCTGATTTCTTTTTCTCTTATCTCCTCGTTGATAAGCAGTTCCTTTTTGCTAATGGTAAAGCACCTCCAAAGCCCTTAAGTAAAAAATTAAATGGGTGCAGACTATCCCCGTCTGCACCCATGAAAAGGCACCATGAACTCACAAGCTTAACCTGTGAATGCATATTAACCATACTGCACCGAATGTGAGCAGGTGAGAACGGGATGTTCTGCTTTGTTTACCCAATGATTATATCAACCCAAAAGCAATATGTCAATAGCTTTTTCAAGGTTTTTATATATATTTTTTACTTGTCGGCAGATATGGTTTCACCCAGTTTGAACGAGTACAGCAAAATCTCGCCAACAGGCTTTTCAAGTATATCACAAATAACCTTTCCGTACAACATTACCTGTTTACTGTAACGATGCACAAGCTCCTGTACAGTTTTTACATTATCGGTTTTGTAATCTGCCACTATGAGCTTCCCATCTTCTTCAAAGATAATATCCACTACACCTTGAAGCATAATTTTTTCGTCACCAAGCTCAGGCATAAGTTCGCCAAGCATTTCTGCGGTTGCTTCGGTCATGAAGCGGAACTCTCTGTGTACATTCTGCGACCTTTGAATTCTTTCAAAAAGATTTGAGGAATAAAATTTGTGCAGCAGGCGTTCATCAATACATGCTCCTTGTTCGTCGGTAATAAAGCCTTCATTCACCAAACGAGCAATTTCGGATTTTGCATCTTCCTTGCCCACAGTATGATTGGCATACATCATGTAAAGGTGAAGTGCAGTTCCCTTGTCTGCCGCAGTCAGCTTTTGTTCTCTTGCAAAATCAGGAATATCGGAAAATGCATATTCAAGATTATCACCAGCCTTTACAAGCTCGGTTACGGAAATCTTATTCGGCAATGCCGTCTTATTCTTTTCCGAATACTTCCAGCGTACTGCCTCGCCTATTTTTTCAACAAGCTCGTCATCAGGCTGTGCGGTAAGCTCCCAGATTTTCTTTCCGCTGTCTGTTTTTTTCGGTGCACATCCTCCTATTAGTTTAAGGCTTATAGCACTGCTGTTTTCATTTTGTTTCTGCTCATCTGAAAGTGAAACTTTACTTTTGGCATTCTTGTAATGTACAAACGACATAATCAGCCAATCCGCATAGCTGGTGGCATTCCTTACTGCCCAAGACGGCAAGCGGCCGTGCTTGTCCAGACTAAACCTCAAAGATTCAATTTTTTTGTTTATATCCTTTTGCACAGAAGTTATTATAAGCTGTTCCTTGGCACGAGTAAGCGCAACATAAAGCATTCGCATTTCTTCCGAAAGCATTGCGCGTTCCAGCTCCAACTTCACAGCCTCTGCTTGCAGAGTATTGTGCTGACGGCGCTTTTTAAAATCCCTTGCCATGGTTGCAACACCAAGGTCCGGATGTATTAAAACATTGTCTATCAAATCAGTACGGTTAAACCGTTTGGAAGTATCACAAAGCAGTACAACAGGAAATTCCAGCCCCTTTGAGCCATGTATGGTCATTATTTTAACCTTCCCGCTTTCACCGCTTACCACTGCCCCATCAAGAGAATCTCCGCCGTCTTTTATACGTTCAATGTACCTTAAAAAACCGCCCAATCCCTTGTTTGCGGTTTTACAGTAATCGGCAGCATATTCACAAAGCAGCCGCAGATTAGCTGTTCTTACCTGTGCATTTTCCATTACCGACACTGCAATATCATAACCCGTAAGCCTTATAAGTTTTTCAATAAGCTTGTTCACAGGTTCTACCGCTGCCATAAGCCGTATCTCGTCAAGCTTGGAAATAAATTCAGCGCATTTTCCATCGCCTTTTCCCGCTTTATTTCGACAGCAAACTATCATTGGCAGTTTTTTATCCTCCAAACGGATAGCCGCAATATCATCAACCGTAAAATTAAACACCGGCGAAAGCATTGCCGAAACAAGCGGAATATCCAGCATCGGATTATCCACTGCTTTCAACAGCGACATCATAACAGCTATTTCTTTTTGTTCCAAAAAACTTTCCTTATCCGATGTTTGTGCTTCAATTCCCACTTTTTCAAGAGCCTTGCGGTACACATCCCCTTTACCCTTTACGGAGCGCAGCAGTATTGCAAAGTCCTCTGCACGACATTGACGCAGCTGCTTAGTTTCTTTATCGGTCACCCGAAAACCGCTGTCTATCATGTTTTTAATAAGATCTGCAGCATAATCGGCTTCTGTTTCGGCAGCCGAACGATCGTCTTCGCTTTCGGAAGATATTATGTGAAACTGTGCAGAATTATCCTCGCCTTCGGGGTACTCAGCCTTTGGGTAAAGCACCTCCTCCGCAGTATAATACATTTCGCCCACATCTTTCGACATTATCATGCTGAAAACAAAATTCACCATATCGGTAACTTCTTTTCGGGAACGGAAGTTATTTGCCAATACTATTTTCGCAGGGAACTCCCCATTAGTATAATCCTTAAAGCTGTTTTTCTTTTCAAGGAATATTTCCGGCATTGCTTGACGGAAACGGTATATACTCTGTTTTACATCGCCTACCATGAAAAGGTTTTCCCCATTAGACAATGATGCAAAAATCAAATCCTGCGCAGCATTCGTATCCTGATATTCGTCAACCATTATGTATTTGTAGTTTTCCGATATCTTTTTGGCAAGATTTGAAGCAGTAACTGTTTTGCCATTCTTCTCGGTTAAAAGCTGTATTGCAAACTGTTCTATATCGGAAAAATCAATGAGGTTTCGTTCACGTTTCTTCCTACTGTATTCCTCGTCAAAATCCTTAACCAATTCAAACATCTCATTAACTATTGGACGCAAAACTCGCATATCATCAGCGAACTCACTCTGGCTTGCACATACCTGCCTTTCGGAAAGTTTTTTAACTGTTTCCTTTATTGTATTGCGTTTTTCTTTAAGGATTTCCTCTTTTATCCCCTTAACAGCAGGCATTCTTCCCACAGCAAAGTCATTAATTTTCTTTACAACATCGTCCCAGCTGCCATTTTTGCATTTGTTTATTATACCTTTAATCTGAGCATCTATCTTGCGAAAATGGTCATCATATTTTTCCTTTAAACTATCATCACCTTTAATTATTGCAAGACATTCGGTTGAAAGCACCTCGCAATGCTCAATTTTACTAACAACATACGCTTTTATTATTTTTCCCCATTCGGTAGCTTCAACTGCCGCATCTGCATTGTACATAGCAAGTTTTTCATCAAGCCATTCATTGTAGTACGCTCTGGCACGAATAAAAGAATAAAGTGACATTATTACCGAAAAAATCTTTTTATCATCTCTGCCGCTGGAAATAAGCTCAATCATATTCAGGAATTCAGGCTTTGCCAATGCATACCTTTGCTCTATAAGCTCATCCGCAACATCTTGGCGCATAACCGCAAGCTCCTTTTCGTCACCCACACGAAAATCGGGAGTAAGACCTATTTCAACTGCATGGTCACGCAAAAGCTGCAAACAAAACTTGTGCATTGTTCCTATCGCAGCATTTTCCAACAGTGCTTTTTGATTTTGCAAAAATGTATTGCTCGGGTCATTTTCTATCAGTTTGGTAAGTTCATCAGAAATTCGTTCCTTCATTTCGCTTGCAGCAGCGTTTGTAAAGGTAACTACAAGCAGTTCATCGGCATTAACCGCTTTGCTTGGGTCAACAAGACGAGATATAACCCTTTCCACCAAAACAGCTGTTTTACCGCTGCCCGCCGCCGCACTTACAATGATGTTGCCGCCCTGCAGGTCTATGGCAGCACGCTGCTGCGGTGTCCACTCTCTGCCCATTAACAATCACCATCACTTTCTTCATTTTCGTTAATCAATTGGAACATTTCATCCTTGTTAAGCACTTCAATTTTTTTGTATTCATCGCACACTTCATGTCCGCACACCGATTTATAGTCGCAGTAATCGCATGGCTCATAACCACCGCCCGAAACTGGTTTGGGCGCAACATTCCCCTTATGCAAATTTTCAGCCATCTTTTTAACGAGAGAATTTATATAATCGCTCAAAATTCCCATTTGAGCCAAATTCGCCACCGATGACTTAACACCTATGGTGCCTTCCTTTTTGCTTATGGTTGCAGGAATGTATTTGCCTTTTGCCTCTTTCTCCATACCTTTAATTACAACCGAATTCTCGAGCAGCAATCCACTCATTCTGTAATGCTTGTCTCGTTCGCTTTCAACCTCGCTATCGTCAGCATTACGGTGTATGCTTACTATCTTATCACCCGACGGCATATACAGTATTCCGGCAGGATAAATGTTTTGAAACTCATTTTTTCCGTTTTTCCATATAGAAAACAGGTACACAAGCATTTGCAGGTTAAGTCCGTAGTACACATCACTCAAACGGAAACTTTTCTTACCTGACTTATAGTCCACAACCCTTATGTATTTATCATTTCCTGCTTTCATTGCATCTACACGGTCAATTTTTCCTATTATTTCGACTTCGCTGCCATCATCGCACTTAATAATAACAGGACTTATGTCACTGCTGCTTTTAATATCAAGTTCAAATGCGCACGGAATAAAACTGCATTGGCTGAATTCCTCCGCAAGATGCATAACAAGTCTGGTTACCGAATTTTCCAATCTCTTGAAAAGATATTTAAAGCGTTTGTTAACATCATCCATATTTATAAGCTGCAAGGACATGTATTCTTCCAAAAGTTCACCTATTCTCAGGCGCAGTTTATCTTCCTCCATTTTGACAAAATCATTGATATTGTTTTCGCTCAGCAATTTTTCCAATACAAAATGAATTGCATTACCAGATTCAAGCGCCGAAAACTCAACCTTTCGCAAAGGTCTGAGTTTGAGTCCCGAATTGCAGAAAAATCCAAACGGGCATCTGTGATATTCTTCTATTCTTGACGGTGAAACTTTCATCGAACTTCCAAACAGCTCTTTTGCAAGCTGCTTGTTTTGTATGTTTAATTTTTTTCCGTTTATCCCGTCAAGCATACCGTCAATCTTTTCATTTTCTCCCGCAATGCGTACAGCTTTTGCCAAAGATGCCGAAAGGCTTGTGTTTTCCCTTAAATGTCTTCCTGTTTCCCTTACCAGCGATTCTTCGTTTGATATGAAATATTCAGCAGGAAGTTTAGACGAGAAAACAATGTCATCATCGAACACCTGTTTTAATTTACGCACCGGCTCCGATGGCTTTTGCTGCTCGCCGTTAAGCAATGAACCATGCCAACTTACCGACAAATAATGCGATGCTGCCGTAAGCGCAAAATATACATAGTATGCTTCAAAACAGCTTTTTTCGCTTGCAGGCGATGAAAGCTCAAGTCCATTATTAATAAGACTTTGTCTTTCAATCTCGGTAAACATTCCGCCCTGTACTGCAGGTGCCGGAAAAACGCCGTCATTCATACCTATTACCAGTACCACCTTGGGGTTTACAGGGCGTATGCGGTCAGCAGTACCTATAAGCACCTGATCCTGCGTATGCGGTACTGAACCTATTTTTTGAGCATACAAAGCGTTTTTAAGCAATTCGGCAAACTGTTGTGCAGGCATTGTGTGCTTACCCATAACCTTTGCAAAAACACTGAGTGTGCGCATTAATGCAGACCACGCCGCAGAATTAAGCCGCAGATAACGCATGGAAAGGTCATCACTGCGTTTTACCCATGCCGCAATGTTTTCGGCAGCATTTATATCCTTCAAAAACTCATAAACAGCAGCGGCAAATTCTTTTCCATTTGCATTTTTAACAGATTTTTTCAGCTTCAGCAGCGGAACTGCCGCTGTATGAGCAGTTTTATTTATGCGCTCAAGCAGCAGTTTGTCATTATCATCAAACTGCTCGCTCATACCGCGCGGATTAGCCGTAAAATCCTTGCCAAACTGCGACCCTTTAACATTCCATATATAGCAGTAATTTTCAAGCTGTCCAATATCTTCAGTATTCAAAGCAAGCAGCGTACTTTTTGCAAAAGCAATTACCGAAGCTGTGTCAAAACTTCCGCATGCCGCATCAAGTGCAGCAGCAACCCCCGCTATTAAAGGGATTGAGGATGCATCTTCCTTTTCATCCATGTAATAAGGTATATCGTATATCGGAAATATCTCACGGACAGCACAATCAAACCGTTCCATGCTTCGTGCAATAACAGCTATATCGCGGTAGCACATTCCCTGTTCCCGTACAAGCCTGTTTATCTCTCCTGCGGCACAGCGAATTTCGTCATAAGGGTCGGCCGCACACAAAAGGCGCACCCCCGACTTGTCCGTTTCACATTTTTTTATTTTGCGTGAGGTAAGATTCTCTTCTATAACTTGAAGTACAGGAGTGCTAAAGCTGTAATTTTCCTTTAAAACTTTCGCCGATGCAACCGAACATCTTGCACTTTTTGCACTGCGTATAAGCCTGTTTGCTGTTTTTATCGGAATTGTAAATACCCCTGCGCCGTCATTGTTATGATCAATTGACTCGCACACGAAAGATATGTATACATTTTTTGCACTTTCAAATATTTTTGAAAGTATTCTGTATTCCGCTGCGGTAAAGGTCATAAACGAATCCACAATAACAGTATACTCCGCAAAGAAATTTTTGCCCTCAAGCATACGAACACAGCGTGCTTCATCGTCCGCCGGGTCAAGATAATTTCGCTCAAGCATAGCCTGATACACAGCATATATTTCCCCGAGTTCCGTTAATTTTGCGCGTAAATTTTCATCAAGTGAACTGTCAAAGCTTTTTGCCGCTACCTCTTGCGGAGTTATGCCCGCCTGTTTGAATTCATCCACCACGGCCAATAAAGTTTGCATTGACGAAAAATTTTTGGAAAATACTTTACATACCATAAGCCTATCCTTAAGCTCGTTTACGGCAGCTGCCATGAGCAGTTGTCGGGCTGTTTCGTCCGCATATTCTCCTGCTGCGCCTCCGCATACATTAAAAACCTTGCTGCACAAACGAGTAAAACTAAGCACTTCAATATTTATTGCCGCTTTGGCACCGTAACGGCGCTGTATCATGCGTTCGGTTTCGAACGAAAATTGTTCGGGAACTATAAATATTACCTTTTCACCCGACTTACCCAAATTACCTGCCACATCCAAAAGATATGTGGTTTTTCCGCTTCCTGCTCTTCCTAAAATAGGTGTAAACATATTCATCCTCCCACCTGTACCGGTTTCAGGCTTCAAGCAATATAAACCCATTACTTGAAGCCCGATATTGCAGCAAAATAATTATATCAAATCAATGATACTATATATGGGTCTGTTATTCAATTGTTTTTCCCTTGCTCGTCTCTTCCAATATTTCCAAATATCGGAATGCTAATCCCCGATAATCATGATATTTCCGCACATACTCTTTCCCTTTTTCACCCATGCTGCACCTTGCATCGTGCGACATTGATTTAATTCGTGAAATACCGTCGGCAACAGCAGCAGGACTTTCGGGTTCAATTATTATCCCGCCTCCCGAAAGCTCCACAGGATTTGCCTTGCCCTGTACAGCACACAAAACAGGTGTTCCGCTGTAAAGGTAATCGTAAAGCTTGTTCATTCCAACGCCATATGAATAAAGTTTTGATTTTTTTGCCCCTATATACAAACAATCAGCCAACGGCAGCAGCAAGCTTACAGCCTGCTTTGACACACCTTCAAGAAATATTATATTTCTTATGTGCATTTCGCTTGCTATTCTTTTAAGCCGTACTCGGTCCATTCCGTCCCCCACAAGTATATACATTACATCAGCATCTGCTTTAGCCGCTGATTTTACAAAATCGTCCAGTGCATTTCCCTGCGAAAAACCACCTGCATACAAAACGGTAAAATAGCCCTTTTCCTTGTAGCGCTGTATTATTGCCGTATGCCTTGTCGGATAATTTATTATTTTTTCGGGTTCGGTTTGTATTCCGTTGGGTATCCAGTAATATTTTTTAGGTGTTAAGGAAATTTCGGTAAGGTAGCGGTCTGCCTCCGACAAAATTGAAATTACTGCATCGGCACGCTTTACCGCCTGCTTCTGTGCCATTTTAACCGCTTTTATTACCATGCTTTTGTCGTTATATCCATGCAGCACCTCCAGTGAAAGCGGCCATAAGTCGTGTATTTCGTATATAAGTGATGCCCCACTTAATTTTGCCAACTTTGAAGCCGGAAATATATCGAACGGATAGGTTGACGATGCAACAACAGCATCCGGCTTGTAGTGTGCCGCAATACTTGCTGCATAGTGCCCCAAGGTCTTCACAAATTTGATTATATTGGCTGTTCTGCGGCGGTCGTTTTCCGAATACTGCGGTGTTTTAATGTAAATGTAGGTAATGCCGTTAATTACCCTTTCTTCAATATCGTTGTGTACTCGGGGATTTTCCCTTCTTAAATGCGAATACGATGCACATATTACCACCACATTATGCCCTGCCTCAACCCAGTATTTACCAAGGTAGTAGTGTCGAAATTCCATACCCATCTCAGGCGAACCTGCGTAGTGATTTACAATCATTATATTCATTGTTGCCGTACCTCCGTTTTTAAATGTTCTGTGCATTTAATTTGCCATAAATATTAAGAAGTCTGTGCTGTTCATTTTCAAACACAAAATGTTTTTCTGCCAATTCAATTCCCTTTTTGGAAAGCTCCTCACCCTTTTGCTCATTTTTAAGCAAGTCACACATGGCATCCAATACTTCTGCCGGATTATTCGGGTCAACAAAAATTGCAGCATCCCCCAACAGCTGCCGCCAAAGCGGAAAATCTGAACATATCACAGGTACACCTGCCGCAAGGTACTCAAACATTTTTATAGGCATCGACTCAAGGTAATTTTGAGTTGCCTCAAGCAAAAGCAGTCCTCCTCTGCACTCTCCCAACAGTGAAAAAACTTCCTCGCGATTTAAAACTCCCATATATTCAACATTTTTAAAGCCCTTGTGTATCTGACACCGCATTTTAAGATTTTCGTCTTCAAAGCTGCCTGCCAACATTACCGAAACATCACTGCCCTGTACCGCATCCAAAATATTAAATATCCCCCTGTGTTCGCTTATTGCACCGATATAACAAAAAAGCTTTTTCCTTTGTTTGTATGGAATAATCTGTTTTTTGTACCGTTCAAGCTCCTTTTGCGACGGGTAGTTATGCAAAACAACCGCATTTTCAAAGCGTTTTGCTATCTGCTCGGTTGCACACAAATTTACATTAAAAAAATTGGCTGCTCTTTCCTCAAAAAGCTCTGCTGCCTTTGAAAAAAATCTCCTCATTTCACCCGTTAGGTAAGGCTTATATAAGAGCTGTTTGGGAAGGTCCTCGTGAACATCGTAGATAACCTTTCTGCCCATTAATCTCAGCAGTAAACCCGCCATTATAAGTTCGGGGTCATGAAAATGACATATCGCTGCCTGCGAGTCATACGCCCGTCTGAAATATATAATCCACGCAGCCGCCATTCTTGCCAAACGACCGTTGGGAACATCTGCCCTACGGAATACAACCCCGTATTCCCTGCCCTCCTCATAACTGTTTATGAGTATCACCTCATACCCGTTTTTCGCCAGAGTTTTTGCTTCTTTTTCGTATATACGCACATCCTTTGCCCCATACACCGAAGTCATTATGCAAACTCTGCCGTTTTTCATTCCAAGACTCTCCTTTCGTTAACATAAAGTTCAAAGCATACCATGGCAGAAAACAACCAAAACAAACGGTCGTACAAAAAACCAAA
>JAFYSU010000038.1 GCA_017559185.1 Oscillospiraceae bacterium
CCCATGCTTTTGCAGCAGCTGTTTTATTGTTCCTATATTCGAAAGTTTACTCATAACTTTTTCTCCAATATTTTTTGGTTTTTAACTTTATTTTTTATTATACCAATTTGCCAACTGTAAGGCAATAAAAAGCCTGCAATACTTGTAAAGACCGTCAAAATCAGCTAAAATGAAATAGTAATCGTATTTTTACGAATTATTTAAGGGGGAACTCCAATGAGCAGAGTGGACAAAACCAACTATTACCTTGATATTGCACAAACAGTAGCTGCACGCGGCACCTGCCTGCGCCGCAACTTTGGTGCAATAATCGTTAAAAACGACCAGATAGTTTCCACAGGATATGTGGGTGCTCCGCGCGGCCGCCAAAACTGCAGCGACCTTGGTTTTTGCACCCGTGAAAAGCTTAATATTCCACGAGGCGAACGCTACGAGCTTTGCCGCAGTGTTCATGCCGAAGCAAATGCCATAATTCACGCTCCCCGCACCGAAATGCTTGATGCCACACTTTACCTTGTCGGTATTGAGTATAACAGCGGTGAATATGTGCAGAACGCAAATCCATGCTCCATGTGCAAAAGAATGATAATAAATGCTGGTATTGCAAAAGTTATTGTACGAGATACCCGCGAAAAATATCGTGTTATTGATGTACAGGATTGGATTGACAACGACGAATCGCTCGACGGCACAAAAGGATACTGATACAAACAGCCGTTTCTATCACAACGATAGAAACGGCTTGGATTTTTCATTACAAATAAAAATACTTTACACCTATTTGCCATAAAGTTATAATAATAAAAAAACATTTGTTTCACTCCTAGGTGTATGTGCGTTATGTGCTTTTATGACATTGTTTGTTTTCAAGCAGATGTATAATTCTTTCGTATTCCGCAAACAACAAATACGAAACAACGCTGCCGCATACTAAGGAGGAAACTAATGAATGTTTCAAAAAATATAAAAAACGAATATAGCTCCAACGCTAAAGACAAAGACCCTACACACGAAAACGACGACTGCGACAGTTCCAGCAACTCCGATGAGCAGCAAAAACAAATAATGGAGTCCGGCTCCGTTACTACGCGTGACGGCAAGCATGTAATACACTGCCTTACCGTTGTCGGTCAAATCGAAGGGCATTTCATTCTTCCGCCGCAAAACAAATCAACAAAGTACGAGCATGTAATACCACAGCTGGTCGCCATCGAGCAAAGTGCCGAAATAGAAGGGTTGTTAATTCTGCTTAACACCGTCGGTGGTGATGTTGAAGCGGGTCTTGCCATTGCAGAGCTTATTGCAGGAATGAAAAAGCCCACTGTATCGCTCGTTTTGGGCGGTGGTCATTCCATTGGCGTTCCTTTGGCGGTAAGTGCAAAACACAGCTTTATTGCACCGTCTGCAACCATGACAATTCATCCCGTACGCATGAACGGTCTTGTTTTGGGAGTACCGCAAACGCTTTCCTACTTCGACAAAATGCAGGATAGGATTGTCCAGTTTGTGTGCAATAATTCGCAAATAAGCGAAAACGATTTCCGTAGCCTTATGATGCAGACAGGCGAAATGGTCATGGATGTCGGCACCGTTTTGGACGGCGAAAACGCAGTAAAATACGGTTTGATAAATCAACTTGGAAGCCTTAGCGATGCAATAAACTGTTTATATAATATGATAGAGGAGGAACAGGACCGTGCTGATACACTCGGTAATCCCTCAAAATCTGATGTTTCCTCCTGAAATGCCCGCTTCGCAAATAAAACCATGCCGCTACGGTTATGTTGAATGTATTGCAAATAATGGCGGCTTCACCGTGTCAAGGCTTATTTCCACAAATCCGTTGGCATACCTTGACCCCAATTTTGCACCCGGCAGTAAATTCGAATAAAGCTTCGGCGGTTTATACCGCCAAATTACATATATCAGGAGGACATTATGACAATTTTCGACACATTTATACAGGGAGTCATCCAAGGTCTTACAGAATTCCTGCCCGTTTCCAGTTCGGGGCATCTTTCCCTTGTACAGTATTTCACCGGTCAAGGCGGTGAGTTTGGTGCATTATTTTCCATACTTCTTCACCTTGGTACACTTCTGGCTGTATTTATTGCCTTTTACAAAACAATTTTAATGCTTATTATCGAGGCTTTCTATATACTTAAAGATATTTTTACATTAAAATTTACTTTCCGTACAAAAGACCCTCATCGTAAAATGATTTTCATGATAATACTTTCGCTTGTACCACTTCCTATATTTTATGTGTTCCTCAAGGATTGGTACCGTATGGTTTCCTCCGACAACAGCATAATAACCGAAGGAATTTGCTTTTTAATAACCTCGTTCCTTTTGTTCACTGCTGACCGCTGCACCCGCGGCAAAAAAGACGCTTCGGATATGACCTCGCGCGATGCACTTGTTATGGGTATAGCTCAAAGTATTGCTCCACTTCCGGGAATTTCCCGTTCCGGTTCTACCGTTGCAGCAGGAATGATAATGGGTCTGGAAAAAGAATTTGCCGTTACATTCTCATTTATAATGGGTATGCCTGCCGTTTTAGGTGCAAACATTCTTGAAATTCCCGAGCTCATCGGCACAAAATTCAACATCGACCCAATTATACTGCTTGTGGGATTGGTAACTTCGCTTGTATTTGGTTTGCTGGCAATTTTTATGGTAAAATGGTTGGTACGAACCAACAAGTATGTTTACTTTGCTTACTATACATTTATTCTTGGTCTTGTTGTAACAGGCATCGGAATATACGAACAGTTTTCGGGCCATGCTATACAGCAGCTTTTAATTGGAAAACTGTAAAATAAATTTATTCAGGAGGACTAAATGGCACCTTCAACTAAAAAGAAAACCACTTCCTCTGCCAAAAAGAACACCAAAAAGCCTGCGCCTAAACGGCAGACTGCTGCTCAGCTTCAAGCACAGCAGCGTGCTTCACGACAGCTGTGGGCAATAATTGTATTTGCACTTGGCGTATTGTTCGCATCAATCACCTTGATAGAGGGACAAAATGTCTGGCTTGCAATACATAACCTCATTCTTGGTTTGTTTGGCTGGAGTGCATTCATGATATCCCCAATATTCTTCTACATAGCAATAATGGCAACTCTGGACAAACCGCTCGGCTCCGTAAAACACAAGATATGGCAAACATTTCTGCTTACCGGCTTTGTCAGCGGGGCAATACAAATATTCGGCAGCGGTGCGCCCGCAAGCGAAGGTGTAATCGAGTATGCCCGTGAGCTTTACGAAGCAGGTATTGCACTTGACGGCGGCGGACTTGTTTCGGCAGTGTTTGGCTTGCCGCTGCTTAACTGGTTTGGCAGCACAGGGGCAAAAATATCCATCTGTCTGCTTATATTTGTATCCATAATGATACTTACAGGTTCAACCTTAATAGGCTTGTACCAAGGTATGACAAAACCTGTGCAAAAAATTGAGCGCTCATACACTGAACGCCGTATTCAAAAGCAAGAACAGCTTGAAGTTATGGACGAAGCGGAGGTTATACCACCACCTCCGCCAACACCACCTGTTAACACTGCCAAACGCAACCGCTTTAACATTGACCAACCGGTTGATAAGCCAATACAGCATGAAGATGTATTGATTGAGGAAGAACCTCAGCCCGAGCCTGCCCGTCCTGCCGCTCCAACGCTTAGTCAGCGTGCTCAGCAAGCTAAGGACAAGCTGCTTGGAATTACCACTCCTCAGCCTGCACCAATGCAGGAGGAATCTCCAACAGAAGACAATTCAATGGATATTCCTACCCCACATGAGGAGCTTCCCGAATCTCCATCTCTTGATAAAATCATATGCAAAATTACCGAGCTGCCACCCGTACAGCCTGTTGACCCAAGTCAGCTTATGGTAGGCGATGAACCTTTTGCAGATTCACCTTCCCCATTAACCGAAACCTCAGCTGACAGCGACGATACTGTCGAAATAGACCAAGAACCGTTTGAAAGGCTTGAAACAGCACTTGCTAACGATGCTCCGCCACCGCCTCCGGTGTATGAGTTCCCACCTTTGGATTTGCTTGACAAGCCTGTAATTCAGGACAACAGCAACATTTCCGACGAGCTTAAAACCAATGCAGCAAAACTGGTGGATACACTGCAAAGCTTTGGCGTACAAAGCAAAATTATTGATATTGCACGCGGCCCTGCGGTTACACGCTATGAGCTTCAGCCTGCACCGGGCGTTAAGGTAAGCAAAATAACAGGCCTTGCCGATGATATTGCCCTTAACCTTGCTGCATCGGGTGTAAGAATTGAAGCACCAATTCCAAACAAAGCAGCTGTCGGCATTGAAATACCCAACCACTCCGTAACCCCTGTAAAAATACGCGAAATTCTTGAAACCGATGCCTTTAACTCGCATCCGAGCAAGGTTTCTGTTGCTTTGGGTAAAGATATAACCGGAGTTCCTACAGTAGCCGACCTTGCCAAAATGCCACATACCCTTATTGCAGGCTCGACAGGTTCGGGTAAATCGGTATGTATAAACTCGATAATTGTAAGTATACTTTACAAAGCCGACCCTAACGAAGTAAAGCTGCTTATGGTTGACCCTAAAATGGTTGAACTGGGAATTTACAACGGCATTCCGCATCTGCTTGTTCCTGTAGTTACCGACCCCAAAAAAGCAGCTGGTGCACTTAACTGGGCAGTAAGTGAAATGCTTGGCCGTTATCAGCTATTCAAGGAAAACTCCGTTCGTGATTTTAAAGGTTACAACCGTGCAGCTGAACAAAACCCTGCACTAAAACCAATGCCGCAAATCGTAATTATTATAGACGAGCTTGCCGACCTTATGATAGCAGCACCCTCCGAAGTGGAGGATGCCATCTGCCGACTTGCACAGATGGCGCGTGCTGCAGGTATGCATTTGGTAATAGCAACACAACGACCATCGGTTGATGTTATCACCGGTGTTATTAAAGCTAACATCCCGTCCCGAATTGCTTTTGCAGTTTCATCGCAAATCGACTCACGAACCATTCTGGACAGTGCCGGTGCCGAAAAGCTTCTTGGTAAAGGCGATATGCTGTTCAGCCCTATGGGTTCAAGCAAACCTACCCGTGTACAGGGCTGCTTTGTTGCCGATGACGAAGTTGAACGCATTGTTGAATTTATAAAGAAACAATCCGGCTCTGCCGAATACGACCAACAGGTTATTGAAGACATTGAACGCCACGCAGTTACCGAAAAGAAAAAATCCTCGGCCTCTGCTGACGGCGGTGGCTTTGACGACGAGGACGAAATGCTGCCAAGTGCAATAGAATGTGTAATTGATGCAGGACAAGCATCCACATCACTGCTTCAGCGCAAATTAAAGCTTGGCTATGCCCGTGCCGCACGCCTTGTTGATACCATGGAGGAAAAAGGCATTGTCGGCCCTTACGAGGGCAGCAAACCACGAGCTGTACTGATATCCCGTGAACGCTGGATTGAAATGAAGCTTGGCTCTGCACAACGCGCAAAAGAAGAATGGGGTGACTAACCCTGTAAAAAATGCTGACGATATCGTCAGCATTTTTTATTACCAAAACTTACCTTGATAAAAACCGCTTGTTTTATGGTAACATAAATAAAATCAATCATGGAAGATGTTTACTTTAAATGATGATTTTACCGTATTTTATTCCAAGGAGTGTCAGTTATGAAAAAGTTTTTTGGTTTGCTTGTTGTGTTTTCCTCTCTAACGCTTGGCGGCTGCACCTACACAACTCCCACCGATACCCCAAAAGTGCTTGACGATTTACCAATCAATGCGGATTTTGAGGCGTTTGGCAACATCAGCAATGTTATGGATGCAGGCGGCTGCTTTTGTAAAAATTCCAACGCAAGAATTACCGTGTATCAATACGAAAGCTCCGCACTTGCAGCAGAAAAATTCAGCTGTATAGCGTCCGACGGTTCTTACATAAAAAGCGGCAACACAGTTTACACCCCCAAGTGGTCGCAGCCTGCACACTTTTACCTTTGTGATAATCAAATAATTGCTTATTACGGCAGCGAGCAAACTTTGCTTGATTATTTCGAAGCCAAATTTTGAACAGGCTTTCGCAAGACATCCTTGGAAATGACAAATCACCCCGAACCATAAAAGGTTCGGGGTGATTATTTTTTTAGAAGATATAGTATGCAGGGTTTTTAAATCCGCCGTTTACAATAATTTCGAAATGCAGGTGAGGACCTGTTACACGGCCTGTACGGCCAATAGCTGCAATATGCTGTCCCTGCTGTACATATTGACCGGCTGATACATACAACGCACTGTTGTGTGCATATCGTGTTTTTACACCACCGCCGTGGTTTATAACTACCTGATAACCGTATGCACCGCCCCAGCCGGAATACTCAACAGTACCCGCTGCCGATGCATAAATAGGTGCACCGTAAGTACCACCGTTAAGAACAAGGTCAATACCTGTATGACCGTAGTATCCCCAATAACCGCAGCTTACAACCGCATTTTGCACCGGACATATAAATCCGCTTACATTGCCGCCTGTTATCTGCTGTACATATTGTACAGGACGCATTGTACCAACTATCATTTCCTGCGGAACAGCTTCTTTAAGGGTAACACTGTTCAGTATCTTGCGGTCAACCTCAAGCCCATTTATAAGGGTTACCTGTTCGGTTACTTCACGCAAGCCGTTTACACCCTTCTTGGTTACCTTGCTGCTGCCCAACGACATCGAGCTGTCTCTTGTTTTAATAACACTAAACGGTATTTCCTCTTCATAAACAAGGGTGCGAACGACCTGTGTTGCAAGGAAAGGCTCTGCTTTGGCAACAAGTATTTCCTGACCTATAAGCAGCGAATCCTCGATGCCGGGGTTAAGGTTCAAAACAACTGCCAATGGTACATCCATTTTTTCGGCAATAATCCAAGGGGAGTCCCCCTCCTGAACAACATAGGAACGCTGTGCCGAAACCTCACGGCTTATCTGCTTTTCAAGCGAAGCAACATCGGTAATTGATGTAACCGGATACAAGCCGTTAAGAAGTTTTATGTCTTTAACGAACGCTATTTCTTCATTTTCTGCACCTGTTCTATGTTTGTCCTTAAACCGCTGAAGCATGTCTATCAGCTTGTTGCCGTCTTCAACAGCTCCCATAAATTCATTGTCAACATAAAAGCCGTCTGCTTCAACAAGCTTGTTACCCGAAGCCGAAATCAAAGCATCGGTAAGGGTATTTACATCTATCAGCTCCGCACCGCGCTTAGGAATTATTTTAAAGGTCGGAACAGCCGACTCCGGCTCGATGTATTCTTCGTGAATAATACGCTTTCTAACTTCCTTTTCAGCTTGACGATAAACACTTTCATCGGCTATTTCGCCCACATATTCACCGTTGTACTCAACCGACAGCACATACTGTGCGGTGCCGTAATGCTGAATGGTAATAAGCAGTATAAGCAACGAAAGCCCCGGACCTATCAGCTTGAAAATCTCTTTTAAATATTTCAGCGCTACCTCCAGGGTAGTTTCCTCAAACTCATGCCAGTAAGCCATAAAACGCTCTTTAGGCGGAAGGTCTTTAGGGATTTTTGCAGTTTCCTTTTTATACAGCAAAACACTGTCTCTAAGCTTCAAAAAGGGTGAGCAGAACACAAACCATGCTCTTTCAAGCTTGGTTGGCAGTTCTTCCTTTAAACTGTGACGCTTTATTTTAAGTAACCAGTAAACACGCTGGTATTTACGCTTTAAATACCTTTTTTTGCGGTTTGCCGAACGCAGTACCTGAACGCCCGTATAATATAAAAAACGATAGATAAATCTTACGATACCATCAATCAGTTTGTTGCCACTGCCCGTGTTCCCTGCTCTGCTTGGCTTGCGTGTTTTGTTTTTCTTTTCCGCATAGCTGCTTTGAGCCAAATTTTCTCAACTCCTTTGCCCGTTACGGCAGATATACCAATATTACAAAATTTCTTTTTTAAGTTCCGCGGCGCTGTAAAATTACACTATGCTGTAATAAAAATATCATATCCAAAAGATGTCTTGCTTCCAAAAAATTACTACAGCCGCAAGAAAACATTCTCTTATATTATATACGAAATTGGGAAATTAAGCAATGGTGGACTATTCTTGTTTACATTATATTCAAACAACAAACAACCTCCTCGTACAAGGGGTTTTGAATTTTTTAAATTATTTTGCTTTTGTCCAGTCTTCTTCCAGTGCAAGAGCCAAGAATTCGTCAACAGGCATCTTGTCCCAATTTACTTTTGGACTGACGACTTCCAATCCCGGCAAATTCACCAAACATTGATGCATACAGAAAAACATGGTAAAATGAACTGATTGATAAATAAGAACTGGGGGGCTAAAATGAAAAAGTTGGTTTTCGTTTTTATCTTGGTCTTTGTGATGGGTGCTGTATTTCAAGGCTGTGGAACAAAAAATGAAATTGTAAACAGCTCCAGACCTTCAGGAGATTTGGACAACAAGGCTCCGCAGAACAATATATCAGAAGAAATGGCCTATGACGGCGTATATAATTATTGCCGCAGTGCGTATGATTGGAGTATTGCGGAGGACAATCCTGACATTATGTATCTAAAGGTGGGAGAGGAGACGGAATCTGAGTATCAGGTAATATTCCGCAGTTATACAGGTACATTTATTTATTTTTATGTTGATAAATTAAGCGGAATTACAAGATTGACAGAGTATGTTCCCAATCTTGAGATTAAAGAAGAAGCAGGAACCATAGATTTATATGATTATCTGGAATCGGATGAAGAATAATTGAAACATTGGAGTATGATGAAAGTTTTTAATGGCTAAACGCATAGAGATTCCATCGTCAATCACATCATGTGAATTTTATAAAAAGGGTCATACGCACAAAAATAGTATTAATGTTGTTGATAACGAGCAATTGTTTTGTTTAGAGAAATACAGACAAATTCCAATTTATCGAGCGACTGTCGTCCGTGAATACACCTCCTTCCGTCATTTTGACGGTGGGAGGTTCTTTATATCACAAATCAATCCAAACGGTAAAAGGGAGCTGTTCTTGTTTACATTATATTCAAACAACAAGCAAAACCCCTCGTACGAGGGGTTTTAAAGTTTTTAAATTATTTTGCTTTTGTGCGGTCTTCTTCCAGTGCAAGAGCCAAAAATTCGTCAACAGGCATCGAACCTTTGTCGCCGTCACGACGGGAACGAACTGCAACAGCGTTAGCTTCAAGTTCTTTTTCACCAATAACAAGCATATATGGAACTTTTTCCAGCTGTGCTTCACGGATTTTGTATCCGATTTTTTCGCGGCGTTCGTCAATAGTAGCACGAATACCGGCAGCTTTAAGCTTTTTAAGAACACCATTTGCGTATTCGCTCTGGTTATCACCGATAGGCAGTACTCGAACCTGCTCAGGGGACAGCCACATTGGCAGTGCACCTGCATATTTTTCAAGCAAGAGCGCCATTGTTCTTTCGTAGCAGCCAAGCGCTGTTCTGTGGATGATGTAAGGATGCTGTTTTGTGCCATCAGCTTCAATATAGGTCATGCCGTACTGCTGTGCAAGCATACAGTCAATCTGAATGGTAACGAGTGTATCCTCCTTACCGTGAACATTCTTAATCTGAACATCCAGCTTTGGACCGTAGAATGCAGCTTCGCCAACTGCTTCAACATAGTCAACACCAAGGTGGTCAAGAATGTCGCGCATCATACCTTCGGATTTTTCCCACATCTCAGGAGTACCGATGTATTTTTCACGGTTGTTAGGGTCCCACTTGGACAAACGGTAGCTGAGGTCTTCAATAAGGCCAAGGTCGGTCATTGTGCGCTGCATAAGCTCGAAGCACAGACGGAATTCTTCCTCCAGCTGGTCAGGACGAAGAATGATGTGACCTTCGGAGATGGTGAACTGACGCACACGAATAAGACCATGCATTTCACCGGAGGCTTCGTTGCGGAACAATGTGGAGGTTTCACCGTAACGAATTGGCAAATCACGGTAGGAGTGCATATCGTTAAGGTAAACATTGTACTGGAATGGGCATGTCATTGGACGCAGTGCAAATACCTCTTTGTCTTTTTCAGGGTCACCCAAAACAAACATGCCGTCACGGTAGTGGTCCCAGTGACCGGAAAGCTTGTACAGGTCGGATTTTGCCATAAGAGGTGTACGGGTCATAACATAGCCGTATTCGTTTTCTTCCAAATCCTGAACATAACGGTTAAGCAGCTGGAACAGTTTAGCACCTTTAGGCATGAGCAAAGGCAAGCCCTGACCAATCATTTCAGCTGTACAGAAATATTTCAGCTCACGACCAATTTTGTTGTGGTCGCGCTTTTTAGCTTCTTCAATTCTTGTAAGGTGCTCTTCCAACTGGCTTGCTTTTGGATAAGCCACACCATAAACACGGCACATGGAAGCTTTTTCAGCGTCGCCTCTCCAGTATGCACCTGTACACTGTGTAAGTTTAACTGCTTTAACTTTTGCAGTATCCATAAGATGAGGCCCTGCACAAAGGTCAGTAAATTCACCCTGACGGTAGAAGCTTATAGCTTCGCCCTTGCCTGCATGCTCATCAATGAGTTCCTGTTTGAAAGGCTCGTCAGCCATAAGTTTTTTAGCTTCATCGGCAGGAAGCTCAAAGCGTTCCAGCTTAATGCTTTCTTTGGCAATTTTCTGCATTTCTTTTTCGATTTTTACAAGGTCTTCACTTGTAAAAGGTTTTTCTACATGGAAATCGTAGAAAAATCCGCTGTCGGTAGCAGGACCAACACCCAGTTTAGCATTTGGATACAAACGCTTAACAGCCTGTGCAAGCACATGGCTTGCTGTGTGCCACAGTGTTTTAATGCCTTCGGCATCATCACTTGTGATTATTTCAAGCTTGCAGTCTTCGGTTACAGGTGTACGAAGGTCAACAAGCTCACCGTTAATTTTACCGCAGCAAGCAGCTTTTGCAAGACCTGCACCAAGTGAAGCCGCAATATCGTATACGGACATTCCCGCTTCAAATTCTTTAACAACATCGCCTTTAAGTGTTACTTTCATTTTAAGTTTTCTTCCTTTCTTTAAAACTCCGAATATCGGCTTTACGGGGTATGCCATATTCCCGAAATCACAGTTTCGGGCAAACAAAAAAGCTCCACCCCAAATAAATGGGATGAAGCATTACTTACTCCACGGTTCCACCCAAATTGAACTGCCCTTTTGCAGTCCCACTCAAGAGCGGCTTTAACGCAGCCATACGTTGTGTTTAAATCGCACACGGCTCCAAGGTCGGTACCCATGTGCAACCATGCCAAAACGCTCACAGCCTGTTCGAAAGTCTGCCGTAGGTGCAAATTTTCGACTCCGTCGTTTTTTCTCTGCGGACACTTTTAACACAAGGATTTCCTTATCAATGCCTTTAAAAATCATATTCGATTTTGTATTAGTTATGTTAGCACCACACAATTCAAATGTCAATACAAAATTCTTGACATTCCCATGTGTAACCTTTAAAATAAATAAGGTGTATATTTTTATGTGCACTTATTTGGTTTTTTAGCCGGCAAGGCTGCAAAAATTACCCTTATTCGTGGTTTTTCCACTTTTTTATTATAATAGAAGCCTGTCTGACAGGTGTTTTACAATTAAAATACTTTAAAATCACTGTTATCTCTGATTTTTTTATTAAGACATCCGCTTCATTTTATTATAACATCTTGTGCTTTTTTACCGCATTGTATGTATTTTACTGTAATGATTTAAATTGAGAACTCGCGGCTGGTGCCGTTTTTCAAAAAATAATTTTACAAAAATAAATACTGTTTGCTGTTATTAGCCGTCCTTTTAAGGGAGTTTTTGCGGGCATTGTTGGTGCGAATATCAATTAACACCTAAATTTGCTTTAAAAAATTACAAAAAAGGAGGTTTTAGCTCTTGCCAGGTATATCCATTGCATTAGGCTATACTATTTGTGCCTTGATAGCACTCGCACTCGGCGCTGCAGTTTCCTTTCCACTCGGTATAAACTACCGCAAGAAAGTTGCCGAAGCTGAGCTCGGTTCTGCCGAAGAGGAAGCAAAGCGTATTTTGAGTGACGCTATTAAAAATGCCGAAAGCAAAAAGAAAGAAGCTTTGGTTGAGGCAAAAGACGAAATTTACAAATCTCGTCAGGACATGGAAAAGGAAATCAAATCCCGCCGCACAGAAGTGCAGCGACTTGAAAGAAGAGTTCAGCAGAAGGAAGAGTCCATAGACCGCAAGCTGGACAACCTTGAAAAGAAAGAAGCGGCTTACCAGAAAAAACTCGAGGAAGCCGAAGAAACCCTTAAAGAAGCAGAAACCATTAAAAAACGCCAGTTTGATATGCTGGAAAAAATCTCCGGTTACACAATCGAACAGGCAAAAGAATACCTGCTTAACAACCTTGATGACGAGCTTGTTCACGAAAAAGCGCTTAAAATCAACCAGTTTGAACAGCGTTATAAAGACGAAGCCGAAGTTAAGGCTCAAAACATTATTGCTCAAGCAGTTCAGCGCTGTGCAGCTGACTATGTTGCCGAAATTACCGTTTCGGTAGTTCCACTGCCTAACGATGAAATGAAAGGCCGTATCATCGGTCGTGAAGGCCGCAACATCCGCACCCTTGAAACACTCACCGGTGTTGACCTTATCATTGACGATACTCCTGAAGCAATTACACTTTCCTGCCACGATTCGGTTAAGCGTGAAATTGCACGAGTGGCTTTGGAACGCCTTATTCAAGACGGCCGTATCCACCCTGCAAGAATTGAAGAAACCGTTGAAAAAGCCCGCAGAGAGATTGAACAGAAAATTAAACAGGACGGTGAACGCGCTGTTCTTGACAGTGGTGTTCATGGTCTTCATCCTGAAATCGTTAAACTGTTGGGTCGTATGCGTTATCGTTCCAGCTTTGGTCAGAATGTTCTGCAGCACTCCATCGAAGTTGCACAGCTTGCAGGCATCATGGCTGCGGAGGTTGGCGTTGATGTAAATCAGGCTCGCCGCGCAGGTCTTATCCACGATATTGGTAAGGCTCTTACACATGAAATTGAAGGTTCTCATGTTCAAATCGGTGTTGACATCGCTAAGAAATATAAAGAAAACCCTGCAATCATTCATGCTATTGAAGCTCACCACGGCGATGTAGAACCCCAGACAGTTGTGGCTTGTCTTGTTCAGGCTGCCGATGCTATTTCGGCTGCTCGTCCGGGTGCAAGACGCGAACATCTGGAAAACTACATCAAGCGTCTTGAAAAGCTTGAAGAAATTGCAAACTCCTTTGAAGGTGTTGAAAAATGCTTCGCTATTCAGGCAGGACGCGAAATCCGTGTTCTTGTTTCCCCAGATAAAATTTCCGATGACGGCATGGTTATTGTTGCTCGTGATATTGCAAAGAAAATCGAAGCCGAACTGGATTATCCGGGTCAAATCAAAGTCAATGTTGTGCGTGAAAACCGCGCTATTGACTACGCAAAATAAAAATTTATCCTCCTGCTTTTTAAGCGGGAGGATTTTTTTGTATTATTGTTTTTACGCACGGTATGTGGTAAAATTTATCAAATCGCACACTTTATTTAACTAAAATTGTTGGAAGGTGTATTTTTTGAACGCAAATCATTCATTTATAAAAGGTCTTCGTGACGGCATCCCAATAGGGTTGGGATACTTTTCGGTTTCCATTACATTTGGAATGATGGCTGCATCGTTTGGTATACCCACATGGGCAGCTGTACTTATATCTTTTACAAACCTTACCTCCGCAGGGCAATTTGCCGGTATATCCTTAATGGCATCCTGCGCACCATTTATTGAAATAGCACTTACCCAGCTTGTAATAAACATTCGCTATGCTTTGATGTCGTTGTCGCTGTCGCAAAAAGCAGACAGCACTTTTACCCTACCGCACAGACTTTTGGCATCACATTTTATTACCGATGAAATATTTGCGGTAGCAGCAGGACAAAACAGCAGCATTAACCCGTTTTACATTTATGGCCTGGCAGTCATTCCTGTTTTGGGATGGACAAGCGGAACCTTTGTAGGTGCTGCCGCAAGTGCATTTCTTCCTGAAATCATACAGCGTTCACTTGGAATTGTTATTTACGGAATGTTTATTGCAGTTATAATTCCTCCCGCAAAGAAAAACCACAGCATTTGGCTTGTTCTTTCTGCCGCTGTTCTTTTAAGCTGTGCATTTAAATGGCTTCCCTTATTTGCTTTTATATCCGAAGGGTTTTCCATTATGATATGCTCCATAGCAGCTGCTGCACTTGGCGCTGCCCTGTTCCCCGTAAAGGAAGCCGAACAATAACTTAATCATTATAAGGAGCAGTTTTTATTATGACTCTTCAAACCACATTACTATATATATTCACTATGGCAGGTGTTACCTACCTTATACGAATGCTTCCCATAACACTTTGCAAACAAAAGCTGACTAACACCTTTGTTCGCTCATTTTTATACTACATACCATATACTGTACTTGGTGCAATGACCTTTCCCGCAATTTTATATTCAACCGGAAGCATCTATTCCGCTGCTGCAGGATTGGCTGCTGCCATTGTGCTTGCAATGCGCGAAAAGGGGCTTTTAACAGTTGCATTATCGTCGTATGCTGCTGCATTTATTACAGATATTTTAATCCGTTGAAAAAGAGTTCCCAAGCTTGGGAACTCTTTTTTATAACAGCAGCGATGCCAAAATATCGTTTGAAACCAAAAAGCCGTTTGGTGTAAACGAAAGCCTGTTGTCCTGCATTTGCATATACCCGTTTTTTATGTATATGCCTGTTTTATTTATAAATCTTTGCCACTCGGCTTCGGGGTATTTTTGCTTGGCTTCGCAAAGGTCTATACCTTCGGTAAGGCGCAGCGCAAGCATACAGTATTCCTCCCAGTCGCCTCCTGTGCCATCGGAACAAATAACATTCCAAACATCTTCAGCAGACATAAACGCTGCATTGTCCGCAGGAAAGTAAAAACGCTCACCCTTAACAAAAGAATGTGCCGAAGGCCCTATCCCAAGGTAATCCATGCATTTCCAGTAACGGGTATTGTGTCTGCTTATGTTGCCGTTTTTTGCAAAGTTGGATATTTCATATTGTTTAAAACCGTATTTTTCAAGCAGCTCCACCGTTTCAAGATATATGTCCGCACACTCGTCCTCGTCGGGACATTGCTGTGCTATATTCATTCTTTCAAACGGAGTACCTTCCTCGATTTTTAAGATGTATGACGAAATATGATCTACCCCCAAATCCGCCAGCACCTCGGCAAAGCGTTTTATGTGCTCTTTGGTTTGTCCGGGAAGACCCAACATAAGGTCTGCCGAAATGTTATTAAACCCTGCCTGTTTTGCCTGTATTATCGCTTCACATGCCTGAGCGGCATTATGGCGTCGTCCCAATATTTTAAGCTGTGCATCATCCAGCGACTGAATACCTATGGACAACCTGTTAACTCCTCCGTTGCGTAATACATCAAGCTTTTCGGCTGTTATTGAAGCCGGATTTGCTTCCATTGTGACCTCGCAGTCATTGGTAAGCGGATACCTTTGTTTTACCGCTTCAAGACATTTTATTATTTGCTGCGGAGCAAGCAGCGAAGGTGTTCCTCCCCCAAAATAAACTGTATCCGCACCACTGTATTCGTAAGGTGACACTGCTATTGCCTGCTGTATTTTTTCGGTGTACTGCTGCATTTCGGCTTTTCCGGCAGGTGCTGAATGGAAACTGCAATAACCGCATTTTGACGCACAAAAAGGCACATGAATGTATACTCCCAGTGTATTCATTCCGTTTTATACCTCCTGTAAATCCATGCCTTTATTTTTACAATATCGACATGATTTTTATTCTGTCGATATTATACATCATTACACATCTGTAGGGCAAACAAAATGCCCCGTACTTTTTTGTACGGGGCATTTTTCATCTGGAATTGTGGCTTTTTTCAGGGTCTTCCCTAAACAACAGGGAAATTGCCCATATTCCGGCTATTGCTACCACAGTATAGATAATACGGCTTATAAGCATTCCCTGCCCGCCGAATATCCATGAAATAACATCAAACTGGAAAAGACCTATGCTCCCCCAATTTAATGCACCAACTATTATCAGTATTAATGCAAGCCTGTCAAACATTTTTTCACTTCCTTTATTTCAGGATTGGAATATTCATATTTATTATTGCTGCGGAATAAATCTTTTATACACAAAAAAATATCCCGCATACGCAGGATATTTTTTATGTAAATATTTATTTTTCCGATTTCATTTCAGCAATGCATTTTTTGCATACATTGTTGTTTTTAAATGTCACAATGTTGTCCGAACTTCCGCAGAATATGCATGCCGGAGCGTATTTTTTCAGGATTATTTGATTTCCGTCAACAAAAATTTCAAGTGCATCCTGTTTTTCAACTATATTTAAAGTTCTTCTTAATTCGATTGGCAATACTATTCTTCCAAGTTCATCCACTTTTCTTACTATTCCTGTAGATTTCAATACTGTCACTCCCCTTTATTTTTGCTTTAGTATCATAGAGCATTATAGTATTTAGACAAAAAAATGTCAATTGTTACACCAATTTTTGCATATTTTTTGTCGAAATGCTAGTTTTGTATTTACATTTATTGTTTAAATTCACCATACGAAACTTGTGAAATTGTGTGAAACTGTAAAAAACTGTAATGGAGCTGATAAATATGATGTCATGGCTTTTCGGCGGCATGATAATAATATCTGTTTTGTTTGCATCTGTCAGCGGTCACATTTCTGAGCTGTCAAACAGTGTATTAAACGAAAGCTCAAAAGCAATTCAGCTTGTGCTCACCATAAGCGGTACAATTTGCCTTTGGAGTGGTCTCATGAAAATTGCTGACCGTTCGGGATTAACTGCAGCTGTAAGCCGTATGCTTTCGCCCATAACCATGCTTTTATTTAAAAACATGGACAAAAATTCACCTGCTGCAAAAGCAATATCAATGAATTTAACAGCAAATCTTTTGGGCTTGGGAAATGCCGCAACCCCTCTTGGAATAGCCGCCATGCGTGAAATGGAAAAAGAACTGCACGACCCTTACACTGCAAGCGACAACATGGTTACCTTCACCGTACTTAATACAGCATCACTTCAGTTGGTTCCCACCACTACCGCAATGCTTAGGCTTAATGCAGGAGCAGCAGCCCCGCTTGATATTCTGCCGTGTGTTCTTGTTTCCTCTTTAGTTTCGGTGCTATCGGGTATTTTATGCTCGCGTTTTTTAGCCGGCATGGGCAGAAAGGACTAAAACATGATTTCAGCAGGCGATTTTATTATACCGTTTATTATGCTGTGCATTGTACTGCACGGGCTTTGGAATGATGTTGACATTTTTGAGCTTTTTATTGAAGGAGCAGCTGAGGGACTTTCCGTTATAGTGGATATCTTACCATCACTGATTGCTTTACTGACCGCAGTGGGAATGTTCAAGGCAAGCGGTGCACTTGACCTTTTTGCATTCGCTGCAAAACCGCTTGCCGACATGGTACATCTTCCCGTCGAGCTTCTTCCTCTTGCAATACTGCGGCCTGTTTCCGGCAGCGGGGCACTTGCAATTTTCCAAGACATACTCAGCACATACGGACCCGACAGCTACATCGGCAGAGTTGCCAGCGTACTGGAGGGTTCAAGCGAAACCACCTTCTACACAATTGCCGTTTACTTTGGTGCAACAAAAGTAAGCAACACCCGCCATGCACTTCCATCATCTTTATGTGCCGATATTGCAGGTTTTGTTATGAGCGGAATAACCGTAAGCCTGCTTATGCAATAACCATCATTTTACAAAATAAGTATTATTTTTACAATTTTTACCTTATTATAGCATTCGACCATTCCAAAATCAACCATTATTTTACAAAACATGTAAATTTTGTATGTTATTCATCCGCATACAGCTTTATTTTAATTTACATAAGCAAAAAACCACAGCTCGTTAAATTAGCGAGCTGTGGTTTTTATTAGTTATTTAAGCAATTAATCTTCGGAGTTAAGCTGTTTTGCTTCTTCGATAACTTTGCTTTCCAACATATTTGGCAGCTGTTCATAGCGTTCAAATGCCAGTGTGAAGTAGCCTCTGCCCTGAGTAACGGAACGCATCAAGGTTGCAAAATCATGCATTTCGCTCATTGGAACTTCTGCAACAATTTCCTGCATACCGTCATCCAGTGGGTTCATACCCAATACTCTGCCGCGGCGTTTGTTAAGTTCACCCATTACATCACCGGTGTTAGCATCGGTGCAGTAAACTTTAAGCGAACCAATAGGCTCCAGAATAACCGGAGAAGCTGTTGGCATACCTGCTTTGTAAGCCAGAGCTGCAGCCATCTTGAACGCCATTTCAGAGGAGTCAACAGGATGGTAAGAACCGTCCACCAGTGTAGCTTTAAGACCAACTACAGGATAACCTGCAAGCGGACCGCGTTTAATGCATTCCTGCAGACCTTTTTCAACTGCTGGGAAGAAGTTCTTAGGAACAGCACCGCCGAATACTTTTTCGGCAAATTCCATGGAGTCGCTGTCACATGGTTCAAATTCAATCCAAACATCACCAAACTGACCATGACCACCGGATTGTTTCTTATGACGACCCTGTACTTTAACTTTTTTACGGATAGTTTCTCTGTAAGCAACGCGTGGCTGTTCAAGTTCAACATCCACACCAAATTTGCTCTTAAGACGGGAAACAATAATATCCAAATGCTGTTCACCCAAACCGCCCAGAACCTGCTGATGTGTTTCTTTGTTGGTTTCAAAGGTAACAGTTGGGTCTTCTTCCATCAAGCGCTGAATGCCCTGTGCAATCTTACTTTCATCACCTTTGTTTTTAGGCTTAACTGCCATGTGCAGGCAAGCAGCAGGGAATTTTGTAGGTGTCAGGGAAACCACTCTTGCGGAATCGCACAGTGTATCGCCTGTAACTGTTTCGGCAAGCTTGGTAATGCAGCCGATGTCGCCTGCGCCTATGTAATCAGCATCATCCTGTTTTTTGCCCTGTGTAAACAAAATTTTACCCAGTTTTTCAGACTGACCGGTTCTTGCATTTATTGGAGCTGTACCGCCCGACAGTTTACCTGCAACCACTTTAACATAGCTGAGTTTACCAACGAATGGGTCAGCAACAGTTTTGAATATATAAGCTGCCAGAGGCGCATTTTCGTCGCAGTGAATTTCAACTGGTTTGTCAGCAGCATCTTTGCCTGTTTCTTTGCCGTTTTGTGCTGGAGACGGCAAAATGTTCACGATAACATCGGACAAGAGTGTAACGCCTGCCATTGTAATTGTGGAACCGCAAACTACAGGCAGCAAGCTGCCTGCTGCAACACCGTTGGTAAGACCCTGTAAAAATTCTTCACGTGTGAATTTTTCACCGGAGAAGAATTTGTCCATCAGGTTTTCGTCAGTTTCTGCGATAGCTTCATTAAGAGCATCTACATATTCGCTTACATCGAAATCAGGCATATCAACTTCGGTTGCCTGACCTTTTTCATCGTAGGTGTAAGCTTTCATATCTATAAGGTTAACGTAGCATTTAACTTCGTTATTTTCGGTATATGGTACGATAATCGGGCAAACGGAATTGCCGAAATTATCTTTAAGGCTTGCAACTGCCTTATCAAAATCAGCTGGATCTGTATCCAGTTTGGAAACAAAGAAAACGATGGATTTTTTCTGCTGTTTTGCAAGCTTGTAAGCTTTTTCTGTGCCTACTGCACAACCGGATTTACCGGAAACGGTAATAACAACACTTTCAGCTGCACGGATACCTTCGTACAGACCTGCTTCAAAGTCAAACAGACCTGGAGTATCAATCAGATTTATTTTTGTATCTTTCCATTCAAATGGTGCAACTGCCGAAGATACGGAAACTTTTCTTTTAATTTCTTCAGGGTCAAAGTCACAAACAGTATTGCCTTCAGCAACACGACCGAGTCTGGATGTCGCATTTGCGGTATACAGCATTGCTTCCGCCAAAGAGGTTTTACCGGAGCCGCCGTGACCTGCCAAAGCGACATTTCTTATTTTACTTGCGAGATATTGTCTCATCCTGCATCTCTCCCTTCAAATTCGCCTGCCTATTTTGCAGGCACAAGAGCAACGGACGGCGGTTTTTGAAAACTATTTCCGCAAACGCCCTGATGTTAATTATAACAAATATTTCACAAAAATCAAGTTATTTATAGATACTTTGTCCCATGCATGTATATACTTTGTTAAATATTTTTGTGCTATTTCAACACCAACCCTGCTAAACATTCTCCTATTTATCTAATGTCTTTATTTTTATTAAGCAATTTAACTAAATATTTGGTGTGCTATTTCGTTAAATCGCACACTCTCATTTTTTGTGTTATCTGCAAAAATAAGAAATGTCCTCGGGGGTATTCCCCCAAGGACATTTTATTTTCATATTATGCTTTGCCTGCAGAACCGAAGCATTCAATTTTTTCGCACACAACTTTGCGCATGTGCTCTTTGCCTTTGCCGCAAATTTTGCGAATACAGTATTCACTTGGTTTCGCTTCAAACACTTCGTGTACACCATCGGTAAATGCCTGACGAACATCGGTATCGATATTAATTTTGTTAATACCCAGACTTACTGCTTTTTTAAGGTCGTCAAGCGGAACACCCGAAGAACCATGAAGAACAATTGGCATATCAAGCAGCTTTTTAATTTCAACAAGACGGTCAAAGTCAAGCTTTGGAACGCCTTTGTATTTTCCGTGTGCTGTACCGATTGCAATAGCCAAGGAGTCAATACCTGTTGCTTCCACAAATGTTTTCGCTTCGGCAGGATTTGTGTAAATCGAATCTTTTTCGGAAACCGAAATCTGGTCTTCCACACCGGACAAACGGCCCAGCTCACCTTCAACGGAAACGCCTGCCGCATGTGCGATTTTAACAATTTCTCTTGTAACATCAATATTGCCCTGCAAATCGTGGTGGGAACCGTCAATCATAACGGATGTAAAACCGTTTGCAATGCAGCGAATGAGTGTTTGGTAATCGGTACCATGGTCAAGATGCAGTGCCATTGGAACAGAGCTGTTTTTTGCAGCAACGCGAACCATTGCCACCATACATTCCAAACCTGCGTATTTAATAGCACTTTGGGATGCTGCCAAAATTACAGGCGATTTCATTTCCTCAGCCGCTTCAACGATTGCGTGAAGGTTTTCCATGTTGGAGAAATTGAATGCACCTACAGCATACATATTTTTATGAGCGTGCTGCAGTATTTCATCAGTTGTTACCAGCATAATTTTACCCCTTCCTTTTCAGGCAAATTTTGTTAGACCGTACGGATAATAAATCTATTTTCCATACGCAAGCCAATTACTGTAATTATATCATGCCATTGCCCTGTTTTCAACGCACTTACCCTTACAGCATACTATTTTTCCATTCCCTCGAATGCCTGCGGGCAGGTTCGTGCGTAATGGAATATGTACTGTTGGGCAATTCCTGCATGCTCCATGACAAAATCGGGAACTCCATCGGGATAAAGGTATGCTGTTGCTCGCTTTATCCAAACATCCTGCGGAAATCGGTCCATTTTTGCAAAGCCGTACAGCAGCGTGCAATCCGCTACCTTTACACCCACACCTTTTATCTTCATCAAATATGCTTGTGCATCGTCGGAGGTCATTGCTGCAATTTTTTCAAGGTCAACCTCCCCCGAAGCAACCTTTTGCGCAGCATCGATAATATATTTTGCCCTAAAGCCTGCACGCAGCGGCGCCAAATCCTCAACACTGCACTGTGCCAAACGCTGTGCAGTGGGAAAGCTGTACCACCCCGACGGCATTTTTTCACCGAAGGTTTCGCACAGCCGCTGGATTATACCCTTTATTCGTGAAACATTGTTGTTTTGACTGATTATAAATGAAATCAGCGCCTCCCAACCGTCTTGACGCAGTACGCGTATTCCCGGAGCATAGCAAGCAGCCTTTTCCATTACAGGGTCTTTTATTAGCCTGCGGCATATTTCCTTGTAATCAGTTTGCATATCAAAATATTCGCACCAAAAGCCAAGGAAATCTTCTTCGGTTGTGTCAAAAAAGCAATAACCGTTTTCGCTTTGTTTAATTTTAAGGTAACGGTTTCCCGCCATGCCTTCGAATGTGTTTTCGTCAACCTCACGCCAACGAAAAGCCTGACCGCAGTCCAAGGTATCCTTTAAATCAAGGCAGCTAAGTCCCGTTACCGTTATATTTCCGTTTTCCTGACGGTATTCCATTCCTTTAACTCTCCATTCAGCAAATCAACATATCTTAATTATCACAAAACGCTGACATGATTTATGTCCAAATGAAATTTGTATCCTAAATAGTTAGCTGCGCGTCTGCAAAGAAGCATTCGTCCAAGAAAAATTTCAAAATATTCCATAAGCGGACAAATGTTTGTGTCAATAGCAAGCACCAACGACACATCTTTTGTGTCGGTATTTACCGTTAAATTAGACTCCTCAACCGCATAGTTTACACGGTCATGTATTCCGAATTTTAATGTGTCGCGATTGCGCACACGGCTTCTTCGTACATCGCTTTTGTCTGCCAAAATCAACGCTGCTGCAACACTGTTTACAGGTATTGCGGTTTCTTCGTCATGGTGTCCTATTGCAGCGCATATTATACCTATCTCGTCATAGCTCATCCCTAGCTGACCCAACAACTGAAATGTCATAAGCGCACCGTTGTGTGCATGGTCCTGCCTGTTTATTACATTACCAATATCGTGCAGATATCCCGCTATCCAAGCAAGTTCACATTCCCTTTCGGGATATCCCATTTTTCCCAACAGCTCTGCTGCAAGATGAGCACATTTTGTAACATGCGCAAATGCGTGCTCTGTATAACCCATGGCAAGCAGGGTTTCATCGGCACGGGATATCAGTGCACTTATTGCCTCATTGTTTTTTATATCTTCTCTGGTAATCATCCTGTCAGCCTCCTTTTTCATCATAATCTTTACATGAAAAACAGTATACACAATTTTCTGCGGGTTTCGCAACCACTTTGGCATATTATAGTGATACAAATGAAAATTTGACCTTTTTGTAATGCAGTTCTATAATACTTAATACTAAGTAATATTAGGAGGTGACCCTGCTATATGCTGACCATTACAAAAAAAATCGGGAAACTTATTACAAGCCGTGTGTTTATAGTGGGTGTTTCAATTCTGCTGCAGCTTTTTCTTTTAGTTTATACACTTTTGTTTTTATCTGCCGGCCGAATTTACTGTTATTATTTTTTACACATTATAAGTGCCTTAGCCGTATTGTATATAGTTTCACGACACGATAACCCTTCCTACAAGATTGCATGGATAATACCAATCATGTTTTTACCCATTGTAGGCGGAGCTTTTTATTTCATGTTCGGCAATCGTAGAAAAACCAAGCAAATTCGCGAACGCATTGACCGCTATAACAACGCCAAACCCGATGCAGGCATAACTGCAACAGGCTGCGAAGACATTCTTCGCGAAAGTAACCCAATGCTTGCACGACAAGCCGACTACATTCGCAATATATCGGGTTTTCCAAGCTGCTGCAACACTGCCGCAAAATATTTTTCAAGCGGTGAGGAAATGTACGCCGCCATGAAAGAGGAGCTTGAAAAAGCCGAAAAATTCATACTGATGGAATACTTCATCATCACCCCGGGTGAAATGTGGAACAGCTTGCTTGAAATACTTGAACGCAAAGCCAACCAAGGTGTTCATGTACTTTTGATGTACGATGACATGGGCTGTCTTACCACATTCCCAAACAAATACAATGAATTTCTGCGAAAGAAAGGCATTATGGCATCTGCTTTTAACCCTTTTCGCCCGCGTCTTAATGTTTTAATGAACAACCGCGACCACCGCAAAATATGTGTAATCGACGGAAATGTCGGTTTTACAGGTGGCATAAACCTTGCCGATGAATACATCAACAAAATAGACCGCTTTGGACACTGGAAAGACACAGGCGTTATGCTTAAAGGGGATGCCGTTTGGAATCTTACCTATATGTTCCTGCACCTTTGGGATTTTGGAAATAATCCGCATCAGCTGTATGACCAGTGCAAACCTACAAAATCTTATCCAAGCGACGGCTTTATCCAGCCTTTCGGGGACAGTCCTTTAGACAATGTAAATGTTGCCGAAACAGCTTATATGCAAATAATTAACCACGCCAAAAATTATGTTTACATTACCACCCCGTATCTTATTCTTGACAACGAAATGCTTACAGCACTAATCAACGCTGCACAAAGCGGTGTTGATGTAAGAATAATTACACCAAAAATCCCCGACAAATGGTATGTTCATTCGGTTACTCGTTCGTTTTACCAGCCGCTGCTTGAGGGTGGTGTTAAAATTTACGAATACACCCCCGGATTTATACATTCAAAAATGTTTGTGTGTGATGACGAGGTTGCTCTTGTAGGTACAGCCAACATGGATTTCCGCAGCTTTTACCTTCACTTTGAGTGCGGTGTTTCATTTTACAATTCGTCCATTGTACACGATGTATACAACGACATCCTTGATACTATTGAAAAAAGTGAAGAATACACCCTTGAGCACTGCCGCTCGGTTGGAGTAGTCCGCCAAATGGGCAGAATGATGTTAAAGGTGTTCGCACCGCTTATGTAACTTTATAACACAAAAACGGAGAGGAAATCCTCTCCGTTTTTTATTTTGAAAATTATTCAGCAGTTTCTTCGGTTGTTACTTCTTCAGTCACAACTTCTTCAGTTACTGCTTCTTCAGCCGCAACTTCTTCGGTTACTGCTTCCTCATCTGTTTCTTCTTTTGCTTCAGCAGCTTCTTCAATTTGAGTTTTGTACAGCTCATGTGCAGAATAACGCTTCAAGCTTTTTTCGTTGAACTCAATTTCAAGCTCTTCTGCCCATGCATCAAGCTGTAAGGAAAATTCTTCATCTTTGAGTTCGTGAAGCAGGGAACCTTCAATTTCACCATATTTTTCATCGCGCTTTTCTTTTCCAAGCTTTTTGCAGAGATAAACTTTATCTTCTTCTTCGTGTTTAATTATTTCACCCTCTGCTGCCTGTTCAATTTTCTGGAGAAATTCCACATCCATTCCGTTTTCAACAGCAATTCGCTTATCAACAAGGATGTCGAACTCGTCGCCATTCAATACGGTTTCTTCAACTGTTTCTTCGGCAGCTGCAGTTTCTTCGGTTACTGCTTCCTCAGCTGTTGCTTCTGCTGCTTCATCTTCTGCTGTTTCTTCGGCAGCAGCAGCTTCTTCAGCAGCTTTTGCTGCTGCATCGGCTGCATCGCGTTCTGCAATAGCTTTTTCAACATCTGCAATAACAGCGTACATATCTTCGCCGTTCATCAATCTTGCGTATGCATCATCAGCCCATTCTTTTGCTTCAGGAGCATCCATGCGCTGCATATCAGAAATCTTGTAGAACTTAATGCTGTATGCGGTAACAGCAAGGAAGTTTTCATCAAAAACGGAATACAGTTCTTCATTGGAAACTGCTTTTTCGCCGCCTTCACCATAAATTGTATCGAACAATTTGTTTCCTTTTTCACCCAGTTCCACAGCCATGGCATAGCTGTTTTTGGAAATACCGCTGCCTTCATAGCTTGCAGAATAGTAATCCCACATGGAATCAACTGTTTCGTTCAAAGTGGTTTTTTCTTCTTCGGTAAGGGAAAGCTGCATTTCATTGAACTTATTATCAATGGCAATCTGTCTTTTGAATTTTTTAACGGTTTCTTGGTCTATCCAATCCGCAGTTGAAACACCATCGATTGTTTGGCCGTAAATATTTTCAGCTGGATTTTCAACCCTCTGCTGTGCATTACCGGATTCGTTCATGAACTGCATAAGGTACAGACCTGCAGGGTAGGTATTGTCACCACATTTTGCTACCCATGTAGTATTGTTGCAGCCTGTTGCCGAAGCCATAACAGCTGCGGTCAGCAGTAATGCTGCTGCTTTGCGTGTAATTTTCTTTATCACGATTTATACCTCCGTAATATTTAACATCAATTTTGGCACGAATTTGTAATTCGGCATACTTAAACAGTATACACTCAGGATTAAATTCTGTCCATAGAAAAAGCTTTAATTTGCTGTTTTTCCCTGTTTTGCTGCTTCTTCCATAGCCTTTAAAGCCATCTCCATAACCTCAACGGCGCGTTCACCATTTTTTAGCTTAACTGCAAGGTACGGTGTTTTTCCCGCATTCAGCATTATCCTGCCTTTCAGCTTTTCCGAAGAAGCCATAACACTTGCTTTTTGCAGGTCAAATTTTTCGGGAATAAACAGCAGCAGGTCATCACGCTGTGAAATTTCTTTTATACCCAAATGCGAAGCCGTATTTCTCATAAGCGACACCGTTACCAAGCCCTCAACCGATTTCGGCGGTTCACCAAATCGGTCTATAAGTTCATCTATTACATCGCTTGCATCTTCAGAATTTTGAATTGCAGCAATTTTTTTGTAGATGTCTATTCTTTGGCTTAGGTTTGGAATGTATCTTTCGGGTATGTGTGCTTCTATGCGAATATCAATAAGACATTCCTCCACAGTTTCCTCGGGAGCTTCGCCTCGGCTTACCGCTACCGCATCGGAAAGCATTTTCAAATACATTTCGTATCCCACAGCCTCCATATGCCCATGCTGCTTTGCACCCAGAATACTGCCTGCCCCGCGTATTTCCAAATCACGCATGGCAATATTAAGTCCCGAACCAAAGGTGGTAAATTCCTTAATTGCATTAAGGCGTTTTGCTGCAACATCGGTAAGTGCCTTTCCTTTGCTTACCGTCATGTATGCATAAGCACGGCGGCTTGAACGGCCCACCCTTCCGCGTATCTGGTAAAGCTGGCTGAGTCCAAGGCGGTCGGCATCTTCAACAATAAGTGTGTTACAGTTGGAAACATCCACCCCTGTTTCAATTATGGTTGTGCATACAAGAATGTCTATTTCATTATCAACAAGCTGCTTCCAAATTTTCGAAAGCTGCTCTTCACCCATTTTCCCGTGCGCTGCCACTATTCTTGCATCGGGCAGCATGCTTTGAATAATGTTTACGGTGTGGTCTATTGTATCCACTTTATTGTGCAGATAAAACACCTGTCCGCCGCGGCGCAGCTCCTTGAGTATTGCTTGGCGTATTACACCCCAGTCGTGTTCCATTACATAGGTTTGAACAGGTATTCTGTCCTGAGGTGCTTCCTCGATAACCGACATATCCCGTATTCCACTCATTGCCATGTTAAGGGTTCGCGGAATAGGTGTTGCCGAAAGCGTGAGTACATCAACATTGTTGCACAGCTCTTTAAATTTTTCCTTGTGTGCTACACCAAAACGCTGCTCCTCGTCTATTATTACAAGTCCAAGGTCTTTAAACGCAACATCCTTTTGTACCATACGGTGTGTGCCTATTATAATGTCTGTTTCACCGCGACGCAGTTCCTTTAGCACCTGCTCCTGCTCGCGCGGGGTGCGAAAGCGTGACAAAAGGTCAACCTTTATGGGGAAGCCTGCCATACGCTGCTTAAATGTTTGGAAGTGCTGCCACGCCAGTATGGTAGTGGGCACCAAAACAGCACACTGCTTGGAGTCCATAACACATTTAAACGCAGCACGCACCGCAACCTCGGTTTTACCAAAGCCAACATCACCGCACAGCAAGCGGTCCATTGGTGTTTCGCTTTCCATGTCGGATTTTATTTCCTGTATGCAGCGCAGCTGGTCGTCGGTTTCGTTGTAAGGAAAACGCAGTTCAAAATCGTTCTGCCAATCATTATCGGGAGAAAAGCTGTATCCCTTACACGCCATTCTTGCTGCGTACAGCTTAACAAGCTCATCAGCCATGTCCTTTACCGCTTTGCGTACACGCTGGCGTGTTTTGCTCCATTCGGCAGAGTTAAGCCTGTTTAGCTTTACGGTTATTTCGTCCCTGCCGCCAATGTATTTGCTTACAAGGTCAAGCTGTGTTACAGGCACAAAAAGTGCATCCGTACCAGCATAGCGTATTTTTATATAATCCTTGGTAACCCCGTGGATTTCCCTTTTTATTATCCCTTCGAATACACCAATACCATGCGACACATGAACTACATAGTCACCGGGTTCAAGGTCGGCAATACTGCGCAGTCCTTTATTCTTCTTTTTAGCTTTCGGCTTTAGCTTTGTGTTCGAGCTGCGGTAGGTCATTACAGCCAGTTTTATTGCCGGAAATTCCATTCCCGAGCTAAGACTTCCCTGCAATACATAAACCTTACCCTCAATAAGCTTAGGTACATCCTCAAGAAAATCACAGGAATAGCCTTCTTTGTTTAAATCTGTACACAAGGCTTTTGCCGAACGCTCGGTACCTGCAAAAATAACACAGCAGTATTTTTGCCGTATTCTGTCCTCAAGTTCTTCAAGCATAACCAACATTTCACCACTCCACGGTGAAATCTGCACAGCGGTAAAATCTACCAAAGTCTTGACGGGAATATCAAAAACAGTTCTTGCAAAGCTGTCCATAATAATCAGCCGCTGTTTTAATACCTTTGCAAGCCATTCATCTATCGGAGCATAAAATTCCGAACATCCTTTAAAAATCAGACCCTCTTCCAAAAGTATTTCAATATCTGCGCTGTGCTGACTCATGAAAGCCCTGTTACTTTCTTTTACTGCTGCACTGTCACACATACACACAATGCCGTCATTTAAAAAATCTACCGCAGTAGGCAGTTCGGGGTATATCAACGGCAAAAAACGGTCCAAGCTTGCAGGCTCAACCCCCTCCTGCAAATCCTTTGCATCACGCAAAAGCTGCTCCTTTGCCTTTAATGTTGCCTTGCCTTTAAGTGTATCCGCTTTTTCCTCAAGCAGTTTTGCAAGCTGTTTTTTATCGTCAAACAGCACCTCTCGGGCAGGGGTTATTTTGAAGCTGTCTATCGGCTCAAAACGGCGCTGTGTGTCCGTTTTAAAGGTAGACATTGTGTCAATATCCTCGTCCCAAAATTCAATTCGCACAGGGTCACTCATGTGCGGCGGGAATACATCAAGAATACCGCCCCTTACCGCAAACTGACATTTTCCGTCCACCTGGTCTCTGCGCTGATAACCCGATGCTGCCAAAAATTTCATCAGCTCATTCAAATCATAGCTTTTGTCTGACTCAATTTTCATTACAGAGCTTTCAAGCAGTTTTTTCGGCATGGTGTACTGTGTTGCAGCTTCTATTGATGCAACCAGAATTTTAACCTGTCCGTCGCATAGCTGCTGCAAAGCTGCCAGTCTTTGGTGTTCAAACTCCCTTGATGCACCCTCCACATTCCTGAAAACATATTCCCTTGCGGGAAAATACACCGCCGAGCTGTCACCCAGCAGCATGTTAAGGTCATCACACATACGCAGTGCTGTTGGCTCATCATTCACCACCAACATTATCTGCTGACCGCTGTCCAGTGCCAGTGCGTATGCCAGCATTGCCCTATGAACAGCCGATACACCTGTCACGGCAGCAGGAAGCACACGATTTTTGGCTGCCTGCAAAAGCTGGGTATATTCACTTAAATTCCCCATTATATGCGCAAGTCCCTGCACAGCTTTGCACCTCGCTTCTTAGGTTTAATTACATGAAAACAGGCGGATTTCTGCCTTGGTACGGCAGTCCGCTTGTCTTTAAAGTATTTCAAATAGTTCGTTTAAATCATGAATGGTGTACAGCGGATTTACATCCCCCGTAAGCGGCTTGTTTTGCGGATTATACCAACAGGTATCTATTCCTGCATTAAAACCGCCCTTAATATCAGATGTAAGCGAGTCACCGATTATCAAACATTCTTCGGGGGCAGCATTTGGGATGCGGCGGAAAACCTCGTCAAAAAACTCTTTGCGGGGCTTTTGCCAACCCATTTCCTCCGAAACAAAAATGCTTTTAAAAAATCCTTCCAGACCGGAAAGCGCAATACGGCTTTTCTGCGTAGCAGCAACACCATTAGTTACGCAGTACAGGTCATATTTTTCGCTTAGCCTGCGACATATATCGTCTGCCCCTTCAATAATACAGCCTTCACCGCCAAGCAGGCTAAGGTATTGCTTGTTGAATTCTATTCCGTCTTTTTCAATTCCAAGCTCATTGAACAATAGGCAAAACCGTGTTTGTGTAACGCCTTCCTTGCTTATAAGACCTTTTTCAAAATCCTGCCACAGCTTGCCGTTTATCTTTTGGTACAGGCTATTTACACCGTCGTTAAACTCAATGTCGTGCAGCTTAAAAGCCTTTTTCAAAGCCTGCTGCTCGGCCTTTTTAAAATCCAGCAAGGTATCATCCGCATCAAAAAGCAGAGTGGTGTATTTTTTCATTTGCAGTTTCCCCTTTTCAGGAATTAAACTTGTTCATTGCCTGTTCTGTGTTGCCTGCAACAATCAGCTCCGCTGCCTTAACAGCATTTTCAAGAACCGTGTCAAGCTCTTTCAAGTCCTGTGCGGTAAAGCGGCTCAGCACCCAATCTGCCAAGTCATAATCGGGATGCGGTTTTTGACCTACACCCAGCTTTATTCTTGGGAAATCATCCTTACCCGAAAGATATATGATGTTTTTCATTCCGTTATGACCGCCGTGGCTGCCCTTGCGGCGGATACGCATTTTCCCAATATCAAGCGAAATGTCATCGTACAGTACCAGTACATTTTCCGATGGAATTTTGTAAAACTGCATAGCTTCGGTAACCGCTTCGCCCGAAAGGTTCATAAATGTGCTTGGCATAAGCAGCAGTGTGCGCTTACCGTTAATCATTACATCGGTGCAAAGTGATTTAAATTTAAGTTTATCGCATTTTACCGAGTATTTGCGGCAGATGCGTTCCATTGCCATAAAGCCTATGTTATGGCGTGTGTTTTCATACTTTGCTCCCGGATTGCCCAAGCCAACTATCATGTATTCCATGGTTCCTGTAGGTGCTTGGGTGGTGTTGTAGCGTTTTAGCTTTTCAAATATGCTGTAAGGAATAATAATCTCCTCCTAAATTTTACAAAATTCCACAAGACTTATACAAGCAGAACGAGCGAGACAGACCCCTGCCCCGCTTGCTCTGTTTTATTTTTATGATTTACATTACAAAACGGTTTATTAACCAAACAGTGGGGAAATAGACTCGTCCTGATAAATTTTGGTGATAGCTTTAGCAAACATAGATGCAACAGACAGTGCCTTGATTTTGGAGGACTTGGTTTCGTCCACAGGAATTGTATCCAGAAGAACAATCTCCTTAATAACACTGTTTTCAATTCTTTCGTATGCAGGACCGGAAAGAACACCGTGAGTAGCACAAGCGTAAACCTCGGTAGCACCGCCTTTTTCAACAAGAGCTGCTGCTGCGTTGCAAAGTGTGCCTGCTGTATCAATCATATCGTCAACAATGATAACTTTTTTGCCTTTAACATCACCGATAATATTCATAACTTCGCAAACATTTGCTTTTGGTCTTCTCTTATCAATAATAGCAAGGGAAGCATCACATTTTTCAATGAATTTTCTTGCACGGGTAACGGAACCCAAGTCAGGAGAAACAACTACAAGGTTTTCTTTATCGTCCTTGAATTTTTCATTGAAGTAGTCTGCCAAAATGGACATACCCTGCAGGTGATCCAATGGAATGTTGAAGAAGCCCTGAATCTGTGCAGCGTGAAGGTCCATTGTAAGTACACGGTCTGCACCTGCTGTGGTAAGAAGGTCTGCACACAGTTTTGCTGTGATTGGATCTCTTGCTTTTGCTTTTCTGTCCTGACGCGCATAACCAAAGTATGGAATAACAGCTGTAATTCTGCCTGCGGAAGCACGCTTAAATGCATCAATCATAATGAGCATTTCCATAAGGTTGTTGTTTACAGGTGCACAGGTGGACTGTACCAAGAATACATCACTGCCGCGAACGGACTCATGAATGGACACTGTAATCTCACCATCAGAGAAGGTGGAAACATCACTTTTGCCCAAAGGCATAGCCAATTCCTTAGCAATAGCTTCCGCCAGCTTTGGATTGGAATTTGCTGTGAAAATTTTAATATCCTTGCCATGAATATTCATAATTTTTACTCCATTCCGCCGTTTTTATTCAACGGCATTTCTTTCTTTTCCTTAAAATATATTTCAGCACCGCTTTAACGGTACTTTTTTACTTTTTGGGGTTTTTCTTTTCAAAGTACTCCTGCCAATTGTTCTTTTTTCGCCACCGTTCTGCCCAACCGTCAATGTTGCTTTGCTTTGCACGAGCAACTGCAAGGGCATCCTGCGGAATATCCTGCGTTATAACACTTCCCGCACCGGTATAAGCACCTTTGCCAACCTTAACAGGCGAAACCAAAACCGTCGAACAGCCAATAAAGGCAAAGTCTTCTATTTCTGTACGGTATTTGTTTACACCGTCGTAATTTGCAACAGCAGTACCGCAGCCAACATTAACATGACAGCCTATATCGGTATCGCCTATATATGTAAGGTGTGCAAGACTTGTTTTTTCGCCTACCACCGAGTTTTTAACTTCGACAAAGTTGCCAACCTTAACACCGTCTTTTAAAACGGTTTTCGGTCTCAGGTGTGCGTTAGGCCCAATTCTTACACCGTTTCCAACAAACGACTGCTCAAGCATGGATGAATATATCTCACAGTCATCGCCTATCGTGCTGTTTTCAATAATACATCCGCCTTCTATAACACAACCGCTGCCAATGGTAGTTTTTCCTTTTATTACTGTGTTTGGACCTATTGTAGTATCTGCACCTATTACAGCATCGGGCGATATAACCACCCCGTCGGTACAATAAAAGTTTACACCCTCGCCCATAAGACGGTCAAGTACCTTTTGTCCTGCTATACGGTTCAGCTTTAGCAATCCTGCACGGTCGTTTGCACCAAGTGATATGCTGCTGTCCTCCCACAGGCAGGCCGCTGCTTTTTCACCTTTGGAAACCGCTATCTTTACAGTATCGGTAAGATAATATTCCCCCTGTGCGTTTTCACAGGTAAGTTCATCCAGTGCCGACAGCAAAAAGTCCGCATTAAACCAATAGCTTCCGCTGTTTATCTCATTTATTTTAAGCTGCTCCTCGGTTGCATCCCTGTGTTCCACTATTCCCTGCAGCAAGCCGTTTTCACCGCGAACTATTCTTCCGTAGCCTTTAGGGTCATCAAGCTGTGCGGTAATAACAGTAACCGCAGCACCGCTTTCGCTGTGGTCTTTAAATGACTGCCCGATAACATCACTGTCAACAAACGGTGCATCAGCACACAGCACAATAACATTTGCTCCGCTGTGCTTGCGCAAAAATTCCTTTGCCATCATAACAGCATGCCCTGTTCCCTTGCGCTCTGCCTGTTCTGTTGTTTGAACTCCGTCGGGCAGCACTTTTTTAATAAACTCCCCGCCGTTGCCTGTAACAACACATATATCCTCTATTCCCGCAGCGCGGCACCAGTCGGTAACCCAACTTATCATCGGCTTAAAAAGCACTTGGCACATTGCCTTGGGGTAGCGTGACCGCATTCTTTTTCCATCACCGGCCGCCAAAATAACGGCACAGCTTTTTTTAATGTCCATAGACAATTACTCCGTTCTGCCGTTTAACACGGCTATACTTAACTAAAAATAATATCTGCTGACATTTTATTCTTTGGTCTTCGGTAAAATTACAATGCCTAACTGCATACACAATTATTATAATATGCCGTTCAATGCTTTTCAAGGCATAACATACCTTACACCCTGTATCCGCAGCAAAAATCGTCCTCATACCGAGAACGATTTTTGTAATTCTGCTTATTTTATTCCATTTCTTCCAAAATTTTACGAGCCTTATCCATACCCTGTGCTGCTGCCTGACTTAACCACAGCTTTGCATTTTCAATGTTTTTTTCAACACCCAAGCCATCACGGTACATTAAAGCCAGATTATACTGTGCCACAGCCATGCCTGCTTTTGCAGGATACAAATACAATTTAAATGCTGTTTCGTAATCCTGCTTAACATATCTTCCCTGATAATAAAAATCCGCTACATTAAAAATAGCAAACATATCGCCGCGTTCAGCCGAAAAACGATAAAGCTCGAATGCAAGTGCTTCATCCTTTGGAAGTCCGCAGCCTTCGGCATACATGGCTGCAAGTGTTGTATTTGCGGTAAGGTTTCCTTTAGCTGCCGCCATGCGGTAAAATTCAACCGCCTTTTCGGTATCAACAGGCACAACCACACCTTCATGGTAAAGAGTCGCTGCCGACATTTGTGCGCGTTCGTCGCCTGCCTTTGCGGCTTCTTCCAACAGCTGCATGCCTTTTTCAATATTTTTTTCGCCGCCTATACCCTCGATGAGGTAGTAACCAAGCATAGCCTTTGCTTCAACGCTTCCAAGCTGCGCTGCCTGCTCATAGCTTTGACGAGCCTGCTCGCGGCTGCCTTCGGCATGAAGCTTTTCTGCCTGCTGTAAAATATCTTTTTCGTTGCTCATTAAAAAATCCTCCGATTTATCAGCAATCTTTTTCAACCATAATGTTTAAAATTTCAATATCGGTCTGACGCATACCGTCACGCCCTACACGAGTAACGCTTTGTATGGTTTTTTCGGCATTTTCCTTTACTATGCCTTCGCCCGCGTTAAAGCCGCGACCCTTTTGCGCCATCATAAAGCCCATTATTGCAGCATCCACCGCAGATGCTATTTTTGCCGCACACGAAGGCTTTGCGCCGTCACACACAATGCCCGACACATTCGCCAGTGTGTTTACAACAGTACGGCTTATAACATCAAGACATTCACCATGCAGATATGCAATTCCTGCACCGCTTCCCGCTGCTGCCGACACTACTCCGCAGTATGCCGAAAGACGGCCTATACCCTTTTTCTGGTGTATTGCGGTAAGGTTGCTGAGCACCAATGCACGATAAAGTCTTTCCTTATCGCATCCCAAATGCTCGGCATATTTTACTATCGGCAGTGATACTGTTATTCCCTGATTACCGCTGCCCGAATTTATAACAACAGGCAATGTGCAGCCACTCATGCGGGCATCGGAGCCTGCCGCAGGATACGCTTTTGCAAGCACCTTTACATCCCTGCCGTAACATTCCAGCAATGTAGCACCAACATTTGCACCGTACTTATTTTTAAGTCCTTCTTCGGCAATAGCTGTGTTATAGGTTATCTGCTTTTCAAGCAGACTCACAACATCGTCAAGATTAACCTCATTTGCAAAATTGTATATCTCTTCAAGCGACATGGAGTGCAGTTCTTCTTCACAGCGGTTTTTTTCCTGCTCCGCACTGAACACCGAAGCCCCGTCCTTTTCCATGCGGGTTATGTTGGTGTGGTCGTTCATTATTTCCACTGATGCTGTATGCTCGCCCGAATACAGTGTAACTATAATGTGCAGGTTGTCGGTATCGGGGATTAGCTGAACATCGCAAACATTTCTTTTTAAAATTTTGCGGGTTTTTTCAAGGTCTGCCGGTGTTACAGCCTCCAAAACCTCCAAGCGCTTGTCGGCATCACCGCCAACAGCACCCAAAACCGCACTGGCTTCAATCCCTTTAAGGTCGCCTGTTTTTGGAACAATTACCGCTTTAACATTTTTAATTATATTTCCGCTGCACTGTACCAAAAATCTTTCGGCTTCGCCTTCAAGCAATTCAGCGGCTTTTGCGGCAGCATACGCAATGGCAATGGGTTCTGTGCAGCCCAACGCAGGAACCAATTCACGCCTTAACAATGAAAGATATTTATTGTACATCGCACTGTTTTTTTCCATATAGGATACTCCTTACTCTGTTTTTTCCCTGTACACAGATGTATTATAATCCTTTCATTCATCTGTTAGCAAGTCTGCGGTAAAAAAGCGCATCTCCTTACGGAAATACGCTTTAAAAACCTTACGGCTCATCAAACTCTTTAAAAAAGTCTGCTACTTTTTCTGCATCCTTTTCGTACCCAGGCTTGTTAAGCAGCGCAAACATATTTTTTTTGTAAGCGTCAACTCCGGGCTGGTCGAACGGATTTACACCCAACATATAGGCAGATATTGCACATGACTTTTCAAAAAAGTAAAACATCCAACCCAAATCGTACTCATCCTGTCTGTCCAACTCGATAAGCACATTCGGCACATCACCCATGGTATGTGCCGCAAGAGCTCCCGCCATAGCCTTTTTGGAAATAACATTAAGCGATTCACCGGCAAGATAAGCCAGTCCGTCATCATTGTCATCGGTAATGTGCGGAATACAAATATCCTCTTTTTTTCTGTTTACCCACAAAACCGTCTCAAAAGCTATTTTTCGCCCCTGTTGAATATATTGTCCTATTGAATGCAGGTCTGTCGGATATGTTATAGACACAGGAAACAAACCCTTTTCTTCCTTACCTTCGCTTTCACCAAACAGCTGTTTAAACCATTCTGCAAACTTGGTCATGGAAGGTTCGTGTGTTACAAGCAGCTCAACCGAACGCCCCTTGCGGTACATAATGTTTCTTGCTGCTGCATAATAACAGCAATCATTGCATTCGTCCTCGTTTTTATAAGTCTCGTATGCATCATGCGCACCTGTTATCACACTGCGGATGTCCGCACCACTTACAGCAATCGGCAAAAGTCCAACCGGTGAAAGCACCGAATATCTGCCGCCTATATCGGACGGCACGGCAAAGGTGGCATACCCTTCTTTTTTGGCTATTTCACGCAATATCCCGCTGTTGGCATCGGTAGTGCAGTATATTCTTTCCGCCGCACCCTTTTTCCCGTAGCGTTCTTCCATTATGCTGCGCAGTATTCTAAATGCAATTGCAGGCTCGGTAGTAGTTCCCGATTTGGAGATTATGTTTACGGAAAAATCCCTTTCTCCAACTATCTTTAAAATGTCGTTCAAATATGCGGAGCTTACATTGTTGCCCACAAAATAAATCTCCGGTCTTTGCTTGTCGGCAGTACTTGGATGATTATACATGCTGCCGTGCAAAAACTCCACAGCCGCACTTGCACCCAAATATGACCCACCTACTCCGACAACAAGCAGCACCTGAGAATTATTTTTTATTTTTTCTGCCGCCTTTTCTATTGCAGCAATTTCTTCTGCATTTATGCGTACAGGATAATCCAGCCAACCCAGATTGCCTCCCCCGTCACGACAGCGTTTATGCAGTTGTTTTTGCATCTGCTTTGCCTGCTCGGCCGCAGCTTTCCATTCATCATCCGAAAGCTTCCCTTGCAGATACTGTGTATAAAGATTAAGCATTTTTTGCTTCCTTTCATGATTTAACACATATCGCTGTAAATCAGGTCAACAATTGACCACAAAATCATACATAATATCATAATTTTACCGCAACAAGGTGTGAAAATCAACTTTATACAACATATTTAATGGTTTTCCGACAGGCTTTTACTTATGTGCATTGTAAAACATACGGCATACAGGGAACAGTATTCCGCCAACAGCGTTACCCAGTGTCATAACCAAAAGGTAAACCACAGTTTTAACGCTCCACATATCCGCAACTGAAAAATAGAACATATTTGCAATACAGTGTTCAAATCCACACAGAATAAACACCGCTACACCCAAAAATATTCCCAGATATTTCCCCAACTCATGCTGATTGTTTTTAAATCCGTCCACAGCAATAAACATGAGAATGTTGCAGAATATCGCAAGAATAAAAATGCTCATCAGGTTATCATTAAGCTTTGTTTCGCACATTGCGGCAGCTTTTTCGGCAATACCTGCAATTCGTGTCATTCTCACCGAATAACCTACAAGCGATGTACCAACCAAATTGCCCACCCAAATGCTTGCAACCCACAGGGTATAGGAAAGGTCGTTTTCCAAAACATAGCCTACCTTACCTGTGTACAGGTTAAACCCAAATGTGCAAATGGTAAACAGACCTGCCGCAAAGAACAGCGCACCAAGTACCTTGTTGTCCAACGACAGAAAAACGGTTCCGCCAATACCAATGCAAGCACCTGCAAGCACCGAATAGACAAACGACGGCAGTGAATTGAATTTTTGCATTTCAGCACCTCTTTAATTATTCTTGAACGCTCTCAAGGCGTTCATCATCATACCTTTAAGTATAGATGTTAAAAAAATAATTAAAATATGCCATTTATACCAAAGACTTTACATCACATCTGCAAATTTACGATTGTTTTGCTAATTTTTATTATTCATAGTCTAACTTTGTCTGTTTGACTTGTATTTTAAATGTGCGAATCCACAAAGTCCGCCAATATCCGTTCAGCCCATTCGACCTTATTTTTAGGCAATTTTTCAAGTATTTTTATTATTTTTCGGTATTCCGTTTCGCCAGTTTCGCTTTTTCCCGTAAGCAAATAATCTGCCGAAACACCAAACGCTGTAGCTAACGAAAAAAGTACCTTTGCCGACGAACCCTTTTTCCCCGTTTCCAATTCATATAAAAACTGGTCGGATATTTCCGCCTTTTCCGCCAGTTGTTCCCTTGTTAAGCCGTTTTCCAGCCTTAAAGTGCGTATTCGTTCCCCTACAAATTTATTAAAATTCTTCTTTTCGTCCATGTGCAGTTTCACAACCTCCTTTATAAAAAGGATAGCCAAAAAAAGCATTTTCTTTTATAAGCTATTGCTATAATAAATCTTGACATGTTAATGCTATAGTTAGTATTATAGACTTTAAACAGTATCTTGCGTTAACACCGCACACTTTTTATTAACAATTGGAGGTTACAACATGATTAAGGCAAAATCATTTTCGCTTTTGTTGGCAGCTTGCTTAGTTGCCAACATGGCAGTTCCTGCATATGCAGAGGTTTCTTCACCGGCACACACACCTGCAGCACTTTCTTACGCACTGCAGGGAAGACCATCCGTTTCATACTACTACGACCAGCTCTCCGACGAAGAAAAACAGGCATATGATGCTTTGTATGCTGCTTACGCCAATGTATGCGATGATAATTACGACGG
>JAFYSU010000039.1 GCA_017559185.1 Oscillospiraceae bacterium
AAAATAGAATATTGGTACATAAAATAAGGCATGTAAGTAGTTAAAATTAGCTAAAAATTTTTAACTGCACTTGACAACGCTTTAATGATGTGATTTACTAATATAAATTAAATAACACCAATAAACCGTAGATGGGGAGAAAAACGGAAACGCGCTTTCAGCGAGTCGGCGGTGGTGAAAGACCGGCAGAGATGCGAACCGAACAATATGGACCCCTGAGGGCAATGTGAACCAAACTGGAGTTTGCAGTAGCTGCGCCGGAGGACGACCGTTACAGCGTCAGGAATGTTAACGCATTTCAATGAGTGGGCAGGTTTTCCCTGTCAATCAAGGTGGTACCGCAGATATTTTATCTGTCCTTGTTTTATTCAAGGACAGATTTTTTATTTTACGAAAGGAGATGATTTTATGCATGGGTTCACATGAAGGAATCTTGGCACCGTTCCCTTTTATAAATCATCTCAGCACAGAAAAGAGGATATAATATGAAAAAAATGATTTCCGCCATTATGGCACTTTGTATTGCAGCTTGTTCCCTTACCGCTTGTGGTTCCAATGAGGAAGCCAAAGCTGACGACGGCAAAATTAAAATTGGCATAGTACAGATAGTTGAACACACAAGCCTTGACAGTATTCGAAACAGCTTTATTGATAATCTTGCCGAACAGGGCTTTGTTGATGGTGACAACATCGTAATTGATTATCAAAATGCTCAAAACGACCAGTCAAACCTTAATTCCATATGCAAAAAATTTGTAGGCGATGAAGTTGACCTTATTGTAGCAATCGCAACACCTTCGGCTCAGGCGGCAGCTGCTGCAACAAACGAAATTCCTGTACTGTTTTCGGCTGTTACCGACCCTGTTGCTGCTAAACTGGTAACCGCCCCACAGCACCCATCCGCAAATGTTACAGGTACTTCCGATGCTATCCCTGTTGACCAAGTGTTTGCTCTTTGCAACGAGCTTACACCCGAAGTAAAGAAAATCGGTTTCTTGTATACTGCAAGCGAAGTAAACTCCAAATCGGTAGTTGACCAAGCAAAAACATACACTGCACAGTACGGTCTTGAATACGAAGAAATGACCATTACAAATACATCTGAACTCAAACAGGCTGCAACTTCTCTTGTTGAAAAATGTGATGCTGTATACTGCCCAATCGACAACAGTATTGCATCGGCAATGGCAACTTTGGCACAGGTTGGCCGTGACAGCAAAACCCCAATCTATGTTGGTGCCGATTCCATGGTTATTGACGGCGGTTACGCAACCGTTGGCATAAATTACGAGGACCTTGGTGCTAAAACTGCCGATATGGCTGTTCAAATTCTTAACGGAACTCCAATTTCCGAAATTCCTGTTTCCACTCTGGACGATTTCCAGATGGTTATCAATAAAACCACTGCTGATATGATTGGCGCACCTAACAATTATGAAGGTGCAGTAATAGTAGAATGATTTTTTAAGGAGCTGCTTTTTGGTTATGAGTCTTACTGCTTTTTTATCATCGGTTGAATTGGGACTTTTATATTCATTAATGACACTGGGATTATTTTTGTCCTACCGAATTTTAGATATTGCCGACCTTACCGTTGACGGCAGCTTCACACTGGGCGCAGCCGTATGCGCAATGGTAACAATAGCAGGCCATCCTGTTATGGCTGTTTTTGCCGCTGCAGCCGCAGGAGCTGCTGCAGGCATTGTTACCGCTGTTTTGCAAACAAAACTTAAAGTGCAGCCAATTTTGGCGGGTATTCTTACAATGACAGCCCTGTATTCCATAAACATAATGGTTATGGGCGGAAGTCCGAACAAATCCCTTAACGGTGAGCAGACACTTTTCACCATGTTAAGAGATGCAGGTATTCCAAACAGATATGTTTCGCTTACTGTTGGTATTATCGCTGTAATTTTTGTTTGTTTACTTATGGTTCTTTTTCTTCAAACACCTCTTGGACTTTCCATTCGTGCAACCGGCGACAATGAAGCAATGGTTAGGTCATCTTCCATAAATGTAAACCTTATAAAAATCATTGGCTTGTCACTTGCAAACCTTTTGGTTTCCGCTTCGGGTGCGCTTATTGCTCAATACCAGTCGATTGCCGATGTTTCCAGCGGCGTGGGGATGGTTGTAATAGGTCTTGCATCGCTTATTATTGGTGAAATTATTATTGGTAAAAACAGCATAAACCGTAATGTTTTAGCTGTTATTGCCGGTTCTGTTATCTATCGTTTTATAATACAGCTTGCGTTGGAGGTAAACATTTCCTTCTCCAGCATGAAGCTTGTTTCGGCAGTTATAATAACCGCTGCCATTTCCTTCCCTGTTGTTCAAGAAAACATCCGTACGATATAACACAATCATTAAAATTGAGAAGCGTTTATGGGACAAAAAAAGATTTGCGCTGATCATTCATTTTAAGGAAGACGAGCCTCTACAATATGTTTTCGAACACGAGGGTTCCAGAGATTTTATTTATGAC
>JAFYSU010000040.1 GCA_017559185.1 Oscillospiraceae bacterium
ACTTCGTGCAAAATTTGTAGCGGAAACATTTTTGGATAATCCATGACAGTACAACACTGTAAGAGGTAGGTTGGGGTATACAGGAACCTACAAAGGAAAGGAAATTTCCGTACTGGGAAGCGGTCTGGGTATTCCATCCATTGGGATTTATTCCTACGAGCTTTTTAATTTTTACGGAGTTGAAAATATAATCAGAATTGGTTCGGCAGGTGCGATTAGTACCGATTTACACATTGGTGATGTTGTAATTGGTATGGGTGCTTGTACCGATTCCAATTATCCTTCTCAGTTTGGTATGCCGGGAACATTTGCGCCTATTGCAAGTTATCCGCTTTTAAAGCAGGCGGTAGCTGCAGCTGAAGAACTGGGATACAACTACAGTGTCGGCAATATTTTGTCCTCCGATGTATTTTATACCGAAGACCCTGATTGCCTGAAAAAATGGCAGAAAATGGGCGTTTTGGCTGTTGAAATGGAATCAGCAGGACTTTACTGCAACGCTGCTCGTGCAGGTAAAAATGCACTTTGTTTGTTGACTATTTCCGACTGTCCGTTTACAGGTGAAGCTACCACAGCCGAGGAAAGACAAACAAAGTTTACACAAATGATGGAGATTGCTTTGCGTTTGGGGTGATAAAATGAATATTTCCCAGCTCATAGAAAAAGCCTTTGAGGCAAGAGAAGCTGCGTATATTCCGTACTCGGGATTTGCGGTAGGTGCAGCATTGCTTACAGCCGATGGCAAGATTTACACCGGCTGTAATATAGAGTCGTCCTCCTATTCACCTACAAACTGTGCTGAAAGAACAGCGTTTTTTAAAGCTGTTTCTGAAGGGGAAAGAAATTTTGCAGCTATTGCAATAGTTGGCGGCTTAAAGGAAAAAAAGAAGGGTGAAACGCAGCTTTGTCCGCCTTGCGGTGTATGTCGACAGGTTATGATGGAGTTTTGTGATACTTCTTTTATGGTGATACTTGCGGTTTCGCCTGATGAATACAACATTTATACCTTGGAAGAATTACTGCCGCTGGGGTTTGGCCCGAATAATTTGAAGAAATAGAGGGAGCTGTTGTTAATGCGCATGGTTGATATCATCCAAAAGAAAAAGGATGGAAATGCCCTCACAAAAGAAGAGATAAACTTTTTTATAAATGGATATACAAACGGAGAAATACCTGATTATCAGGCATCGTCATTTACAATGGCTGTATGCTTCAACGGTATGAATGCTCAGGAAACCGCATGGCTTACTGAAGCTATGGCGTTCAGCGGGGATACCGTTGACCTTTCGGTTATTGAAGGTAAAAAGGTGGATAAACACAGCACCGGTGGAGTGGGTGATAAAACCACTCTTGTAATAACCCCAATTGTTGCTGCTTGCGGTGTACCGATTGCCAAGCTTTCGGGGCGTGGCTTGGGACATACGGGTGGTACGGTTGACAAGCTTGAATCCATTTCGGGACTTAAAACAGCATTTACAACCGATGAGTTTCTGAACATAGTACGCAAAACGGGAATTTGTGTTGCAGGACAATCGGCAGATATTGCTCCTGCCGACAAAAAGCTGTATGCGCTGCGTGATGTTACTGCTACTGTTCGCAGTATGCCGCTTATTGCATCAAGTATTATGAGCAAAAAAATAGCAGCAGGTTCAGATGCTATTGTGCTTGATGTTAAAACGGGAAGCGGAGCATTTATGTCTGACCTGGACGATGCTGTTGCTCTTGCAAAGGAAATGGTTGCAATAGGTGAAAATGTAGGCAGAACCACAGTTGCCTTGGTAACAAACATGAATATGCCTCTTGGTCACGCAATAGGCAATAGTTTGGAGATAATTGAAGCTGTCGAAGTTTTAAAAGGCGGCGGAGATGATGACCTAAAGCAGGTTTGCTTTGCACTTGCAGCAAATATGCTGTTTGTTGCAGGTAAAGGAGACATGGAGTACTGTGAAAAACTGGCTGAAAATGCGGTGAAATCGGGTGAAGCCTTGAAAAAGCTTGAAGAAATGGTACAAGCACAGGGTGGAGACCCTGCCTGCATAAGCAATAACGAGCTTTTCCCACAGGCAGAATACTCGTATGAAATAAAAGCGGAACTCTCGGGTTGGATATCCTTTATGGATACCGTTGCCATTGGCGAAGCGGCAGCGGTTCTTGGAGCAGGTCGCAGCAAAAAAGATGATGTAATCGACCATTCGGCAGGCATTATTCTTAAAGCGAAAACAGGATGCTATGTGGAACAAGGTTCTGTTTTGGCTGTGTTGAAAACCAACCGCAAGGAAAGTGTAAATGATGCCGAAAGACGATTTTTAAATGCTTTGAAGTTTACCGATTTTCAACCCGAAAAGGAAAAACTTATATTTGCACATATCAGCTCTAATGAAACAAAATATTTTTAAACATAAAAAACCCTGTCAGCTTCAATTTTGCTGACAGGGTTTAAAATTACGCTTATTTTTTATGTTCGTGTTCGCAGTATATGCAGCGATAGGTTTGTTTTTCCTCATCTGCCAAGCGGAAGATATGGTCGATTTCCTGTTCGACAGATGTTATGCAGCGTGGGTTTTTGCAGGTAACAACATTTACAATCTGTTTTGGGAGCTGCAGATGTCTTTTTTCAACAGTTTTACCGTTTTCAATAATATTAACGGTGATGTTAGGGTCTATATATCCAAGTACATCAAGGTTTATATCAATGCGTTCATCTATTTTAATTATATCCTTGCGGCCTGTTTTATTGCTTTTAACATTTTTTATTATTGCAACACTGCAGTTTAAAGAACCCAAATTCAGCAGCTTGTACACTGTCATGCTGTTGCCTGCTTTTATATGGTCAAGTACGATACCGCGTTCAATGCTGTCGATATTGATCATAGCGTTAACCCCTTTCGATTATTTGTCCAATCCGAGTAAATTCATAATAAGAGCCATTCTTGCAAATTTTCCGCATTCAACCTGTTTGAAATAGCAAGCACGAGGGTCATCGTCAACTTTAACGGAAATTTCGTTAACTCGTGGCAGTGGGTGCAGTATTGCAAGGTCATTTTTAGCTGTTTCAAGCTTTTCAAGGTCAAGAATATAGCTGTCCTTAAGGCGAATGTAATCGGCTTCGTTGAAGAAGCGTTCCTTTTGAACTCGTGTCATGTACAAAATATCAAGTTGAGGCATTACCTCGTCCATGCTTACAACTTCGGTATATGGTATGTTCTTTTTGATGAATACATCTTCTTTAAGATATTCGGGAACCTGAAGCTCCGGCGGGGAAATAAGAACAAAGTTCACATTTTCGTATCTTGCCATTGCTTTAATAAGCGAATGAACTGTACGACCGAATTTAAGGTCACCGCAAAAGCCTATTGTAAGATTATCAAGACGACCTTTTGTTCTTTTAATTGTAAGAAGGTCGGTGAGTGTTTGACTTGGGTGGTTGTGACCGCCGTCTCCTGCATTTATAATAGGAATGGAGGAGTGCATGGAAGCAAGCAGCGGAGCACCTTCCTTGGGGTGGCGTATAGCCGCAATATCGGCATAGCAGGAAACGGTGCGAATTGTATCGGCAATGCTTTCACCCTTTGCAGCCGACGACGAATTGGCACTGGAAAATCCAAGAACATTACCGCCAAGCTCCATCATTGCAGCTTCAAAGCTAAGGCGTGTGCGTGTACTTGGCTCGTAAAAAAGAGTAGCAAGCTTTTTGCCTTTGCAAACCTCGGAATATTTTTCGCGGTTTGCCATGATGTCTATTGCCAAAGCGAGAATGTGGTCGATTTCTTCAACTGTCATGTCCATTGGGTCAATAAGATGTTTCATAAGTACCTCCCAAACCGTTCAGTTATAAAATAACCCCAATTTCAGTTTTTTATTGCCTTATTTAAAAGGAGCATTATACAGAATTGGGTAAAATAATACCTGTAAAAAAGAGCCGTTTCTAAAAAAGAAAGGCTCAATAAATCACACAAAAATTTGCACAAGGAGCTATGCCAAGTGCAACTATATTTCCCTTATTAACCTCTCTGTGTTAATTTAAAGGCATTATTTGTTTCTTCAAATATTATATACTTGGCAATTATTAAAAGTCAATAGCGGTTTTGCCCGTTTGAATGTCGAGTGTACAAAAACTTGCATTTAAAGGGATATCCGAGTAGTATGTAAATTATGGAAATAAGTTTTTATAATATAATTAAAGGATGTTGTGTTTATGAATACAATAAGAAAACTTGCAATTTTGTTGTTGGGACTTGCTTGTGTTGGGTGTGCTGAAAGAAAAAATGAAAAAGTGACCGAAGATATACCGCCGGCAGCTGTACAGCAGGAAATTGAAATACCGCAGCAGCAAACGCAAAAAGAAAACAAAATGGTGCTTAGTGCCTATCTGCCTGTTCAATCAGTGCCTGTTGATGAAAAAGCTGCGCAGCGTATAACGGATATAATTTTTATTGGCGGAGTTGTTTGGGATATACAAGGAAAACTGCTGACAGGTAACGATGAAATATTTACACATTTAGATGCAGTGAAAAAATATGATGAACTTGATGTATGGGTAACTGTAAACCCAAGTGGCAAGCTTATACGCGCAGGACAAGCGGGCATGACAATAGATACCGAACAGGAGCGAAAGATACTTGCCGAAACCATAACTGATTTTGCAGTTGAGCATTCACTCTGCGGGATTGACATTGACTGGGAATTTCCTGCCAATAACGAGGAATGGAATAATTTTTCGCAGTTTGTGCCAATTCTTAAAAGTTCGCTTGAAAAAGAGGGGAAACAGCTTTCGCTTGCATTTTACCCGCAGAATGTGCAGCTTGATGCAACTTCGCTTGCTGCGTGTGACCGTATAAATATTATGGCGTACGACCAATTTGATGAAAGCGGTGTACATTCATCTTTCGAAACTGCTGTTAAGGCTGTTGAGTATTTTAAAGGAATGGGATGCAGCAACGAACAGCTTATATTAGGAATACCGCTGTATGGAAGACCAACCGACCAAAGTGCCAGATGGGATTTGTACAATACCTTGCCAACCGTTTCACAGCCGTCGGTGAATAACTATGGGGACAGCTGGTACAACGGTATTGAGCTTATATTGAAAAAGACCGAATACGCACACAGCAAAAGCCTTGGCGGTGTAATGATTTATCATTTGGCGTGTGACCTGCCGGCAGAAGATGAAATGTCCGCATTAAAAAATATATCGGATTTTTTAACTTCTATTGAAGATAAATTTACCTAATTTTTGCATAAACAAATTTAAAATCTTGCAAAACATCTTGAAACTTAATAATAAAAGGGATAAAATTATGGAGGATGACTGCAAAGGTAATTTTGCAGGAAACCGAATTTGATTTTTCAAAAAGAGACATTTAAACAATGTCCGTTTTAATGGGTGAGTTTATATTATGAATCAAAATTTGCTGGCAGATATGGAAACCCAGATGCCTAAGTTTTCAAAAGGTCAAAAGCTTATTGCAAGATATATAATCGAGCATTACGAAAAAGCAGCATACATGACAGCTTCCAAAATGGGTGCAACAGTCGGTGTAAGTGAATCCACTGTGGTAAGATTTGCTTCCGAAGTGGGGTACGAGGGATATCCGCAGCTGCAAAAGGCACTTCAGGAGCTTATACGAAACAGGCTGACATCGGTGCAGCGAATGGAAATAAGCGAAGGTCAAATGAAAAGCAGCGATATTCTTAAAAAGGTGCTGTGCATGGATTCGGACAGAATAAAGCGCACCCTTGAGGAGATATCCGAAGAAGAATTTGAAAAGGCAGTAAAAACAATAACCGAAGCCAAAAAGATATACATTGTAGGGGTTCGCAGCTCGGCTAATATAGCAAGATTTATGTACTTTTATTTTAATCATATCTTTGATAATGCTCATCTTGTAAACACAACAAGCTCCAGCGAAATGTTTGAGGAGATATTCCGCATTGGCAAGGGTGATGTATTGATAGCGCTGAGCTTTCCAAGATATTCGCGCCAAACTGCAAAAGCTGTGCAGTATGCGTCCGATAAAGGTGCCGATGTTGTTGCAATAACCGACAGTGTGGAATCGCCTATCGCACAGGATGCAACTGCAACATTGCTTGCCAGAAGTGATATGGCATCGTTTGTTGACTCGCTTGTTGCACCGCTCAGTCTTGTAAATGCACTTATTGTAGCACTCGGGATGGCTAAAAAGGACAAAATATCCGAATCCTACGCACAGCTCGAGCATATTTGGGAAGAATATAATGTATACGAAAAATCTGCACCTATCGTGCATAAGGTAAATAAGGAGAACGAATGACAAATTTTGATGTAATTGTTGTTGGTGCAGGTGCTGCCGGCTTGATGTGTGCAGGCACAGCTGCAAAACGCGGCAGACGAGTACTCTTGATAGACAAAAACAAACGCCCCGGCAGAAAAGTATTGATTACCGGAAAAGGTCGCTGCAATGTAACAAATTTTTGTGATACACAGGATTTTCTTCAGGCTGTAAGACGAAATCCGCGTTTCCTTTACAGTGCAATGGGAGCTTTTTCTTGCTACGATGTGTATGCATTTTTTGAAGAACTTGGAGTTACGCTTAAAGTTGAAAGAGGCAACCGAGTTTTCCCCGAGTCGGACAAATCTGCCGATATTGTTGATTCACTTGTGGATTGGATAATGGATGCAGGTGTTGAGCTGCGTCAGGGACAGGTTGACGAGCTTCTGCTTGAAGACGGTGCTGTAAAAGGTGTTCGCTGCGGCTCAAAAGAGATAACTGCCGAGTCGGTTGTTATTTGTACCGGCGGCAAAAGTTACCCTGTAACAGGCTCAACCGGTGATGGCTACAAGCTGGCGCGTTCGGCAGGTCATAATGTTACCCGTTTAAGTCCGTCGCTTATTCCAATAACAATAAAAGAAAAATACTGTGCGGATATGATGGGACTTTCACTTAAAAATGTTGTTCTTACAGTAAAAGAGGGCGAACAGGAAATATTCAGCTCACTTGGTGAAATGCTGTTTGCACACTTTGGCATATCGGGTCCGTTGGTGCTTTCGGCTTCGTCGCACATGGATGTGTCAAAAATGCACAGCTACCGCATTACCATCGACCTCAAGCCTGCACTTGATGAAGCAAAGCTGGATGCTCGTCTGCTTCGTGATTTTGAAGAAAACAAAAATCGTGATTTTATTAATGCTTTGGGGGCACTGCTTCCGCGTAAGCTCATACCGGTAGCGGTACAGCTTAGTGGCATATCTGCATCAGCTAAAGTTAATGCAATTACCCGTGAGCAGCGTCTTAACTTTGTACATCTGCTTAAAAACTTCCCGCTTACCCCAACAGGCTTCAGACCTATCGAGGAAGCTATAGTAACATCTGGCGGTGTAGATGTAAGCGGTATACAGCCAAGCACCATGGAATCCCGCATTACGAAAGGTCTTTACTTTGCAGGCGAGGTTATGGATATTGATGCATATACAGGCGGCTACAATTTACAGGTTGCATGGTGTACAGGCCACCTTGCAGGCATGAATGCGTAGTGTTTTGCGTTATTGCAAAAAATATGATAAAATAATAATCGGTTGTAAAATACCGAGTAATTTTAAAAATAACCGCATATATTTTATGCGGTTATTTTGTGTATATTTTTAGGCTGCCGTAAGGAGGTATAAATATGATTTCCGTAGCAATAGACGGACCTGCAGGCGCAGGCAAAAGCACAGTTGCCCGTGAAGCAGCCCAAAGACTTGGGTATGTATATGTTGACACAGGTGCAATGTACCGTGCGATTGGATTGTATATATGCAGATTGGGAAAAAGAACCGATGTAAAGCAGGATGTACTGCCTTATCTTAAGGATATTAAAATAGAAATAAAATACATTAAGGGCGAAGGACAGCGCATTTACCTTAACGGTGAGGATGTTTCTGAAAAAATCCGCGAGCCGGAAATTTCAATGGCTGCGTCCAATGTTTCGGCAATGGGTGAGGTTAGGGATTTCCTTTTCGAGCTTCAGCGCAGCACAGCCCGTGAAAACAATGTTGTAATGGACGGCAGGGACATAGGCACTGTTGTTCTTCCGAATGCTCAGGTTAAAATTTTCCTTACAGCACAGCTTGAAGAACGCGCACGCCGTCGTTGGATTGAAATGAAAAATAAAGGTCAGGAAGCGGATTTTAACGAAGTGCTTGAGGATGTTCGTCAAAGAGATTACAACGACACCAACCGTAAGGTAGCACCGCTTAAACAGGCAGATGATGCTGTTCTTGTGGATACTACAGGTTATGATTTTGAACAGTCCGTACAGCTTGTTATGGATACTGTTGAAGGAAGGTTGAAAAATGTTCTTTAAGTTCGCAAGGGATTTTACCAAGATTTTTTTAAGCATATGGTTTGACATTTGCTATATAAATAAGAAACCTGTGGGTGAGGGTGTAGGCTGTATTCTTGCCTGCAATCATGTTAAAGCGATAGACCCGCTGCTCTTAGCTTATGGAATAGACCCCGAAATTCACTACATGGGCAAAAAAGAGCTTTTCCAAAATCCAATTTTGGGTATGCTTTTTAGGGCTATAAACGCATTTGCGGTGGACAGAGGTGCAGGCGACGCAGGTGCGCTTGACCATGCTGTAAAGCTTATAGAAGAAAACAAAATTATGGGCATATTCCCCGAAGGAACTCGTTCCAAAACAGGTGAACTGCTTCGCGGAAAATCGGGAATGGCTGTTATAGCAAGCCGTACAAAGGCAAGCATACTTCCTGCTGCGGTGTACTACCCAAACGGCTGCGGTTTTCGTGCAAAAGCATATGTGTGCTACGGTGAAATGCTGCCGTACGAGTCGTTTAATGTTACCGATGCTTCTCCTGCGCAAATCAAGGGGGTTACCAAAAAGGTAATGGGTGAAATAGCGGCTTTAAGACAAAAATGTATTGACCGTTGGGAAAGAGACGGTATGTCGAAATGAAGATAGAAATTGCAAAATCGGCGGGGTATTGCTTTGGTGTAAAGCGTGCCATGGAGCTTGCCGAACAGCTTGCGGATAGCGGGAAAAGGGTTTGTACTCTGGGTGAGATAATACACAATCCCCATGCGGTAGCAATGCTTGAAAAAAAAGGTGTTTCGGTGGTTAACAGTCCCGAAGATGTACCACAGGGAGCATCGCTTGTAATTCGTTCGCACGGAGTTGCAAAAAAGGTTTATGAGCAAATTGAAAGCTTGGGTATTGATTGCCATGATGCAACTTGTCCGTTTGTAAGCCGTATACACAGAATAGTGGAAAAATTCCCCGAAGATGCCGTGGTGCTGCTTGCAGGAAACCCCAACCATGCCGAGGTGCTTGGAATAATAGGGCACTGCAAAGCACAGGTTAATGTTTTTTCAACAGCAGAGGAAGCCGAAAAAATACTGCAAAAAATAGAAAAAAATGGGGAAACACAGGTTTTTATGCTCTCGCAGACAACTTTTAGCCGTCCGGAATGGGAAAAATCTGCAATGTTTGCAAAAAAAGTGTGTACAAATATCAATATTTTTGATACAATATGTAAAGCTACTGTTACACGACAAACAGAAGCTGCAAAACTTGCGCAGCGTTCCGACCTGATGGTCGTTGTCGGCGGCAGGCACAGTTCAAATACAGCAAAGCTTTGGCAGATTTGCAGTGGTTATTGTGCCTCGGTATTTATTGAATCTCCCCAGGAATTGTATGACTACGATTTCTCCGGGGTCGGTTGTGTTGGTGTAACTGCCGGTGCTTCAACGCCGGATTGCATAATTAAGGAGGTACGAAAAATCATGAGTGAGATTGTAAACAATCAGGAAGAACTGAGCTTTGAGGAGCTGCTTAATCAGTCCCTTGAAAATACATATAAGAATGGAGACAGAGTAACCGGTATAGTAATTGATGTTAAACCTACCGAAGTTATTGTAGACATCGGTACAAAACATGCTTGCTATGTTCCGCTGAGCGAACTTACCAACGACCCTAACGCTAAAACCGAAGACTGCGTTAAAGTTGGCGAAGAAATTACACTTCAGATTGTTCGCATCAACGATGTTGACGGTGTTTGCACACTGAGCAAAAAACGCGTTGACGCTGTTGCTGGTTTCGAAAAAGTAATGAACGCTGCTGAAACAGGCGAAGTTCTGCACGGTGTTGTTACCGAAATCATCAAAGGCGGCGTATTGGCTCTGTCCAACGGCGTTAAAGTATTCATCCCTGCTTCTCAGGCTACCCGTTCCAAAAATGACCCACTGGAACCATTGATGAAACAGGAAGTTGATTTCAAAATCCTTGAAGTTAACCGCCAGAGAAGAAGAGCAGTTGGCTCTATCCGTGCCGTACTCGACGGTCAGAAAAAAGTTCTGGAAGACCAGTTCTGGAACGAAGTTGAAGTTGGCAAAACCTACAAAGGTGTTGTTAAATCCCTTACAAGCTACGGTGCATTTGTTGACCTTGGCGGTGTAGACGGCATGGTTCACAAATCCGAACTGTCTTGGGCAAGAATTAAACAGCCATCCGATGTAGTTGCTATCGGCGATGTTCTTGAAGTATATGTAAAAGACATCGATGTTGAAAAGAGAAAAATCTCTCTGGGCTACAAGAAAAACGAAGAAAACCCATGGTACATCCTTGAACAGAACTACGCTGTTGGTTCTGTAACCAAAGTTAAAATTGTTTCCATGACTCCATTCGGTGCATTCGCACAGATTATCCCTGGTGTTGATGGTCTTATCCACATCTCCCAGATTTCCAACGAAAGAATCAACCAGCCTCAGGATGTTCTGGCTGTTGGTCAGGAAGTTGACGCTAAAATTACCGAACTGGACTTCGACAAAAAACGCATCAGCCTTTCCATCCGTGCTCTGCTGGATGATTCCGCTGAAGAAGCTCAGACCGAAGAAACTGCTGAATAATTTTATATTATTAGTGAAAAAACCGAAACAGGCATACTGTTTCGGTTTTTTGTTATGTATAACGACAAGTTGTAAAAATTTTTGTTATGTAGTATAATTTTTAGTAAGTTTATGCGATTTAAAGCAATGCATTAAACCGCATAATTTAAAGGGTAAATCTCCGAGCAATACGGAATAAATTTCGATGTAAAGGATGGGATTTTTACAATGTACCAGAATATGTTGGATACCATTGGTTTTGTAAAAGGTGTTGATGCTGAAGTAGGTAACGCTATGGAGGCAGAACTCAAAAGACAAAAACGCAATATTGAGCTTATTGCTTCCGAAAATATTGTAAGCCCTGCTGTTATGGCTGCAATGGGAAGCGTACTTACCAATAAATACGCAGAAGGTTATTCCGGTAAACGCTACTACGGCGGCTGCCAGTGTGTTGATGTAGTAGAAACAATTGCTATTGAACGAGCTAAAAAACTGTTTGGTGCAGAACACGCAAATGTACAGCCACACTCCGGTGCACAGGCTAACCTTGGTGTATACTTTGCTCTTATTCAGCCGGGCGACACTGTACTGGGCATGAACTTGGCACATGGCGGTCACCTGACACACGGCTCACCTGTTAACATGTCCGGTAAATACTACAACTTCGTTCCTTACCATCTGGGCGATGACGAAACAATTGACTACGATGCAGTTCGTGCAAAAGCTTTGGAATGCAAACCAAAGCTGATTGTTGCAGGTGCAAGTGCATATCCTCGTGAAATCAACTTCGAAAAATTTGCTGAAATTGCAAAAGAAGTTGGCGCATACTTCATGGTTGACATGGCTCACATTGCAGGTCTTGTTGCTGCCGGCTTGCACATGAACCCGGTTCCATACGCTGATGTTGTAACCACAACCACACACAAAACTCTGCGTGGTCCACGCGGCGGTTTGATTTTGTGCAAAGAAGCTCTTGCAAAACAGATTGACAAAGCAATCTTCCCTGGTACACAGGGCGGTCCTTTGGAACACATTATTGCTGCAAAAGCTGTTTGCTTTGGCGAAGCGCTCAAACCTGAGTTCAAAGAATATCAGGAACAGGTTGTTAAAAACTCCAAAGCATTTGCAGATGCTATGCTGGAAAAAGGCTTTGACCTTGTATCCGGTGGTACTGACAACCACCTGTGTCTGGTTGACCTGCGCAACTTTAATGTTACAGGTAAGGACTTTGAACATCAGCTGGACGAAGTTTACATTACCGTAAACAAAAATGCTATCCCTAACGACCCACAAAGCCCATTTGTAACCAGTGGTATCCGTGTTGGTACACCTGCTGTAACTACAAGAGGCTTTAAAGAGGACGATATGCGCCAGATTGCTGAATTCATGTATCTTATTGCTACTGACTTTGAAGGCAATGCCGAAAAAGTTCGCAAAGGTGTTGAAGCACTCTGCGCTAAATACCCACTGTACGAATAATATATTTTATAAAAAAGAACCGTCTGTTTAACGACAGACGGTTCTTTTTTTGCTGCGTGGATATGGTTCTTTAACATTGGTTAGTCCAAGGATATAATCGGCTGATGTATTGTAAAACTCTGCAAGAGTATATAAATGCTGAATAGGCAGTGCGCGTTCCTCGGTTTCGTAGCGGGAATAAACCCGCTGGCTTGTATTTAAAATTTCAGCTACCTGTGTTTGATTTAAATCCATGTCTTCGCGCAGGTCGCGAATTCTAAGTTGATATTGTTTGCTGCACATGAACAATTCCTCCCAAGAAAATGCAATACATTAATATTTTCCATTAGGAGTGCGAATTTATACTACAATTAGTACCAAACGATAGTAATTTCGGAATTGTGAGATAAAGCTTATTATTTACAGCCTATTTGTTGTTATAGACAATAGATAAATTAAATTGTTAGCTGTACTATATGCATAATGTAAAAAGACAACGGGTTAACTTGATTTTACAACCATACGGTGGTATTATTTTTATTAGTACCTAATGGTACTAATAAAGTGGTAGAGGAGAATTAAAAGTGGCAGATAAAAACAAACTTATCGCACTCACCTTGGCGCTGGCAATGACAGCATCCACAGGTGTTACTGCATTTGCAGAAGACAATAGCGACCATACCGAACCAGAAACCGTGGTTGAAGAAGTAGTCGAAGAAGAAACTGAAGAAGAAACTGAAGAAGAAACTGAAGAAGAAACCGAAGCTTCAGCGGTTATGACTATGTCTTTGGAAGATGAAACCGAGACTACCTCTGAAGAGGGTGAAAACACCGAAGAAGGCGGCGAAGTTCAAGGAATTCGGTACACCCAAACCTTTGATTTCAGACCAAAAGGTCCTGTTGGCAACACTCCGAATTTTAGTTACAAGAATATGTACGAAAACGCAGGACTCAGCATTGAGGAAGATGGTACAATCTCTTGCAATAGATGGGAACTGGAAAGCTTTTTGAATGACGAAGCTAATGCAGAAGAAGTAGAACTGATGTCGAAGGACGACGGCATTTATGTTGGTTTGGAACTGATTGCACCTGTTGAAGCGGAGTCGGTATGGATTTACATTAACGGTAAAAATACAGAAGACGAACATGAAGCTTCATTGAATGAAAACAGCATAAGCACAGAAGCAGGCAATATAGAAATTTATGACGAAACTTTGATTTGCTACTTCAAAATTGCCGAAAAACAGGACGGAGTTTACACTGCCGTTAAAGGAGGCACCGAATACGAAACAGAGTGCGAGTGGTATGATGAGGACAGTAATACTCTTGCAACCGGTACAGGCACAGTATACTTGAAAATTGATGCAACAGAAAAATCCGCTGTTGCTGTTGAAGCATGGCAGCATGAATTGGGTTCTGCCGATTCTATGCAGCTTGACTATGAGGTAAATGTAGAGCATGAAAGAGTTACTGCAAGAGGAAATCTTTCAAAAGTAACAGGATTTACCGCATTTAGCGAAAACGAAGAATACCAGTCAGGCTACTATGCAGCGTTTACAATTGCACCGCCTGACAATGCTGAAATTACAGAAGATGCAGTTGTAGATATTGATGATAGTCATGATGAAGTTCTTATTAAAGAACTGGAAGACGGTACATACGGTGTTATTGTGCTTGTTGGTAGTGCAGCAGGTAAATACGAATCTACAGGAATACATGTTACTGTTGACTGGGACGGCGAAGAGGGTGACGATTTTACCGAAGTTGAATACGAAGTTGATTTTGATAATGTTGTACTTGGTTCTGCCGAAACACAGTCCAAAATTGCGCTTTCCGCAATGACAGCAGATGATATGCCAAGTTGGGCTGACGGTGTTGATGTTTCCGACATGACTTTGGAATATGAACTGGACGGTGGTTTTGCAACTGCAGTAGGCAATCTTAAGTATGTAGAAAACTTTACAGGCTTTAGCAATAATGCAGAATTGCAGTCGGGTTATTATGCTGCTGTAAAAATTGTACCAGCAAGCGGCACAACAGGCATTGACTATGAAAAAGCTTATGCGGTTATGTACAATGACATCAATGATGAGGAAAAAACCATTACTCTGACAAGTGAAGATGATTTCATTGGTGCAATTGTTCGTGTTGCTGATGCGGACGGAAACCTTATATATGAAGATGGAATAGGCTTTGATATTGACTGGGACGGCGAAGAAGGCACAGCTTTTGACCAAACTACATATTGGGTTGATTTTTCCGAGATTGCATTTGACAGCTCTGAAATTAAAGTGAACGCATGGACTAATAACCTGCCTGAATGGGAAGGTATGCCAAGTGCTTCCGACATGGAGCTGACATATGACATCGACCATAAATATAACGAAATTTTAGCAACAGGTACTTTGAAGCGTGTGGAATACTTTACAGGCTTTAATACTTCCGACGAAGATGAATGGGATGGCTATTTTGCAGCATTGCAGATTACACCTCCAAGCTTTGACGGTGTTGCTGCTGACGGTGAAACAGTTGTAGCTACTCTTGAAAACGGCAAGACTCTTGTTTTGGAAGATGAAAATGATTTCCTTGGTCTTATAGTTCGTGTTGCAGGTTACAACCGTACCTTTATTAATGATGAATTTGTAATTACAATCGACTGGGACGGCGAAGAAGGCGATAATTTTGTACCTACTGAGTATACCATTTACTTCGAGCCAAAACTGGATGATAATATCCCATGTACACCAGACACCCCAGACACACCGGATACCCCAGATACTCCGGACACCCCAGATACTCCGGATAC
>JAFYSU010000041.1 GCA_017559185.1 Oscillospiraceae bacterium
GCTGTCCGCCAGCGAGGAGCTTGAATGCATTAAAAAAATAAGTGCAGGAGATGAAACCGCTAAAACCAAGCTGATAGAACACAATCTGCGGCTTGTGGCACATATTATGAAAAAATATTACTCCGCCTGCAAGGACCAAGAAGACCTTATTTCAATAGGAACTATCGGACTTATAAAAGCGGCAAACACATTTGATTATGAAAAAGGGACAAAATTTGCAACCTACGCCAGCCGATGTATAGAAAACGAAATTCTGATGTATTTTCGCAGCCGAAAAAAGACCTTGAACGATGTTTACATAAATGACCCCTTGGATACCGACAGCGAGGGGAACTGCCTTACTCTTATGGACCTTATTTCCGACAGCGAAAGCATGATTGACATTATTGATTTAAAAATTAAATCCGACAAGCTTTACAAGCTTTTAAACGAAAAACTAACCAAACGCGAACGCAGAATAATTATAATGCGGTATGGTTTGTACGACACTGCACCGCTTACTCAGCGCGAAACCGCCAAACATCTTGGCATTTCACGGTCGTATGTGTCGCGAATAGAAAAAAAGGCTCTGCAAACACTTCACGATGAATTTGAAAAGCACAAAAACGGATGCTAATTGTATCTTTGTTTGCTTTTCGTCAACCTTTCGCAGTTCCAACATATTACAATCCCCTTTTTGTCGAAAACAGCAATTGCCTTATTTGAGACAATAATATATAATTTATACAAAGAGATTTTACATCCTTATCTTTTCCAAAAGACTTATTCTGCCGGAACAGATGATTTTTAAAAAATATATTCGTTCTGATCAACTAAGGTTCGTCCCGAGTAGCAAGACGTTTGAATAATAAAAAGCGGATGTTTGTTTTATCTGCTTTATTGCCATTGTCAGCTCTCTGTGCCTTTTTGGGGAACAGGGAGCTATTTTTTTGATCGGAACAAGGAGGTTTTTTTATGGTGAAAATTGCAGTTTACGGAAAAGGCGGCATAGGAAAATCCACAACCATTTCCAATCTTTCAATGGCATTAGCCGAAAAAGGTCTTAAGGTAATGCAGATAGGCTGTGACCCTAAAGCTGACTCAACAATAAAGCTTCACGACGGAAAAAGAATTACAACTGTTTTGGAGCTGCTCAGAACCAAGGGGGCAAATGCTTCGCTTGATGAAATGGTTGTAACAGGCAGCGGCGGTGTACTTTGTGTTGAAGCGGGCGGTCCTACCCCGGGAATGGGTTGTGCCGGACGCGGAATAATTGCTGCATTTGACGCTTTGGAAGAACGCGATGCATTTGAAATATACAAGCCTGATGTTGTTTTTTACGATGTACTGGGCGATGTTGTTTGCGGTGGATTTGCAATGCCTTTGCGCAACGGATATGCCGACCATGTTTTTGTAATAACATCCGGCGAAAACATGGCAATTTATGCAGCTGCAAATATTGCCATGGCTGTTAAAAACTTCAGCGACCGAAACTACGCAAGATTAAGCGGTGTTATACTCAACAAACGCGGAATAGAAAACGAAGAACAGAAAATCCGTGACTTTACTGCTGAAATAGACAGCGTTGTTGCAGGAGTACTTCCATTCAGTCCTGAAGTGCAAAAAGCTGACCAGATGAACAAAACCGTTATCGAAGCTTTCCCTGACAGTCCAATGGCTGATGAATACCGAAAATTGGCAGATTCTGTTTTAAATCTGTGCAAGGAGGGATAATATGCAAGGATTTTCTTCCTGTTCGGGCTGCGGTGCGCCCACAAAGGATTACAGCGGTAAAATAACCGTAAGCGAAGCCAAAAGCCTTTCCCCTTTCAGAATGGGACTTGAATTTAATGCCCCTGCACGAGGCGGTTGGAATATAGTACACATTGCAATGCTTCTTCCTGAAAGCTATGTAATTTTTGTTTGCCCTGCAGGCTGTATGCGCGGTGTTACACTTACCGCTGCCGACATGGGCGCGCTTCACAGATTTTCGGCAGTATTGGTTTCCGAAGAAGATGTGCTTAACGGCAACCGCGAAAAAACAATAATCGAAAATATTTCCTATCTTGTAGATGGAATGGAAAAGCAGCCGCGTGTAATTCATATTTTTTCGGGCTGTATCGACCATTTTATCGGTACTGACTTTGATTTGATATTTTCCACACTTGGAAAAAAATATCCTAACATTCATTTTATCCAGTGCTACATGACCCCAACCATGCGCAAAAATGCACTCCCTCCTGTTCCAATAATGAACCGTCAGCTTTACAGTCTGCTTCCAAAAACCGAAAACAAACGCAAGGCAGTAAACATTATCGGAAGCAACTACCCTCTCCCCGAAGAAAACGAAATGCTTGAAATGTTTAAAAACGGCGGTTGGCAGGTACGGGATATACGCTGGTGCGATACATTTGAAGAATATGAAAGCATGAGCGAAAGCATGGTAAACATAACAATAAACCCTAACGGACTTTTGGCACTCCATTCACTTACCGAGCGTTTGGATCAGCAGGAATACTACCTGCCGTTAACATATGACTTCAAAAAAATCGGTAACAATCTGCGCAAGCTTTCGGACGAGCTTTCTCTTCCCCTGCCTGATATTGATGCTCTTGAGCAAAAAACTGATGCTAAGCTGCGTGAAGCCGCAGAAATAGTTGGTGACCGTCCGATAGTAATCGACAGCACCATGACCTACCGTCCTTTCAGCCTTGCTAAACTGCTTGTATCTTACGGTTTTAATGTTGAAGCAGTTTATGCCGAAAGCTGTGCCGCTGACGAAGCGGACGAGCTTGAATGGCTTAAAAAACACAAGGGCGATATGGAATGGCGTTACGCAAACCATCCGTCAATGTCACGCAGACCTGCATTCGCTAAGAACGATATCAGCAGCGACACCCTTGCACTTGGACAGCAAGCAGCTTATTACTGCGGCACCAAGCATTTTGTAAATGTTGTGGACAGCAACGGCTTGTACGGATTTGACGGTATTTGTAAACTTGCCGAACTTATGACGGATGCTGTTCTTAACCCCAAAGATACCCGTCATGTAATTCAGCTGAAAGGAATGGGATGTAAAGCATGAAACATGTATTCAGAAATTTAGCTACCTATTCCGCTGACTGGGCAGGTGTATGCTCGGCACTTTATGAGCTTGGCGGTTTGCAGGTAATCCATGATGCTTCCGGCTGCAACTCCACCTACACCACCTTTGACGAACCAAGATGGTACGAAATGGACAGCCATTTTTACATTTCTGCATTGGTGGAAATGGATGCAGTACTTGGTCAAGGTGATAATAAATTAATAGCAGACATAAGCGAAGCTGCCGAA
>JAFYSU010000042.1 GCA_017559185.1 Oscillospiraceae bacterium
AATTCGTGCAGTTCACCCTGAGCACCCAGAACAACCTTAGCTTCCAAAGATTTACCAATGGTTTTTTCTTTTCTTGCGTTTTCCAGAACCTTGTTTACATCATCACGAATTGCATGGATACGATTCCATTTTTCCATGAAGGATGTATCTTTGGAGATACGCTCGAAGCTCATGTCGTTAAGGAATACAGATTCGGTATTGTATTTTTCACTTGCAGGCATGAACGACCAGATTTCTTCCGCTGTGTAAGACATAATAGGAGCAAGCATGAGGGTAATGTCACGCAGTACCTGATAGATAACTGTCTGTGCGCTGCGGCGGAGTTTACCATCTTTCTGTTCACAGTACAGACGGTCTTTAAGGATATCCAGATAGAAGCTGGACATATCAACTGTACAGAAGTTGTGGATGGAATGGTAAACAATGTGGAAATCAAATTTATCGTAAGCTTCTTTTGCTTTTGCTTTAAGCTCATCCAAACGAACAATAGCCCATTTGTCCAGTTCTGTCAGCTCATCGTAGCTAACGCTGTCTGTGTCAGGGTTAAAGTCATCAATGTTACCCAAGATGTAACGAGCAGTGTTACGGATTTTACGATAGGACTCGGACAGCTGTTTGAGGATGTTTTCGGATACACGAATATCGGAGTGATAGTCGGAGGAAGCAACCCACAAACGAAGAATGTCAGCACCGTACTGTTCAATTACTTTTTCAGGAGCTGTACCGTTTTTAAGGGATTTGGACATCTTTTTGCCTTCGCCGTCTACTACCCAACCGCAGCTGCAAACGCTTTTGTATGGGGACTGACCTGTGCATGCAACGGAAGTAAGCAGAGAGGACTGGAACCAACCGCGGTACTGGTCAGCACCTTCAAGGTAAAGGTCGCAAGGCCATTTAAGGTCTTCTTTACCCTGAAGAACAGCTGCATGGCTTGTACCGGAGTCAAACCAAACATCCATGATGTCGCTTTCTTTGGTAAATTCTGTGCCGCCGCATTTTTTACAAGCAGTGCCTGCAGGCAGGATTTCGTTTGCTTCGTGAGTATACCAGCCGTCGCTGCCCTCTTTGCGGAACAGGTCTGCAACTGCTGCAATGCTTTCTTCGTCAATGTGGTAAGCACCGCAGGATTTGCAGTAGAAAATTGGAATTGGAACGCCCCAAACACGCTGACGGGAAATACACCAGTCGCTTCTGTCGCGAACCATGTTTTTAATGCGTTCTTCACCCCATGCAGGAATCCATTCAACGCTTTCGATAGCTTTTATAGCATCTTCTTTAAAGCCGTCAACGGAGCAGAACCACTGTTCTGTAGCACGGAAGAGGATTGGCTGTTTACATCTCCAGCAGTGTGGATACTGGTGAATGATTTTTTCCATTGCAAACAGCATATTTGTTTCTTCCAGATGCTTAGCAATAGCTTTGCTTGCATCATCTGTGGAAAGACCTGCAAACTGACCTGCATATTCGGTCATTTTACCTTCGCTGTCAACAGGAACAACAACTTCGATTTGTGGATAGTTGTTAACACAAACTTCAAAGTCTTCAACACCATGGCCGGGAGCTGTGTGTACGCAGCCTGTACCGCTTTCAAGTGTTACATGGTCACCAACGATAACCAAGGACTCTTTGTCCATGAATGGATGTTTGCAAACCATGAGTTCCAAATCTTTACCAAGGATTGTTCCAACGGTTTCGTATTCGGTAATGCCTGCTGCTTTCATTGTGGAAGCCACAAGCTCTGCAGCCATAACATAGTTTTCACCATTTGCTTTTACTACGGTGTATTCGTATTCAGGACCAAGGCAGATTGCCATGTTGCCAGGAAGTGTCCATGTAGTGGTAGTCCAGATAACAACATATGTTTTAGACAGGTCAACACCCAGTGCGGACAGCTTGCCTTTATCGTCTTTTACAGGGAATTTTACATAAATGGAATAGCATGGGTCTTCAGCATACTCGATTTCAGCTTCTGCCAGCGCGGTATGGCATTCAGGACACCAGTAAACAGGTTTAAGACCTTTGTAGATGTAGCCTTTGTTTGCCATTGTACCGAAAACTTCAATCTGTTTAGCTTCAAATTCAGGACGCAGGGTAAGATATGGGTTTTCAAAGTCGCCCAGAACCCCCAAGCGTTTGAACTGTTCACGCTGAACATCAACATAATGCAAAGCAAATTCTTTGCAGTGTTTTCTCAATTCAATTGGGTCAATGTTAGAGCTAACGCCCACTTTTTTCATTGCTTTAAGTTCTATTGGAAGACCATGTGTATCCCAGCCCGGAATAAATGGGGATTTACAGCCGGACATGTTTTTCTGTTTAACGATGATATCTTTAAGAATTTTGTTCAAAGCAGTACCCAGATGGATATCCCCGTTTGCGTATGGAGGGCCGTCATGCAGCACATACAAAGGTTTTCCTTCGTTTTTTGCAATCATTTTATTGTAAAGGTCAGACTGGTTCCATTTTTCCAGCCATGCCGGTTCACGCTGTGGCAACGCCCCTCTCATTGGGAATTCGGTTTGTGGAAGATTGAGCGTCTGATTATAATCCTTCTCCATGGTTGATAAGCTCCTTCTCTGCGGGTTTTAGATTATGTTAATGGTTTTGTGTGTTATCCCTCGCAGCAACAACACAACCTTTAGCGACTCAGCAGCATTTTACTGCTTTGCCGGAAATTTATTTATTAAAAACTAACATTCGAAAAACCGCTGTTAGTTTCCAAATTTTCCTTTAAAGGAAAATTTCTTTCTGTTGTTAGAATTATCATTCGGCAGGTTTGCTATTTCAAAGCCTTCGCCAAACTTTAATGGACCAAAACGGGATTCCTCCTGAGCACTGCGAATGCTGTAGCCGCGTTCACTGTAAACAGGATGCTCTTCGTTTTTATCCTGTGCTTCAAATGCACCCTTGTCAATTACGATTTCATCATCGTAAATATCGTCTTCATCTAAAAGCTCGGGTTCACCTTCGGTAAAAGCTTCTTCAACGATTTCATCGTCATCGCTTTCCTGAATATATTCATTATGAGCATATTCTTGCTGAACATATTCCTTCTGTGGCTGTGTCTCTGCTTCAGTTTCAAACTGTTCTTCTTCGGCTTCAGCCTCATCAAGTTCTTCCTGTTCGGAAACTCCTTCAAGCAGGTCCTGTACCGCAGGTTCAAACACAGGTTCTGTCGCAGTTTCTTCGTCAACTTCATGAAGTTCGCTTTCCTGCTCAGACTGTTCTTGGTTTTCATTTGCTGCAAAAAGCTCGGCAGGCACAGGTATATTCTGTATCAAATCTATCTGCTGTGCATACAGCCCCAACAATTTGCCTTTAAAGCTGCTGGTTTCCTTTTTCAGCTGACTTAGTTCATACTGCTGCTGCTGTATTTCAATTTCAAGGCGGCGTTTTGTCGCTTCAAGGTCACGCAAGCCATCACGGCGTATCTGCTCAACCTGTTTTTTTGCATCCAACAGCAACCCTTCGCCCAATCGCTGCGCACCCATCCATGCACTTTGTATGGATGATTCGCCCTTGCGGTATTTTTCTATTTTTTCGGCAAGGATTTCCAATTTGTGCTCCAAGTCTTCGTTTTCATTTTGAAGGCGCTCAACTTCGGCAGCCAGCTGCTGAATAAAGCTGTCCACTTCATCCTGTCTGTAGCCGCCCATTGCCTTGCTAAATCTTTTGCTTAATATCGCGTCGATAGTCAGCACCGACCCTGCCTCCCTTATACAAATTTATTGCATGTAACGGAATAACGCCCTTTTTTTGTTACCCCGTTTACCGATTCAACAATGAATTTTCCATATCCGCGAATGGTTAAAACATCTTTTTCTGCCACTGCTGCGGATTGGTTATCATTTTCCATATAGTTTAAAAAAACTTGCCCTGCTTCAATAATGCGGGTGGATTTTTCACGACTTAGTCCCGTTAGCATAGCTACAAGACAATCAAGCCTCATGGAACTTACAGTTCCCTTTACCGGAACAAGCGTATATGCCTGCGGCAGCTCCCCCACTATTCCGCGCTGAATCTTTATTCCCATATTGCCTACCTTTGTAAGGCTTGCCAAAACATGAGCCTCCACCGAAGCAGTTACGAATATAACCGCTTTTCCTTCTTCCACAAGAATGTCACCCACACACTCTCTTTTTATTCCCAGACTCATTAAAGTGCCAAGAAAATCACGGTGAGTAAGCTTTCTAAAATCCGCAAAAGTGCAGGTAATTGGGCATATTCCGTAATCACGCTCATCATCGCAGGTAAATTCATCAAACACGCCAAAAACTCTCCGCTGGGCGTTTGGATATCCCCCAGACAAAGAGTAATTGTTGAAATGATTTACTTTTGCTGTTTTAATGCACAATGCCTGTTGGCGTTCATCAAGAAAGAAGGTGCATTTACTTTGATAACGCTCCTGCGCCAGCTTGATGAAATCCTCCACCCTGCTGCACAGCAGCTTGTCCTGTGCAGTCAGCTCCATATCAGTACAAACCGCTATTCTCCAGCTCGTCAAGCAAATCACCCATTACGCCTACATTGTACGGTGTAATGATATATGTGCCGTTTGCAACTCTTTTAACCTGACCGTTCAGTGCATAGGAAACACCGCAAAGGAAATCCAGTATTCTGCGGGACACATCCGGCTTAATTTTTTCAAGGTTAAGAACAACGGTATGCTTTTCAACGAGATGGTCTGCAACATCGGTAGCATCTTCGTATCTTTCGGGTTTGAGCAGCACAACCTGAAGCTGTGTTGTTGCATGAATGTTAACTACCTTGTTGCTGCTGATGCGTTCGGAAGCAAAGCCTTCATCATTATCCGCCATGGAATAATCATTGTCTCTTTCGCGTTCTCTGCCTCTGCTTCTTTCGCGTTCACGCTCTTCCTTTACATCTTCCAACGACGCCTGCATTTCATCGTCATTTTCCTCAAAATAGTCATCCTCGGGAACTCCGATAAATGTTTTAAACTTATCTACAAAACCCACGATTATACCACCTTCCGTTATTTTCACGGCATCTTGCACCATGCCTGTCCAACCTTTGCATTGAATGGCACTGCTTTATTTTCTTAAACCAAACAAAGCTGACCCTATCCTAACCAGAGTAGAGCCATGCTTAATTGCCGATTTATAATCAGACGACATACCCATTGACAGGGTATACATATTTATATTATCTATCTTTTGCTCTCTTGTGTCAAGGAAACTGCCATAAAGTTGAGAAAAAAATTTTTCTGTTTCAAGTTCATCTGCATCGGCAGGGGGGATTGTCATTAAGCCTTCCACTTTTATAAAGGGAATCTGCGCAAGTTCACACAAAAACTCTGTAAGTGCAGCGCGGTTAATCCCACCCTTGCTTTGTTCCATTGCTGCATTTATTTCGACAAGCACAGGCATAGTTTTGCCATGTTTTTGGGCATGCTTGGATATTTCGCGGGCAAGCTTTATACTGTCTACCGATTGTATCATGCTTATCTTGTCCGTTATGTACTTTACTTTGTTTGTCTGCAAACGCCCAATAAAATGTATTTCAGCATTTTGGGAATATTCATCGTACTTTGCACACAGCTCCTGTGCACGGTTTTCACCAAGCAGCGAAAAGCCTTCCTCAATTGCTGCATTTACCAACATGGCAGGTACTGTTTTGGTAACAGCCATAATCCGCACATCGTCGGGGGTTCTGCCATATTTCACCGCAGCTTCCGAAACCTCGTATTTTATGCGTTTTGCATTTTCACGCACGATTTCAAGCTGTTGATTTTCCGTCATGCAGGTCTACCCCCTCAACGATAACTTCATCAAACATTCTAAGTTTATTATTCATCCATGTTTTTTCCGGTTCAACCAAGGAAAGCCCTTCCTTTTCTTCCTTAGGCGGCTGCATTGGCACTGCATTCGGGTCACACAAAACAAAACTGTTTTGTCTGTAAACAATGTAAATTGGCACCAATTTTATTTGATAATGGTCCATTACATATACACATTCCTGTCCGTCAACAAAGCGTATTGCATCGGTGCTTACCCTGTATCCCGAATAATGACGGAATATTACATTTACCGTTTCATAACGCATATTAAGCAGTTCATCGGTAACATTTTTACACTTAAACACCACAAGGTTTTTATCAGGCCTGTTTGTTATTATGTTATATACCTCGGCCTTTACCAGTGCGGAGTCGGACAAATTAAAATCGAGGTCAACCGACTCGACATTCGTAAATTTTTCCAGTTCCCTGTCTGTAACTTTAACAACAAAATACCATATATGGTCAAACATAATTTTCCCTACCGCACCATCGGTATTTTCGGAAACATTTTCAAGCATTTGGAGGTATTTGTCGTAATTTAATTCTTTCAAATCATTCGGCGTTATCTTTGACTCCAACCCGTCGGTATTTTTTGCAAAATAACCGCCTTGAGGAGCTTTAATAAAGCCTGTTTCGCTTCCGTGAGATTTTTCAAGATACTGCTTGTCCGCCTGCATTTGCGTAATTAACGCTTCAAAGTTTTCTTCCTGCCCCAACGCTATCATTTTATTGTTCAAAAGAGCAGTAAACGCAAGCTTTTCTTTTTGAAGTCCGTCCAGCATTCTTCCCTGCATAATGCGTATTATTTTGTTTTGCTGTTCGGTTATTTGACCAGATAATGCTTCGGTATACGCATTCATGCTTTTTCCCTGTTCCTGCGCTTTTTGAAGCTGATAAATTTGCTGTGCAAGCGTGTTTATCTTGTTTTCAGAAGCAATATCGCTTTTATTTGCAAAAATTTTGGCTATAGTTTCGCCCGCTGCAACACGCGAAGCATCGTCGTAGCTGTACCTTAAAACACCGCCGGAAATATTTTCCCGTATCACCTGTTCATCTCTTACAGCTACACCTTCAAGCGTTAATGTTTCCGCTACGCTGTAGGGCAAAGCCGTTTCGGTAACATATGGTTTGTTGAAATACTTAAAGGCCTGATACCCTATATAGCTTAGAGCAAACAGACCAAGTATTACAGATACAATCCGTGTCACCTTTGAGTTCATTGTAAATTCATTCCATTCCGATAATTATATCGCTTTTACTGTTTAAATTGTATCACATCATATCTGCAAAAGCTATCAAATTATCTGCTTTATCAAATATCTGAGCAGTATCATCATAATCGTCACCGTATATCCAGTTAATTTTTTCGTTGCGTCTGAACCATGTAAGCTGGCGTTTGGCATAACGGCGGCTTTCCTGCTTGAGTGTATCCACACATACATCAAGCGGTACAGCACCCTCGATGTACGGCATAAGCTCCTTGTAGCCTATTGCCTGCCGTGCAGTGCCGGTAAAACCCATATCCAACAGCATTTTAAGCTCATCAAGCAGACCTTTTTCCATCATTATGTCAACTCGTCTGTTAACACGGTCGTAAAGCACCGCCCTGTCCCTGTAATTCATTCCTATAAGCAAAGAATTGTAAGGGCTTGGCAGTCTTCGGCTTTCTTCCTGAGTTTCTTTCATGGTTTTGCCTGTAAGACGGTAAACCTCTATTGCACGGACAACCCTCCACACATTGTTTGGATGCAAAGTCTGTGCTGTGTCGGGGTCAATTTCATTAAGCATATCCCACAGCACCTGCGGTGATTTTTCGGCTGCAATACGCGAAAGCTCCTCGCGTATTGCTTCGTCACCCTTGCTGTCGGAAAACTGAATGTTTCCAAGCAGGCTGTCCACATAAAGCCCTGTACCGCCCGCTACTACGGGAAGCTTGCCGCGGCTGTGAATATCTTCAATTTTTTCGCGGGCAAGCTGCACATATTTTGCAACACTAAAGCTTTCGCCAGGAGTTACAAAATCCATTAGATGATGCGGTATACCTTCCATTTCTTCTTCATCGGGTTTTGCCGTACCAATGCTCATGTAACGGTAAATCTGCATTGAATCTGCCGAAATAACCTCGCCGTTATGGCGCTTGCAAATTTCAATGGCAAGCTTTGTTTTTCCCGATGCAGTAGGACCTACTACTGCTATAACCGGTATTTTTTTCACTGGTAAACCTCCCGATATTTTTATCCCAATCGTCCGAAACGCTTTTCAAGCTCGTATTTTGAAACACAAACTTCAACAGGTCTTCCGTGAGGGCAGAATTTTACATCTTCGTTTTTGCGAAGCATATCCAACAGCACCGAAAGCTCCTGAAGCTCGGATTTTTCGCCCGCCATAACAGAACCACGGCAGGCTGTGGAATGAAGAATTTCATAAACCGCTTCAGGTGTGAGGTCCTGCCTGTGTTTTGCCAGTTTAAGCGCTACCTCCTCGGTAACGGAAGCCACATCCTCGCGATGAAGCATAAGCGGCATTTCACGCACTATCAGCGCACCATCGCCAAAGTCCTCGGCAAGTATTCCCACCTGCATGAATTTGTCAATATTTTCTGCCGCAGCACTGTATACCTCAGTCGGAAGATGAACAACAACGGGCATTAAAAGCACCTGTCGTTCACCGTTTTCCACCTGTTTTACAAGGCGGTCAAAGCGTAATCTTTCGTGTGCAGCATGTTTGTCAATGAATATAAGCTGCTTTTCGGTTTCGAGCAAAATGTAAGTTGAAAAAACCTCGCCAATCAGTTTTGCGCCTGCAAAGCGGTCCTCTTTTGCATCCTCGCAAACTGGGTTTTCCGTTTTTGGTTCAGGAGCAACAGGCTTATTTTCGTTAATTTCAACTTGCTGCACAACATCGTATTTTGGGGGAATTACAGGCTTTGCTGCAATTTGCGGCTGTTTGTTAATTTCCACAGCAGGCTTTTCAGCAGGTTTTACATACTCCTGCTTTAACGCAGTAACAACTGGCTTTGTTCCGCTGTCGTTAAATTCCAAAACAGAAGAAATTGGTTTTTCATTACGCACAGCTGCCTTTTTTTCTTCCAACGCAAACACTTTTTGGGTTTTAGGCGGTTCGACAGGCTGTCCAGCTACCACCATCTGTCTGTATTGCTGTGCCGTAAATCTTTGTTGAACAGGGTTTTGCACCTGTTTGTCCATAACATATGGGTTTATTGGCTTTTTAGCCACAGACTGTGCAGGAGCTGTTGTATTTGATGCACTTGACAATGCCGATCTTACACCGTAGTAAACAGCTTCGTACACTGCTTTTTCGTTGCTGAATCTTACTTCGGTCTTTGCAGGATGAACATTTACATCAACATTTTGATATGCAAGCGAAATATCCAAAAAGCAGCCGGGGAATTTGCCTGTCATTACCGAATGTTTGTATGCTTCCTCCAAAGCTGCTGCCGCAGTTCTGGTTTTAACATAACGCTTGTTTATAAAAAAGTTCTGCATCAGCCTGTTTGAACGACAAGCCGTAGGCTTGGTAACATAACCTTTTACCTTTACAAAGTTAAATTCATAGTCAACTTCCAAAAGTGAGTCGGTAACTTCACGACCGCTTATCGCATGAATTGCCGACAGCAGCTTACCGTCACCCGGTGTGTGCAGCTTTACCTGTCCTTCCCTTATCAATTTAAATGATATTTCGGGATGAGCAAGCGCCTGCTTTTCAACTATTGCTGCTATTGCACTGCCTTCGGCTGAATCTTTTTTCAAGAATTTCATTCTGGCAGGTGTGTTGTAAAATATATCCTTTACAACTATGGTTGTCCCTCTTGGACAGCCCACAGGCTGATTTTCAAGTTCCTGTCCACCATGTATAACATAACGCACACCCTCTTGACTGTCATTGGTGCGGCTTTGCAGCTCAACCTTGCACATAGCCGCTATTGACGCCAGTGCCTCACCGCGAAATCCCAAGGTTGCAATCCTTGCCAAGTCGTCCTGATTGGATATTTTGCTGGTTGCATGTCTTAAAAAAGCTTTGGCAATATCTTCTTTTTCTATGCCCGAGCCATTGTCACTCACGCGCATGTAAGAAACACCGCCGCCGCGTATTTCAACAGTTATTTGGGTTGCACCCGCATCAATCGAGTTTTCGGTAAGCTCCTTTATTACGGCAGCAGGTCTTTCGACCACCTCGCCCGCCGCAATAAGTTCGGCAAGGTGTTTATCCAGTACTTCAATTTTAGCCAATGCCGCTTACCTCCTTACAAATTCAGCAAAACATTATACCAAGCGTTTTAATTCTTCAAGAATGTTGAACGCCTGTCTTGGGGACAGCTCGTCAATATCTAATGCTTTAAGTCTTCTTATTACTTCGTGGTCTTCCTGTACCGACAATGTCATCTGTTCAGACTCATCACTTCTTTGTGCCGAAACAAAAACAGTTTGTCCTGCTTCAAGCGCTTTGAGTATCTTGTCGGCACGATTAACAACGGAATCAGGAATACCTGCAAGCTTTGAAACATAAATGCCAAAGCTGTCATCGGTTCCGCCGCGTACAATTCTTCTTAAAAAGATAACATCTTCGCCTTTGCGTTTTACCGCTATATTATAGTTTTTAACACCATCAAGCTCATCTTCAAGCGAGGTAAGCTCGTGGTAATGTGTTGCAAAAAGTGTTTTTGCTCCCAGTTTTTTCTTGCTTGCAATATGCTCGATAACTGCACGGGCAATGCTCATTCCGTCGAAAGTGGAAGTTCCTCTGCCTATTTCGTCCAGTATAAGCAGGCTGCGTTTTGTGGCATGTGTAAGAATATGTGCAACCTCGCTCATTTCCACCATGAAAGTCGATTGTCCCGAGCTAAGGTCATCGGAAGCACCTATTCTGGTGAATATACCGTCAACCACACCTATGGTGGCAGACCTTGCAGGCACAAAGCAGCCTATTTGCGCCATAAGCACTATAAGCGCAGTTTGACGCATATAAGTGGATTTCCCCGCCATGTTTGGGCCTGTAATTATTGCAATACGGTCATCGTCCAAATTCAAATGAACATCGTTTGCTACAAACATTGAATCGGTAAGCATCATTTCCACAACGGGATGTCTGCCGTCTTGTATTTCAATAACTCCGCTCAAATCAACCATTGGACGGCAATAGTTGTTTTGTACGGCAACACGCGCAAATGAACATAAAACATCCAAACGCGCAATAAGTCCCGCTGTTTTTTGCACACGATGAAGCTGCTGTGCAATTGTTTTTCTTACTTCATCATACAAACGCTGTTCAATGGCGGTTATTCTGTCGCCTGCACCAAGAATGGTTTGTTCAAGTTCTTTAAGTTCCTGTGTAATGTAGCGTTCGCAGTTTGCAAGGGTTTGCTTGCGTATGTATTCGGCAGGCACGAGTGATTGGTAGGACTTTGTAACCTCCAAATAATAACCAAACACTTTGTTAAAGCCTATTTTCAGATTTTTAATACCTGTGCGCTCGCGTTCGTCTGCTTCGATTTTTGCAAGATATTCTTTTGAGTTGCTGACAACATCTCTTAGCTGGTCAAGTTCCTCACTATATCCTGGTTTTATAACTCCGCCGTCACGAAGCAGCGCAGGCGGTTCATCGCAGATTGCATTGTCAATAAGCTCGCACAAATCCTCAAGCAGGTCCATGTCCTCACGCACAGCAGCAAGATAACGGCTGGAAAGCCCCGTCATTCTTTGCTGAAGCTGCGGCAGGTAGGACGATGTGTACTGCATTGATTTAAGCTCGCGCGGGGTAACGCTTCCAAAAACAATGCGGGTCATAAGTCTTTCCAAATCATAGATATGGGCAAGGCTTTCGGTTATATCATCAAGCTGTATTGGGTGCGAAACCAGTTCGTCAACGCTGTTAAGGCGGTTGTTTATAACTGTTGGATTTACAAGCGGCTTTTCGATGTAGGAACGAATAAGCCTTTTACCCATAGCTGTTTTGGTTTTATCCAAAACCCAAAGCAGTGAGCCTTTTTTCTCGCCTGTACGCAGTGTGCCTGTAAGCTCAAGGTTGCGTCTTGCGGTCAAATCCAAATTCATGTACTGGCTGTCGTTGTAGATATTCATGTTTACAAGACAGTCCAAACCGTGACGCTGTGTGTCGTACAAATAAGCAAGCAAACCGCCAAGTGCGCACACCGCTGTTGGCAGTTCTTCAAGCGAAAGCTGCTGTAGGTTATCTTTGCCAAAATGGCGCAGTACCATTTCGCATGCACTGTCATATTCAAAATGCTCGACATCCAAAACATCGGCAGTACAGCTTATACGGTCTTTCAAAAAGCGTCCCATTTCGGAATTATCCAAAAACTCGGGATTAAACACTATTTCATTAGGGTAAAAACGGGATATCTCGTTTTTAAGCTGTTCATTCATCTGCTTACCGCCGCAAACGGTTGTCACATGTATTTCCCCTGTGGAAATATCGGCAAAAGCCAAACCGCTGCCGTTTTGGGTCTGACATACACAGCAAATGTAATTGTTCGCACCCTCGTCAAGCATACTGTTTTCCAAAACAGTACCGGGGGTGATTACACGAACAACATCCCTTTTTACAATACCTTTTGCCGCAGCAGGATTTTCCATCTGCTCGCATATTGCAACCTTATAGCCTTTTTTTACCAAGCGTGCTATGTATGACTCACAGCTGTGAAACGGAACTCCGCACATTGGTGCGCGTTCCTCCTGCCCGCAGTCTCTGCCTGTAAGGGTAAGCTCAAGCTCGCGCGATGCAGTTATTGCGTCTTCAAAAAACATCTCGTAAAAATCGCCAAGTCGGAAAAACAAAATGCTGTCGGTATTACGACTTTTGATTTCCATATACTGAGTCATCATTGGAGAAAGTCCCATTTTATATCCTTCCTTTCATAG
>JAFYSU010000043.1 GCA_017559185.1 Oscillospiraceae bacterium
ATACGGAGTGAATCATGTGTAACTATCTGTTCTGCACTATTCATAAAGCACCTCTTACACAAGGGAGGCTTTGGTGCGGTGTGTAACAGTTAGACAAATTCAAGGTTATTGTTTGGTTTACTTTATCATATTTTTCTGTTTATATCAATGATTGATGAAATTGCCGTAGTTGAAAGACATCAGTCCATAAGTAAAAAGGGACAATTTAAAACCTTCCTTTACAGAAAGTAATTTTTATGGTAAGCTATACAAGTATAGGTTTAATTTGTATCGTATTATTGATATAAAATAATTTTTGATATAATAAGAGGAGGCTGAATACTATGATGAATTATAAAGGTAAACCGCTTGTACGCAAGGGTAATACTCTTTATTACGGTGCTATGAGCGATTCCCATGTTGCAATGATTCAGATTAATAAAACACACAAAGCCTGTGATTTGGATATGGCAGACAGTGTAACAGTGCAGATACTTTCTACCGATGAAAGCCTGCCAATTAAGGACAGAGTAGTAAAAAGAACAGAGCGTCTGGGCTTGTACGAAGCACTCCACATTGCAGATATCTGGCTGGCAAGACTTTAATGAATTATAAAATCCTGTTGTTCGCATAAAGCGAACAGCAGGATTTTTTTATGAAAACTATTGACATGCAAAAACATTTGTTCTATTATTAAGTTAGAACAAATGTTTATTTAATTCCGCCGAGGAAATCGGCGGAAAAATCGTAACAAGAACATATATTCTCTAAAATGTATTTAATTACAAAATGTATAGGATTGGTACATAAACACTATTGGTAAATTGATGTGCTGCCTGTTGCGGAATATTTAGAAGTGTGAGAGGCATATACTAAAAAACAAATCTTTACGGACGGAAATTACAAGGAGGACAAAATTATGGGAGCTATCATGACAAAAGCAGTGACAAGAATAGTTAGTATTGCGATGGCATTTTGGTTTTTGACAAGCTATTTGCAAGTTATAAACACAAACATTAAGGCAGAAACCTCGGGTATGCTGGACAATCATAACTTTTTTGTTGTGGTTGGCGATGTTTTGGAGGAAATATAAAAAACACAAATCAGGGAATAGCTGCATCCCCGTACTTTTGCAGGTTATCCCAAAAAATAAAAGCGACCTGAGCTGTGGGGCAAGCATAGCTTAGGTCGCTTTAGTTTTTATTGTTGTAAATTACACTAAAGTTTTTACTTTGTGTAAATGTGTAGGATTGAATTATTAGGTATTGCTATGCCATGAAAAATTAAACAAACAGCTTGAATGACAATGTAAATCAGCGATAATTTTTTAAAATTAAGTTAAAGCTTGAAAAAAGTCGTAAATTCTGAAAAGTTTTGCTATGTACAGCTGTAAAGACAGCTAAATTTCGGTTGTTTGGGCAGTGCGGATATGGTATAATAAAACGATACCTGATACAGGCTTTTTTGTTATGCAAAAATCTTGATATGTAGGTGAAACAGAGGTTTTAAAATGATTATTTTGGGAATTGACCCCGGCTATGCCATTGTAGGCTGGGGGGTTGTAAGTTACGATAACTACAAATTTAAGCCGCTGGGATATGGAGCGTTAACAACTCCTGCCGACATGCCTTTTGAAAACAGGCTGCTGGAAATTCACAGCGGACTTGAACAGATAATTGAAAAATATAATCCGCAGGTAATGGCAATTGAAAAGCTTTACTTCGGAACAAACCATACAACAGCCATTGATGTTGCACAGGCAAGAGGAGTTACCGTGCTTGCAGCGGCAAAAGCGGGGCTTAAAATTTACGAGTACACGCCAATGCAGGTGAAACAGGCGGTAACGGGGTATGGCAAGGCAGAAAAAAAGCAGATGATGGAGATGACCAAAAGGCTGCTTGGCTTGCAGGCTGTTCCGAAACCTGACGATACTGCCGATGCACTTGCTATGGCAATCTGCCACGGACATTGCAGCGGTTCAAGGCTGCGGGAACTTTACGCAGCCAAATAAAGTGAAACGGGGATAAAATATGCTGTACAGCTTAAGAGGAAAATTGATATATACAGACCATCATGCAGCGGTTGTGGAATGCGGCGGAGTTGGTTACAAATGTGCGGCTTCGGCAGCTACCTTGGCAGCTTTGCCAAAGCTCGGCGATGAGGTTTTCCTTTACACTTACATGAATGTAAGGGAAGATGCTGTGGAGTTGTTTGGTTTTTCATCCGCTGTTGAACTGGACAGCTTTAAAATGCTTATAAGCGTAAACGGTGTAGGACCAAAGGCTGCTCTTGCAATACTGTCGGCATTGTCGCCTGACAAGTTTGCGTTAAGCGTGGCAGCAGGAGATGTTAAGGCTCTTACCGTCGCGCAGGGTGTTGGGCCAAAGCTTGCACAAAGAATAGTGCTTGAATTAAAGGATAAAATTTCTAATGAGCGTCTTGCCGAAAGTGTAGGCGGCGAAACGGGAGCAGTAAACCCTGTTCGTTCGTCAAGCAACACAAGCGAGGCTGTGAGTGCGCTTATGGCATTGGGTTACAGCCAAACCGAAGCTGCTTCGGCTGTTTCCAAGATGGATGAATCACTTTCAGTGGAAGAACTTATAAAAGGAGCTCTCAAGGCTTTTGCAAAAAGGGGGTAAGGCTGGCAAATGGGTTTGTTTGATAAAGAGATGGATTTTGAAAACCGCATAGTTGCTCCCGAAAATCTGCCGGGAGAAAATGACATGGAGGGTTCGCTCCGTCCTGCAACGCTGGAAAGCTACATAGGACAGGAAAAAGCAAAAGAAAACCTTTCGGTGTATATTCAGTCAGCAAAGCTGCGCGGAGAATCGCTTGACCATGTGCTGCTTTACGGCCCGCCCGGCTTGGGTAAAACTACCCTTTCAAACATAATTGCAAACGAAATGGGAGTAAACATACGCATTACATCAGGTCCTGCAATCGAGCGTCCTGGTGATTTGGCAGCACTGCTTACCAACCTGAACGAGGGCGATGTGCTGTTCATTGACGAGATACACCGTCTGTCCAAAAGCGTAGAAGAGGTGCTGTATCCCGCAATGGAGGACTATGCCCTTGATATTATCATAGGCAAGGGTCCTTCCGCCCGTTCGGTAAGAATAGACCTGCCAAAATTTACGCTTGTAGGAGCTACAACCCGTGCAGGTCAGCTTACAGGCCCGCTGCGTGACCGTTTCGGTGTTATACTTCGTTTGGAGCTGTATACACCCGAGCAGTTAAAGGAAATTATACTGCGCTCAGCAGGAATACTGCAGATAGAATGTGAAGAACACGGTGCGCTTGAGCTTGCAAAACGAAGCCGAGGAACACCGCGTATAGCCAACAGACTTCTTAAAAGGGTTCGTGATTTTGCGGTTGTTTGCGGCGACGGAAAAATAACAAGTGAGATAGCGGCAATATCTCTTGATAAAATGGAAATAGATTCACTTGGATTGGATAATATTGACCGCCGTATGCTTAATACAATAATAAAAGGATACAGTGGTGGTCCTGTTGGACTTGAAACACTTGCGGCAGCAATAGGTGAAGAGGCTGTAACCTTGGAGGATGTATGCGAGCCGTATTTGATGCAGATAGGCTTTTTGGCTCGAACTCCTCGCGGACGCTGTGCTACGGTAAATGCGTATGAATATCTTGGTATACCGTATAATGGGCAATCGACAGCTGCGGAAAATAATGAGCAGATAAAATTTGAATGATAACTCCTTTTGCAGGGAGAATTAAACGAAAGGCTTGGACTTATTATGGGCAGAATTTTTGGCACAGACGGTGTGAGAGGTATTGCAAATACCGAACTTAACTGCAACTTGGCTATGGATGTTGCGCGTGCAGCTGCTATGGTGGTTGCAAATGCGGCGCACCGTAAGCCTGTATTCGTAATAGGCATGGACACACGCTTGTCTTCGCCAATGCTGGAGGCGGCTGTAACCGCAGGGCTTTGCTCGGTAGGGGCTGATGTTATACAGCTGGGGGTTGTTCCTACACCTGCTGTGGCATACCTTGTAAAACAGCTTGGTGCAGATGCGGGTATAATGCTTTCGGCATCGCACAATCCGTTTGAATTCAACGGACTTAAAATTTTTAACGGTGAAGGCTATAAGCTCAGCGACGAAATGGAATTTGCCATCGAAGAAATTGTGCTTGACCATGTGCTGCCGTTTGATTTGAAATGGAACGAAAAATTGGGAACCGTAAGGGTTGAACATTCTGCAGTTGAAAAATATATCGAGCACATTGCATCTACCGTACAAACTGATTTGGGCGGTATGAAAATACTGGTGGACTGTGCAAACGGAAGTGCAAGTGCAACAGCACCTAAGCTGTTTGAACGCTTGGGCGCCAAAGTTGACTTTATAGCTTGTGAGCCTGACGGTACAAATATTAACAACGGCTGTGGCTCTACTCATATCGACAAGCTGTGTGAAAAGGTTAAAGCAGGCGGGTATGATGCAGGTCTTGCATTTGACGGTGATGCTGACCGCTGCCTTGCCGTTGACGAAAACGGTGAAATTATAGACGGCGACAGAATGATAGCTATTTTTGCAAAGGACTTAAAGCAAAAAGGCCGTCTTGCAGGGAACAAAGCTGTAGTTACCGTTATGAGCAACATTGGATTTTTCAAATTTGCACGCGAAAACGGTATCGAAACCGAAATAACAAAAGTAGGCGACCGTTATGTGCTTGAAAATATGCTTAAAACAGGCAATCGCATCGGCGGTGAGCAGTCGGGTCATGTTATATTTTTTGATTACATGCCAACCGGTGATGGTGAGCTGTCAGGCATACAGCTGCTTGCAATAATGAAAGAGCAGGGCAAAAAGCTGTCCGAGCTTGCAGCGGTAATGCAGGTATTCCCGCAGGTAATGGTAAATGTAAGAGCAGATAAAAAAATGAAGCAGCAATGGGAAACCGATGAAGGTGTACGCATGGTGCTTGAAAAATACAAAAAACATCTTGGTGAAAGCGGAAGAATACTGGTAAGAGCTTCCGGTACAGAGCCGCTTATTCGTGTAATGGTTGAAGGACAAAACCGCGATGAGATTGAATGCATAGCGCAGGAAATCGCACAGACAATTAAGGAGAGATTGCAGGTATCATGAGAATTGCAGAAAATTGGAAAGACTTTGAAGTGCTTGATACAACATCCGGCGAAAAGCTTGAACGCTGGGGCGATGTTTTGTTGGCTCGTCCTGACCCTCAAATAATTTGGAAAACACCAAAATCCAAGCAGTGGGAAAAGGCAAATGCCCGCTACCACCGTTCTTCTTCGGGCGGTGGTCAGTGGCAGGTAAAGAATATGCCAAAGGACAGCTGGACAGTAAACTACGGTGACCTTAAATTTAAAATAAGTCCTACAAGCTTTAAACATACGGGTCTTTTTCCTGAACAGGCTGTGAACTGGGATTTTGTTGACAAAAAAATCCGCAATGCAGGACGCGAAATAAAGGTGCTCAACCTTTTTGCATACACAGGCGGTGCTACCTTGGCTGCTGCCAATGCAGGGGCTAAGGTAACACATGTCGATGCATCCAAAGGCATGGTTACATGGGCAAGGGAAAACGCAAAGCTTTCCGGTTTGGAGGACAAGCCGGTTCGCTGGATAGTTGATGACTGCATTAAATTTGTTGAGCGTGAAATACGCCGCGGTAATTTGTATGACGGTATTATAATGGACCCGCCTTCCTACGGCAGGGGTCCGGGCGGTGAGGTTTGGAAACTTGAAGAACAGGTTTATGACCTTGTGGATTTGTGTAAGGATGTTATGAGTGATAATCCGCTGTTCTTCCTGCTCAATTCCTACACAACGGGGCTTTCGCCATCAGTAATGGAATATACCATTGCAATGACCGTTGGCAAAAAATACAAGGGTAAGGTTTCTTCTTCCGAAATAGGCCTGCCTGTAAAAGCGTCCGGCTGCGTGCTGCCGTGCGGAAGCACTGCTATTTGGGAAAGTGAAAAATAAGGGAGTTCCCGTTTAAAAGTCCTTGGTTTAATTTTTGTAAAATTAAGTACAAGGCAATTAAGGAGTAAGGTTATGGAAAAATTTATAAGCGCTAACGGTATAAGTTTTGGATACCACAGCGTGGATGAGCAGGACAAGCTGGTAACTGTTCTTGACGGCTTGAACCTTTCGATAAATAAGGGTGAATTTGTAGCTATACTGGGGCATAACGGCTGCGGTAAGTCTACCCTTGCAAAGCATTTTAATGCGGTTCTTGTTCCGTACAAGGGCGATGTTATTGTAGACGGAATGAATACCCATGACGAAGAAAAAATCTTTGATATTCGTGAAAGTGTGGGCATGGTATTTCAAAACCCCGACAACCAGATTGTAGCAACTGTTGTTGAGGAGGATGTTGCTTTCGGCCCCGAAAACATGGGTATAGAGTCTGATGAAATTTGCCGTCGCGTTGAACAGGCGCTTAAAGATGTTGATATGTATGAATATCGCGAGCATGCACCGCATCGCCTTTCGGGCGGACAAAAACAGCGTGTTGCAATTGCGGGTGTTCTTGCAATGCGTCCAAAATGCATTGTTATGGATGAGCCAACAGCAATGCTTGACCCAAAAGGCCGCCGCGAAGTTATGCAGACGGTTAAAAAGATGAATCGTGAGCATGGTATGACAGTTGTGCTTATAACCCATTACATGGACGAAGCGGCACAGTGCGACCGTGTAATAGTAATGGACAAAGGCGAGGTTCTGCTGGACGGTGCACCAAAGGAAGTGTTCACCCATGTGGAAATGCTTAAAAATGTGGGGCTGGATGTTCCTCAAACCACCGAGCTTTGCTTTGAACTGAGCAAAGCAGGTGTTGAAATTCCGCTGGATATTCTTGAGGTTGACGAATGTGTGGATGCATTGTCCGACATCCTTGAAAAAAAGGGGGTTAAAGCCTGATGGCGGTCATTAAAATAGAAAATCTGACCCATGTATATTCTCAGGGAACCCCGTTTGAAAAGGTTGCCGTTTCAAATGTAAATCTTGAAATCGAGCAGGGAGAATTTGTTGGGGTTATTGGTCACACAGGCTCGGGTAAAAGTACACTCATTCAGCATATTAACGGTCTTGTTGCACCTACATCGGGCAAAATATACATTGATGGGCAGGACCTGTGGCAGGACAAGGTACAGCGCCATGCTATCCGTTTTAAGGTTGGTCTTGTTTTTCAATACCCCGAATATCAGCTTTTTGAACAGACTATTTACGATGATATAGCTTTCGGACCTAAAAATATGGGGCTTGATGAGCAGGAAATAGACAAGCGTGTTCGTCGTGCGGCTGAGTTTGTAGGACTTACTGCCGATATGATGGAAAAATCTCCGTTCGAGCTTTCAGGCGGACAAAAGCGTCGTGTTGCAATAGCGGGGGTTTTGGCAATGGAGCCAAAGGTGCTTATTCTGGACGAGCCTACCGCAGGACTTGACCCAAAAGGCCGTGATATGATACTTGGTCAGATAAAGGAATATCACGAAACTGTTAAATCTACCATATTGCTTGTTTCACACAGCATGGAGGATGTTGCGCGCTTTGCAACAAAAGCTTTGGTTATGAACCACAGCAAGATGTTTATGTACGATACAGTTGAGAATGTTTTTGCTCATGCCTCCGAGATAGAAAAAATGGGACTCAGCGTTCCTCAAATATCAAAAGTGGTTATGGGACTTCGTGCAAAAGGTTATGATATACCTGCAAACATTCATACAGTCGAGGGTGCAAAGCAGGCAATTTTAAAATTGGCACAGCAGGGAGGAATGACTAATGCTTAAAGATATAACACTTGGTCAGTACTTCCCCGGTAAATCATTTATTCACAAAATGGATTCCAGAATGAAAATAATTATAACCATGCTGTACATTATAATGCTGTTTACAGCGAACAATATTGTTTCGCTGTTTGGGGCAACAGCACTGTTGTTTTTGTTTTATATTGTGGCAAAAATTCCTGTAAAAATGATAACCAAAAGTTTGAAGCCTGTAATGCCTATTATAGTTTTTACAGCCTTGCTTAACATGCTGTTTATGGGCGGAGAACCTATTTTTGAAATAGATTTCATTAAAATTACCGAGTTGGGTATTTTAATGGCGGTTTTGATGTGTGTGCGAATTGTGGCTCTTATAGCGGGCACATCCCTGCTTACCTACACAACATCGCCAATTGCGCTTACCGATGCTATTGAAGCATTGCTCAAGCCGCTTAATAAAATTAATGTTCCTGTACATGAATTGGCTATGATGATGACCATTGCGCTGCGCTTCATTCCAACTCTTATTGAAGAAACCGAAAAAATTATGAATGCGCAAAAGGCAAGAGGTGCCGACATGGAAACAGGCGGGCTTATGCAGCGTGCAAGAGCACTGGTGCCGATTTTAATTCCGCTTTTTGTTTCGGCGTTCAGACGCGCCGATGAACTTGCACTGGCAATGGAATGCCGCTGCTATCGCGGCGGTGAGGGAAGAACCAGAATGAAACAGCTTAAAATGAGCAGCCGTGACGGTGTGGCTCTTGTTTTCATGATAGTTCTGTTTGCGGCAGTGCTTGCAGGAAATGTTCAAGCAGTTCGCATGGGTATGCCTACATTATGAGGAATTTATTAATTACCATAAGCTACAAGGGCACTGCTTATCACGGCTTTCAGGTGCAGAAAAACGCAGTAACGGTTTGCGAGGTTTTTCAGAATGCCGTTGAAAAGGTGCTGAAAAAAAGGGAAGATGTCAAAGGCTGCTCGCGCACCGATTCCGGTGTTCATGCAGGACAATTTTGTGTGGGATTAAGCACCGAAGCGTCAATTCCATGCGAAAATTTGGTAAGAGCTTTGAATGTTAATCTCCCAGATGATGTAGCCGTGCTTGATTGCATTGAAGTTCCACAGGAATTTCATGCCCGCTACAGCTCTACAGGGAAAAGATATGTTTATCGGGTATGGAACAGTGCTGTTAAAAATCCGTTTTTGGGTGAATATTCGTGGCACTATCCATACAAGCTGGATGTAGAAAAAATGAACCGTGCAGCTGCCGACTTTATTGGAACGCATGATTTTTCAGCGTTTTGTTCCGCAGGAACAAGCGTGGAGGACAAGGTGCGTACAATACACTTTGTCGGAGTGGAAAAAAACGGTGACCTTGTGCAGATAACTGTTGAGGGTGACGGTTTCCTTTACAATATGGTTCGTATAATGGCAGGAACATTGATTGAAATAGGCGGCGGATTTCGTGAAGAAACACAAATTCCCGCAGTTTTAGCTTCGCTTGACCGAGCAAAAGCGGGAAAAACCGCGCCTGCACACGGATTGCATTTGGACAAAGTGTTCTATGACGAGATAGAAGGATTTAAGCGTAAATAATTAGAAAAGGAGGGATATTCGTTGGGTGAGGTTACTAATTTTGCCGAGTACCGAAGAAAGAAAAAACGAAAAAAAATAATCCGATTTATAGCATCGTTAATGCTTATCTTTGGGATAATATACGGAATATCCCTTTTGCTTTATGAAAGCGGTGCCGAAGATGTTGAGGGTGCATTTGATGCAATGTTCAATTCAAGCGGCAGTGAATCACGATTTCCAATACATTCGCCGGGTGGCAGCATAAAGGAGATATTCTCTCTTGGCGGGACAATTTGCATTTTGAATGATACAAATGTTTTCTTTTATTCCTCCGGCGGTGAAATGACAGGAAACATACAGCATCATTATCAAACACCAACGGTTCGTTCGGCAAAAAGTAATTTTTTGCTTTATGACCAAGGCAATAAACAATATGCGCTGTACGATAAAGATGAGCTTGTACGAAGCTGTCAAACCGAAAATGTTATTTTCCTTGGCGACATAAGCGAGGATGGGGAGTACGCAATAGCCTCTACAGGAAATTGCCTTACCGAAGTATCGTTTTATAACGAAGACGGCGAAGAACAGTTTGTGTGGGAGTCTAATGACAAACATGCATTGTCCCTTTGTCTTACCGAAGCCGGTGAATACATGGCTGTCAGTTGTGTGAACACAAAGGGTGGCAAACTGATTTCCACCCTTGTTATACTGGATACGGAAAAAATTGACACAAGAGCATCCGTTGAACTGGAAAACGAGCTGATACTTGATGTAATGCCGCACAGAAACGGGTTTTTGGTTATTACCGACGAGCAGGTGCTTCATTGCAGCAACAAAGGTGTTGTAATCAGCGAATACTCGTTTGAAGGACAGCAGATTTGCGGATTTGATGCAAGCAAGGATAACATTGCGTTGCTGCTTGGCAACTTCAGACATGACAGAAGCTACACACTTATTTCACTTAACGGAATTTTGAAAGAGCTTGGACGCACTGTAATAGATGAAAAGGTTACCGATATTCAATGCGACGGGTACGGAATATACACACTCATGGGAAATATGCTGAATGTTTATGACGAAAATGCGGTATTCCGTGATGGTACCAAGTTCCAGAACATTGAAAATATGTACCCAATGGGGCATTATCTTTTGGTAGCGGCAAATGACCGCATACACAAATTGGATTTCACATGACATACTGCACATAACATTAGAAAGGATTGAGAGACTTGCCGAAAGATTTTATAATTCCAATGTATGATATGATTGCTGTTGCCATTATAATTGCCGTTGGATTTTATAACGCACGCAAGGGAATGGCTCGTGCAGTGTTGGATTTTGCTGCATACATAGTTTCGATTATGGCAGCGTTTGTGTTCAGCAAAATGGGTGCGGTATTCATTTATGAAGTGATGATAAAGAAAAACATGGTTGCGATTGCCGAAGAAACCTTGAACAAAGCGGGGGCAGACAAGGCGGAGCAAATTTTGTCGCAGCTGCCAAGCTTTTTGGGCAAGCTCACTGATTTTGAAGGCACACAGCTGGATGTACAGAAGTTTGCAGGATTAAATGTTGCGGAAATGGCGCAAGCTTTGGAAACCGGTGTTATAGCGCCTGCCGTAATGCTTTTGCTGCAAATTATACTTATGATTATTTCGTTCAGTGTAATTTTCTTCTTGGCACGAAAGGTTTCAAAAATGCTTTCGCGAATTTTTGAACTTCCGTTGGTAGGTACAATAAATCATATGGCAGGATTTTTGTTAGGCATAGTAGAAGCATTAATTATACTGTACATAGTAATAACCGTACTTAAACTTATAACTGCACTTGCGGGAGGATTTCCGCCGTATTTAACAAGGCAAACACTTGACAGCACACTTGCGGCACGCCTTATGGGTGTTGTTGGTGAGTTGTTTACCGACCTTGTGCTTAATAATGTAATGTAATAATATTTGGCTGATAGCAAACACATTTTTCGCATATACTGTATAAACATTTAAGTTTTTGGGGCGGTGCGGAATATGGCGTTTAGGTTCCGTTGCTGGATTATCGGGCTGCAGGGAAAAGTCTTGCCGGCGGTAAGGCTTTTGCTGTTTTTCACAGTGCTGGTGCTGATTGGACGAACATTTGCTGCTCGGATGAATCCAATAGTGGAAAACATTGTTTCTTACAGGTTGCGTACAACAGCGGTAAAAATGATAAACGAAACGGTATTGGACGAAATGAAAAATTACAGCTCGGAACATTTTTCATTTGTTAATGTAGGCAGAGACACACAGGGAAATATAACCGATATTCAAACCAACACCTTGCAGCTTAATCGTTTGCAGGCAGCCGCTGCGGTTAAAATTGCCGATAAGCTGGAACAAAAAGAAATGAACAGCTTGGCGGTTACTGCGGGCTCGCTTACGGGGGTTCATCTTTTGGCGGGGCGAGGTCCAATGATAACATTTTGTGTAATACCGTTCGGCGGAGTTGAAACCAGACTTGAAAGCCGATTTAAATCAGTTGGAGTTAACCAGACCTTACACCGAATGATAATGACGGTAACTGTGGAAATGGCAGCTTCAAACATTCTGTGCAGTATTCCGGTTTTGGTGCAGACCGATGTGTGTCTTGGCGAAACTGTTATAGTGGGAAACATACCGCAGGCATATACCAATATAGGAAATTCCCAAAGTGAAGATGCCGAAACGCTTAAATACCGTGCCGGAAGCGGTGCGTATCAGGGCAATATGAGTCAACCATTAAATAAAGAAAACGGAGGAGAATAACATGGAGAATCTGAAAAAGATACAAAGTGAAATAGAATATCTTACCAAAGAGGTTGACCGTCATCGCAGACTCTACCATGAAATGGATGCTCCGGAAATTTCGGACTTTGAATATAATACGCTTTATTACAGACTTGAGGAATTGGAAGAAAAATATCCTCAATTCAAATCTGCCGATTCCCCAACCGCAAAGGTTGGCGGAGCAGTGCTGAACACATTTGAACAGGTGGTTCATACTGTGCAGATGGGTTCTTTGCAGGATGTGTTCAGCATTGAAGATGCAAAAGCGTTTGTAGATAAGATAAAAGAACAGATGTCTCATGCAAAATTCGTTGTAGAACCAAAAATCGACGGACTGTCGGTGTCTTTGGAGTACCGTGACGGGAAATTTGTGCGTGGTTCAACTCGCGGCGATGGCTTTGTGGGTGAAGATGTTACCGCAAATCTGCGTACAATAAAAAGTATTCCCAAAATGCTTTCCAAGCCAATTCCTTTTTTGGAGGTAAGGGGCGAGGTTTACATGCCGCGTGAATCCTTTGAAAGGGTTGTTGCCCGTCAGGAGAACGAAGGTGCAGTTCCGTTTAAAAACCCACGAAATGCCGCTGCGGGTTCGCTTCGTCAAAAGGACAGTAAAATTACAGCCGAAAGAGGCTTGGATATCTTCATATTCAACATTCAGCAGGCAGAAGGTGTGGAATTTGACGGACACGCACAGTCGCTTGATTTTTTAAAGGAGCTGGGTTTCCCCGTATCGCCTTCATACAAGCTGTTTGATGACAGCGAAGGAGTGGTTGGTGAAATAAACCGAATAGGTGAAATGCGCGATAAATTCAGCTTTGACATTGACGGTGCAGTTGTTAAAGTCGACTCGTTGGCAGACCGCGATGAGCTTGGTGCTACAGCTAAATTTCCGCGTTGGGCGGCTGCTTTTAAATATCCGCCGGAGGAAAAGCAGACAAAGCTGCTTGAAGTGCAGGTAAATGTAGGTCGTACAGGTGTTCTTACTCCTACCGCAGTTTTTGAACCTATACAGCTTGCGGGTACAACCGTAAGCCGTGCTGTTCTGCATAATCAGGATTTTATAAACGAACGACAAATTGCAATTGGTGATACTATAGTTGTACGCAAGGCAGGGGATATAATCCCCGAAGTTGTAAGTGTGGCACAGCATGGCGGCGGTGAGGTTTACAAGCTGCCCGATGTTTGTCCGTCCTGTGGTTCGGCAGTGGAAAAGGACAGCGGTGAGGCGGCTGTTCGCTGCCCGAATATTGAATGTCCCGCACAGCTTTTGCGCAATATAATTCACTTTGCTTCCCGTGATGCCATGGATATAGAAGGGCTTGGCTCAGCAGTAGTGGAGATGCTTGTGAACAATAAGCTGATATCTTCACCGGCGGATTTGTATTTCCTTGAAATGCAGCAGATAGCTTCTTTGGAAAGAATGGGTGAAAAGAGTGCGAAAAATCTGATGGCATCGTTGGAAAAAAGCAAGACCAATGACCTTGGCAGAGTTATTTTTGCACTTGGAATTCGTGGGATAGGTCAAAAAGCAGCACAGCTGCTTGCTGAACGCTTTAATACGATAGATGCTGTTATTGCTGCCACAAAAGAGGAAATAGGCACAATTGACGGTTTCGGTGCAGTTATGGCAGAAAGCGTGGAACAGTTTTTTGCCAGAACTCAAAACCTGCACCAAATTGAAAGACTGCGTACAGCAGGAGTGCAAATGCAGCTTACAAAGCAAAAGATTGACGACCGCTTTGCAGGAAAAACCTTTGTGCTTACAGGGACACTTTCGCAGCTTACAAGAACACAGGCTCAGGAGATAATCCAAAGCATGGGCGGAAAAGCAGCATCTTCGGTTTCGAAAAAGACAAGCTATGTTGTGGCAGGTGAAGAAGCGGGCTCAAAGCTTACAAAAGCACAGGAACTTGGGGTTACCGTTCTTACCGAGCAGCAATTCCTTGAAATGATAAAATAAGCAAAAGCAAATAGGAGCTAACAATGGAAGACATTAAAACAAATATAAAACAGTCGATGTGTTTTTTAAAAAATCATGTATACGGTATGTTTATTACCTGTATGCTGTGTTTTATTGCGATGACTGTGCTTTTCCATTTTCTTAATTTGGATAATCCCGAGTTCGTGCAAAAAACGGTTGAAGAGCTTGCGCAAACACTTGCAAAAAAAGGTGCAGATTCCGAAACCGGCGGAGTGAATTTTACATCGCTGCTGCTTAATAACCTTATGGTTTCACTAATTGCAGTATCGTGGGGAGCAGTGCCTTTTGTTTTCCTTTCCACACCTGTTTTGGCAACTAATGCAATAGCAATAAGTGTTATGTCGGCACATTTTGTTCTTCAGGGCAAAAGCATGGCGATTTTCTTTGCGGGGCTTTTACCGCACGGAATTTTTGAAATACCCGCACTTGTGCTTTCGGTAGCTATGGGGCTTGCAATATCACTTAACAGCACCATACGAATATTCAAAGACGAAAACACACTTAGCTTTTCGGAAATGTTTTTAACCTGTATGAAGGTATATGCATGGATTGTGGTTCCGCTTATGCTGCTTTCGGCAATTACAGAGGTGTACATTACACCGCATATAATGAAATTTTTTGCATAACAAAAAACCGCTTTCTTTTACGAAAGCGGTTTTAAAAATTTGTTTTAATTATCTGTCAAAGTAGCCTTTTGCAGCAAGCAGTTCAGCCATAAGCACAGCACCGCCGGCAGCACCGCGCAGGGTGTTGTGGGAAAGACATACGAATTTAATGTCGTATTGGCTGTCTTCACGAAGACGACCGATGTTTACAGCCATGCCGCCTTCGGTCATTCTGTCAAGGCGAGTCTGGGGACGGTTTTCTTCTTCGTAATAGTGCAGGAACTGTTTTGGTGCAGATGGAAGGTCAAGCTCCTGCGGTTCACCGCGGAAGTTAGCCCAGCATGCTTTTACTTCTTCAAGGGTAGGTTTCTTTTCAAAGGATGCAAATACTGCTGCCATGTGGCCGTCCTGACAAGCAACACGCAGGCACTGTGCGGTGATGGAAGGTTCAGTTGCATTTACAATTTTGCCGCCTTCAACCTTACCCCAAATTTTCATTGGCTCTTTTTCGCTCTTTTCTTCCTCGCCGCCAATGTAAGGGATAACATTATCTACCATTTCAGGCCATGTTTCAAAGGTTTTGCCTGCGCCGGAAATTGCCTGATATGTACAAGCAAGAACTTTTTTAGGGCCAAATTCCTTGAGTGCATGAACAGCGGGAACATAGCTTTGCAGCGAGCAGTTGGATTTAACTGCAATAAAGCCGCGTTTTGTGCCAAGGCGTTTTTTCTGGAATTCAATAACCTCTGCGTGGTCGCCGTTGATTTCCGGAATAATCATAGGAACATCGTCGGTACCGCGGTTAGCCGAGTTGTTGGACATAACAGGGCATTCAGCTTTAGCATACAGCTCTTCGATTGCTTTGGTTTCTTCTTTATCAAGTTCGATTGCACAGAAAACAAAGTCTACCATGGAAGCTACCTTTTCAACATCAGCCTTTGCGTCGAAAACCACCATGTCTTTTACTTTTTCAGGCATTGGGGTGTCCATAGCCCACCCTTTAATTGCCTGTGAATACGGTTTCCCAGCAGAACGGGAGGATGCGCACAGTGCGGTTATTTCGAACCATGGGTGATTTTCCAAAAGTGTAATAAAACGCTGGCCAACCATGCCTGTTGCCCCTACGATACCAACTTTATACTGTTTCATTTTAATCCAACCTTTCCTGCTGCGATACAATGAGAGCAGCCCGTTAAAATTTTGTAAGCGGTAAGTCCGCCGAAGAATTACATCTATATTAGCACGCTAAAGTCCGTCTGTCAAACATAAATGTGTGTGAGCGATGGAATTTTTGCGATTTTGCGAATATAAATATAAAATTACCACGCTATTGATAATTTTTATGTAATATGCATTAATTTACAACAAATGCAATATTTTTGCAAGTGCTGTGTGTACAGGCATAATCTATTGCAAACATTGGAAAAATCCACTATAATTGACCTATTATGCGTATTTACGGCGTTTTTTTGGAAGTGCGCTGTTTACAATAAATGTTTTTGAGAGATAAACATTTTTGAAATTTGAATTATTTAACTTTTAAACATGAAAGCAGCAGGTGAAAATAAATGAATACACATGATTTTTGGTATGATTTGCCGGAGGAGCAAATAGCACAAACTCCGGTTGAGCCACGCGATAGCTCAAAAATGTTGGTTCTTGACAGAGAAAGCGGAAAAATACAGCACAAACAATTTTACAATGTTTTGGATTACCTGCGCGAGGGTGACCTTTTGGTTGTTAACAATTCCCGTGTTTTGCCTGCGCGTTTGTACGGAAACAAAAAGGAAACCGGCGGCGGAATGGAATTTTTGCTTTTGGAGCAAAAGGAGCAGGACATTTGGGAAATACTTGTGCGTCCGGGTAAAAAAGCAAAACCGGGTGCAGTTTTTGTATTCGGTGATGGCTTGCTTGAGGGTGAGATACTCGAAGTAAAGGATGACGGAAATCGTTTGGTTAAGTTCCGGTACGACGGTAACTTTTACAATATTCTTGAGCAGATAGGCAATATGCCGCTTCCGCCGTACATTACAGAAAAACTTGAAGATAACGAGCGTTACCAAACAGTTTACTCCAAAGACCCGGGTTCGGCTGCGGCCCCTACCGCAGGTTTGCATTTTACACCTGAGCTTATGGAAAAGATTAAAGCAAAAGGTGTAAAAATAGCAGCGGTAACACTTCATGTAGGTCTTGGAACTTTCAGACCTGTAAAGGTTGAGGATGTAACTCAGCACAAAATGCACAGCGAGCATTACCATCTGCCAAAAGAAACGGCAGACCTTATAAACGAAACAAAAGCCAATGGCGGACGAGTTATTGCAGTTGGAACAACAAGCTGCCGTACACTTGAGTCGGTAGCAGCGTTTAAAGGTAAAATAGAGGAAAGCGACGGCGATACTTCGATTTTCATCTATCCGCCATATGAGTTTAAGGTGTTGGATGGACTTATTACCAATTTCCACCTGCCTGAAAGCACACTTATAATGCTTGTTAGCGCATTTGCAGGTTACGAAAACACAATGGCAGCATATGAAACAGCAGTGCGTGAAAAATACAGATTTTTCAGTTTCGGCGATTCAATGCTTATTTTGAATACATCGGAAAATGAAGAAAGGATTGTTGAGAATGTATAGTTTGCTCAAGCAGGAAGGAACTGCACGACGCGGTGAGTTTAAAACAGTTCACGGAACTGTACAGACACCTGCATTTATGAATGTAGGTACGGCAGCAGCAATAAAGGGCGGTATATCGTCTTTTGACCTTAAAGATTTAAAATGTCAGGTTGAGCTTTGCAACACCTATCATCTGCATGTTAAAACAGGGGACGAAACAATACGCGAGTTAGGTGGACTTCATAAATTTATGGGTTGGGAAGGCCCAATTCTGACCGACAGCGGCGGTTTTCAGGTTTTCAGTCTTGCTAAGCTGCGCACCATTAAAGAAGAAGGCGTTACCTTCCAGTCGCACATTGACGGAAGAAAAATATTCATGGGTCCCGAACAAAGCATGCAGATACAGTCTAATCTGGCTTCCACCATTGCCATGGCATTTGATGAATGTATTGAAAATCCGGCAGAATATTCTTATGTAAAAAATTCCATTGAACGCACTACACGCTGGTTGGTGCGCTGCAAGCGTGAAATGGAAAGGCTGAACTCCCTGCCTGACACCATAAACAAAAATCAGCTGCTGTTTGGTATAAACCAAGGCTCGACCTACGAAGATTTGCGTATTAAGCACATGAAGGATATTGCACAGCTTGATTTAGACGGCTACGCAATAGGCGGACTTGCCGTTGGTGAAACTGCAGAAGAAATGTACCGTATAATTGAAGCGGTAGAACCGCATATGCCAAAGGATAAAATTCGTTATTTGATGGGTGTAGGTACTCCTGTTAACATTCTTGAAGCTGTTGAGCGCGGTGTTGACCTGTTTGACTGTGTTATGCCAAGCCGAAATGCTCGTCACGGACATCTGTTTACATGGTCGGGAATAATAAATATAAACAATGCTAAATATATGAAAGATACAGCTCCCGTTGACAGCCAATGTGATTGCCCTACATGCCGCAACCACAGCAGAGCATACCTGCGTCATCTGTTTAAAGCTAACGAAATGCTTGCAATGCGCTTGGCGGTTATTCACAACCTGTATTTTTACAATACTCTTATGGAAAAAATCCGTAATGCTTTGGATAATGGTGAGTTTGCAAGCTTTAAGGAAGAACAGGTAAAAGTGTTAGGCAAGCGTATCTAAAAGTAAAATTTTTCTTGCAAGCTTTAAACATTGTGATATAATAATAATGTTACGGTTTAATCTGTATTCCGCTTTTAAACCGACGAATGGCGGAAAATTTTTTAGTCGGAGAAATGGAGATAATATAAAATGAATAATATGTTTTTGACTGCTGTAGAGCAGGGACCATCTATGCTGCTTACATTTGTACCTTTCTTTGTAATTTTGTTTATCAGCTACTTTATGCTGGTTCGTCCTCAGAAAAAGCGTGACCAGGAGCTGCGTGATATGCGTTCCGCTATTGAAATCGGTGATGAAATTGTTACCGTTGGCGGTATTATTGGTCGTGTAGTTTCCATTAAAGATGAAACTTTCGTTATTGAAACCGGTACTGACAGAAGCAAAATCCGTTTGGCTCGTTGGGCTATTCAGGCAAACAATTCCGCTGCTGAACGCAAAGCTGAAAAATAATAAAACACTTGCAAGTAATAAATACGGTTTTCCTGTAATATTATAAAAACGGGAAGGCAGGTAAGTGTACATGACCAAACGAAGAATGAAGTTGGAAAAAGATACAAGACTTAAACCCATAGCGCTTGGAACGACTGTCGGAGCGGCAGCAATGCTTGCAGCATTGGTGCTTGCTGCAGTTGGAATGTCGTTGGGAAGTGTGCCTCATTCACTGGTAGGGCCGATGGTTATTTTAATACTTATAATCGGTGGCTTTGCAGGCGGATACACAGCAGCAAAACAGGTTCCGTCGGGTGGATTTTACATGGCGGCAGCTTGCGGTGTTATGCTGTGTTTGATGGTGCTTGCGGCGGGCTTGATATCCAACACAAGCCGGGTAGGTTCGGCAGCAGCAGTAAAAATTGCTGTTGTGCTTGTATCGGCAGTGATGGGTGGTTTTTCAGGAACAAACAGCCGCTACAACAGGTCACGCAGATAACTTTTCTAAATTTACTCGTTTTGTACCTTGATTGTGTTTTTGTTGCAGCATTATTTAAAGGCATCCTTTCGTAACACGAAAGGATGCCTTTTTGTGTGGGTTGTCATAAATTAGTTATCGTAAAGCCCAAGCAGAATTTTTCCGCGATTACTGAGATGCGGTTCCAAAAATTCATAAGGCAAAAGGAATGTCGGTTCACCCGTAAAAAGACGAGGAAAGGTTACAACCATGCCATAATTGTTGAATGTAATAACGCAATCAGACCAGTTTTTAACTGCACTATCCTTCACAAAATCCTGCCAATTAACAGGAGCTTCACTATACCGATTTGCTTGACGAATAATTTCTGCCGCTACAGCTTTGTTAAAGTTGCTTTTTCCAAGTATTTCTGAAGAAAAAAATTTGCCGCTTTTCAAATCAAAATTAAGACCTAATGAAGATTTCCAAGGCCTAGCGCCGCCTGTGTATGATTGAAAATGTCCATAAAGGCTTATTATATTATCTGTTTGATATATATCGGCATATTTTATTTCTTCATAAAAAGGGAAAAAAACACCGTCTCCCTCGTTCTTTTTGCAGAGGTAAAGTTCTTCGGCAGTAGAGTCCTTGGCGTACTTGCTGTAATCAGAATGTTCTTCTTGAAAATCATTAAAATAATTGTTGAAATTTTGAGAAACTAACAGTGCGTGTTCTTCGGATTTATTATTCGGAGTGTGGATTATTGCGCCGTTTCCTCTTACGGGCTGCATTTGCGGATATTCATAATGATAGGTTGCAACTAAAGTTCCGTCATCTGCAAAGACTTCATGAGATATGGTATTGATAGTAACATTGTAATGTATGGTGTTGTCCGAATATATTTCGACTGCTTCGCTGTTGAATGATTCAAATGCAGTTGTCAGCTGTGTATTGAATTTGGATGTAGAGTCTGTTACAGAAGGATTTTGCATTAAAAATAAAATTGCAGCTGCAAGCAGATACTTCATTATAAAAATTCCTTTCGAAATTAACTGTATTGGATATTGACAATGGAATATACTAATATAGTTTATCATATCATACTATAAATAGGGAATAATAAATATTTATTCAAGCATATGATAGATTAAATTCTATGCCATTGAAAACATTGACATGGACAGATGTTCTTAAGTCAAAAGGGAGATTTTTGGTGTGCACTTGCGTTTGTAAAAGCAATATGATATAATTTTTCCAACAACCGTTTATGTACCATTTAATTACTGAAAGGAACATGAAACATGAAACATATCAAAACTTTGAATCAGGCAAATCTTAAAGAAACAGCTGTAAAAGGTGGCTGCGGCGAATGTCAGGCAAGCTGCCAGTCTGCTTGCAAAACTTCCTGCACAGTTGCAAACCAGAAATGTGAACACAAGAAATAATCAGTGCCTTGCTCTGATGTGATGCACAGAAAGTTTAGGGACAGCATGCTGTCCCTTTCTTGTTGCTTTAAAGGATAATAAGAGGAGTAATGCTAAATTATGATGATACATCAGTATAAACTTAACGGATATAATATTGTAATGGATATTCACAGCGGTGCTATTCATGTTGTTGATGACATCGTTTACGACATTATTGAAAAGCTCACACCGCCTTTGGCAGATAATTGCCCCGAAGAGCTGTATGCTTTGGCATATTCCAAAGAAGATATAGACCAAGCATATGCCGAGGTTTTGGAGCTGTACAAGGCTGAGCAGCTGTTTACACAGGACGATTATGCCCGTTTTGATAAGCTGATGACAGTTTCCCCAATAAAATCCATGTGTCTGCACATTGCGCATGACTGCAATCTGCGCTGCAAATACTGCTTTGCCGACACTGGTTCTTATCAGGGCGGCAGAAGCATTATGACTGCTGAAACAGGCAAAAAAGCAATAGATTTTCTTATTAAGCACTCCTACGGCAGACGCAATTTGGAAGTTGACTTTTTCGGCGGTGAGCCGCTGCTTAATTTTGGCGCTGTAAAAGAAATTGTTGAGTATGCTCGTTCCAAGGAAAAAGAGCATAACAAGGTTTTCCGTTTTACACTCACTACAAACGGTGTTCTGCTTGACGATGAAAAAATCGACTACATAAACAAGGAAATGAGCAACATTGTAATTTCCTGCGATGGTCGTCCTGAAGTTCACGACCGCATGCGTCCTCGTGTTGACGGAAGCGGAAGCTACAATTCCATCATGCCTAAATTTAAAAAGCTGGTGGAAAAGCGTGGCGACAAAGAATACTACATTCGTGCTACATTTACCAAATACAACAAAGACTTTACCGAAGATGTACTTCATTTTTACAATGAGGGCTTTGAGCAGATATCAATTGAACCGGTAGTTACTGACCCAAAACACCCATACGCACTTACCGAAGAAGACCTGCCGGAAGTATTTGCAGAGTACGACAGACTTGCTGCTAAATTGATTGAAATGCGTAAAAACGGTGAGTTCTTCAACTTCTTCCATTTCATGATTGACCTTGACCAAGGTCCTTGTGCAATCAAGCGTCTGCGTGGCTGTGGCTGCGGCAACGAGTATGTTGCAATTACACCTGACGGCGAAGTGTACCCTTGTCATCAGTTTGTTGGTAATCCGCAGTGGAAAATGGGTGACCTTGACAGCATGGAAGTAAACCTTGCAACCAAGGAAACCTTTGCACGCTCTACCGTTTACGGTAAGGATGAGTGTCGCGAATGCTGGGCTAAATTCTACTGCAGCGGCGGCTGCAACGCTGCAAATATGCAGTACAGAGGCAATATCCTCAAGCCATTTAAACTTGCTTGTGATTTGGAAAAGAAACGCGTTGAATGTGCGATTATGATTCAAGCAGCTTTGGCTGAATAACTATTAATACCCTGTCCTTTGGGCAGGGTATTGTTGTTTTAAAAATAAGGAATACTTATGTTAACGGCAAAATGCTTGTTAACAAAATATTTAATGTTTATATGCCATTAAAATGCACTTATTCAGTAGGATTTTGGAATTAGATATGATATACTATAAGCTGTTGTGAATGGCAATTTGCCAAACAGTGAAAACTATTGACTTTATATAAATAAAAAGATTGCGAACAGCAGCAAGGAGTTGGATATATTGAGCTATCAAGTAAAAAGCGTAAATATAGGAAATGGTATAAGATACAGTAGTGTTACCGATAAAAAATTCAAGCATAACAGAATTTCTGTTTGTATGGTAATGCCTCTGGAAAGAGAAAGTGTTACTGTTAACGCACTGGTTCCGTATGTGTTAAAGCAGGGAACAAAAAATTGTCCGTCTTTTGTTGAGCTTAACAAAAAACTTGCCGAGCTTTACGGCGCATCGCTTGATGCAGCTGTTGACAAATACGGCAAATACCAGCTGTTGTCACTGGCAATAACTTCGATAGACGACCGCTACGCACTTAACGGTGAAAAATTAATAGAGGAATGTGCAAAGCTGCTTTGTGAAGCGGTGCTTGAGCCGAATATTTCCGACGGTGAATTTAAAGGCGATGTTGTTGAACTGGAAAAACAGTTCCTTATTGATACCATTCGTGCAGAAATAAATGATAAGCGTGTCTATGCAGCAGGCAGATGCCGCAGCATTATGTGCGAGGGTGAACCTACAGCAATTAAAAAATACGGCTATGAAGAAGATGCCAAGGCTATTACAAATAAAACCGCGGCACAAGCTTACGAAAATATTATAAACAATTCCAAGATTGAATTCATGTTTGTGGGAAGCGGGGACCCAACATCGGGCGAAAAGGTAGTTCGTGAAATGTTTTCCGGTCTTAACAGAACTAATGTGACCGAAATAGAACCGATTGAGTACAAGCCTAATGTAGAAAAAGCAAAAACCGTTACCGAAACCATGAATATTGCTCAGGCTAAACTGGTTATGGGTATGCGTGTGGGCGTTCCTGAAAATGACCGCGAAATGGCTGCACTGCGCCTTATGTCATCTCTCTACGGCGGAACACCTGTTTCACTGTTGTTTAAAAATGTTCGTGAAAAGCTTAGCCTTTGTTATTATTGTGCAGCACGCTTTAACCGCACTACCGGTATACTCACCGTTGAAAGCGGCATTGAAGATGCTAATAAAGACAAAGCAATTACCGAAATATTGGCACAGCTTCAGGCTGTTAAAGAAGGCAAATTCACACAGGAGGAACTTGACCACTGCAAAATGATTTTGTCGACAGCTTCAAAAGCTGCTACCGACTCGCTTTCCGCTTTGGAAAACTGGTATCTTACACAGCTCATGCGCGGAACAAATATTTCGCCGGATGAGGACTTTGCTCTGCTTAGCAGTATTACAGCCGAAGAAATTACAAAAATGGCAAATACTGTACAGCTTGATACAACCTATCTTCTTACAGGTGCGGCTCAGGCTTAAGAAAGGGGTAGAAAACAATGGAAAAACAAATTATAGCATCCAAGCGTTTGGGTGAAGAATATATAAAAGTACAGCATCCCACAGGCCTTACCATACTGCTTTGCCCGATGAAAGGTTTTTCGACTGCATATGCGCAGTTTGGCACTAAATATGGCTCGGTTGATACTCGTTTTCGTGTTGACGGTGAAGAAGATTTTGCACAGGTGCCCGAGGGTATAGCACACTTTTTGGAGCACAAGCTGTTTGAATGTGAAGATGGTGTAGACGCATTTGAAAGATATGCAAAAACAGGTGCAAGTGCAAATGCATTTACCAGCTTTGACAAAACCTGCTACCTGTTTACCTGCTCCGAAAATTTTGAAGAGTCCTTGGAAATTCTGCTTGATTTTGTTACTCATCCGTATTTCACACAGAAAACCGTTGAAAAGGAACAGGGTATTATAGGTCAGGAAATAAGAATGTATGATGATAATGCGGACTGGAGAGTTTACTTTAATCTTTTGGGTGCGCTGTATCACAATCACCCTGTTCGCATTGATATTGCGGGAACTGTTGAATCTATTGCAGAAATAGATGCCGAGCTGCTTTACCGCTGCTACAATACATTCTATAACCTGCACAACATGGTGCTTACAATAGCGGGTAATTTTGATGTTGACTCGGCACTTGCAGTTGCCGACAAGGTGCTCAAACCTGCTAAGCCGATAAAAATTGAAAGTATTGCTCCGGAAGAACCTGAAAGTGTGTACAAAGCAAGAGTGGAACAGGAATTTGAGGTAGCAATGCCAATGTTCCAGATTGGCTACAAGGGAATAGCTGACAAAGACCCTGCTGTTAACATGGAAAACATGGTTCTGGACGAAATTTTAATGGAAGTACTCATGGGCGAAACCTCACCGCTTTATGAAACCTTGTATACACAGGGTCTTATCAGCAGCGGCTTTGCAGGCGAAGTAATGTCCAGCCGTGATTATTACTGCTCGATTTTCTCGGGCGAGTCAAAAGACCCTGACAAAGTTTACGACCTGCTTCGAAATGAAATAGAAAGCATAAAAACCAAAGGTATTGCCAAAGAAGATTTTGAGCGTGCGAAAAAGTCGATATACGGAAGATATTTGTCCATGTACAGCCGTGCGGATTCTATTGCAGGACTGATGACACAGGCATATTTTTCAAATGTTGATGCTTACTATGTGCTTGAAAAAGCAGCGGATGCAACCCTTGAAAAGATAACCGAAAGACTTAAAACCTACGATAACGCAAAAAGCGCTATCTCCATCGTTAAGCCTATTTCTGCATAAGGAGGAGCAGTTTTGGAATTTGCGTCACAACTAATGTTTCCGGGACTTTCGGATAGTGTTTTGCATCTTAAAAGGGAAGCGTTTACGCTTTTCGGATTGGATATATACTGGTATGGTGTATTAATAGCAACAGGCTTTATGTTGGCATTGCTTTACACCTTTGCACGCTGTAAGGATACATTCGGCTTGAATGTTGACAGAGTTATAGATGTTATTATCTGCGGGACAATTGGCGGAATACTGTCGGCAAGGCTTTATTATGTTGCCTTTAGATGGGATTATTACGGAAAGCACCTTGACCAGCTGCTGGATACACGCAGCGGGGGGCTTGCAATATACGGAGGAATTATAGGCGGATTTTTGTTTGGATGTATCGCAGCTTATATACGAAAAGTAAAGGTGCTTCCCATGGCGGATATGGCAGCCAGTGGTTTCTTGATAGGACAGGCAGTCGGTCGTTGGGGAAATTTCGTTAACATTGAAGCGTTTGGCAGCATTACCGATAAGCCATGGGGAATGGCTTCGCCCGAAGTGTTTGCTTTTCTGCGAAGCAATATGCAGCACCTTAAAGAAACAGGTGTAGATATTGTTATGCAGCTTGAGGCAATGGGCAGGAATGTGGATTTTTCGGACCCGTCAATGTGGAAGCTGGTTACCGTTCACCCTACATTCTTTTATGAGTCTATGTGGTGTTTGGTTGGTTTTATTGCATTGGCGTGGTACACAAACCGCCGCAAATTTGACGGTGAACTCACCTTGATGTATGCGGCATGGTATGGCTTGGGAAGATTTTGGATAGAGGGTCTTCGTACCGACAGCTTGCTCATACCGTCAACAAGTTTTAGAGTATCTCAGCTTGTTGCAGCGGTGTTGGCGGTTTCGGCATCCGTTACACTTGCGGTTATTTATAATAAACTGAAAAAGTCGCCCGAAAGTCTGCCTCCGCTTTATGCGACAACGCAGGAATCCCGTGATGCAAGAGAGCCTGAAGGCAAAAAATAATACACAATTAAGAAAGGATGCGGCAGTATATGCAATTAATCGATGGCAAATTAGTAGCTTCTAAAATTAAGGAACAGCTTAAACTGGAGGTAGAGCAGCTTAAACAGGAAGGAAATCTTCCGGGTTTGGCAGTTATTCTGGTTGGCGATGATTCTGCATCTGCAATTTATGTTCGCAACAAAACCAAAGCTTGCGAAGAATTGGGAATATATGCAGAAAAGTACATTCTTCCGGAAAGCACTACTCAGGAAGAACTGCTTGACTTGATTCACGAACTTAATGTAAAAAAAGAAATAAGCGGTATTTTGGTACAGCTTCCTTTGCCAAAGCATTTTGACGAACAGGAAATACTGCATGCCATCGAGCCTGATAAAGATGTTGACTGCTTCCATCCATGGAATGTTGGTCGTGTAATGATAGGTGACGGCGCACTGCTGCCATGCACACCAGCCGGCATTGTTGAGCTTCTTGACCATTATGGTATTGAAATAGCAGGTAAAGACTGCGTGGTGGTAGGCAGAAGCAATATCGTTGGTAAGCCTATTGCAATGATGCTGCTCAGCCGAAACGCTACAGTTAACATTTGTCATTCAAAAACCAAGGATTTGAAAGCTGCTTGCCGTAACGCAGACATAATAGTAAGTGCGACCGGCTGTGCAAGACTTATTACCGGTGATATGGTAAAAGAAGGTGCGGTGATTATTGATGTGGGCATGAACCGCAGCGAGGGTAAACTGTGCGGAGATGTTGACTTTGCAACTGTGAGCGACAAAGCTTCGTATGTTACACCTGTTCCAGGTGGGGTTGGACCGATGACCATAACCATGCTCATGAAAAATACAATTCAAGCTGCAAAAACCAGTAACTCGGCAGGCAGACCGAGAGTGTTTGAAAAAACACTTTAAATAAAGGCTTTTTTGCAAAAAAAATCTTCACAGCATGCTTGACAGGCTGTGGTGACTGTGTTAAAATGTTTCTTGCCGCATGCACAAGGCTATAAGTGCGCAACAGCGCCGCCTGAACGCAGCGAGACTATCAGAAAGAGGCTATATTTTATGTACGCAATTATTAAAACCGGTGGCAAACAGTACCGTGTACAGGAAGGCGACACCCTGTTCATTGAAAAACTTGATGTTCAGGCTGATGAAGTAGTAGAATTTCCTGTAATCGCTCTTGGCAAAGAAGACGGCATGGTTGTCGGAACTCCAGTTGTAGAAGGCGCAAAGGTTACTGCTAAAGTTGTTAAAAACGGCAAAGGCAAAAAAATCACTGTGTTTACCTACAGACCAAAGAAAGACTCCAAACGCAAAATGGGTCACAGACAGCCATACACCAAGGTAGAAATCACTGCTATCAACGGTTAATAGGTTATTATGATTAAAGCGGAATTTTTAACTGACAGCTGCGGTCTTAAAGGCTTTCGTTTAAGCGGACATGCCGGCTATGCCGATTTTGGCGAGGACATTGTGTGTGCTGCGGTTACTTCTGCGGTTCAGTTAACAGCTAATACCTTGACCGAGGTGTTGGGAGTAAAGGCTGAACTGAAAGTCATGGAAAATGTGATTACATGTAAGCTTCCTTCGGATGCTGACCCAATTGCAGCTAAATTGCTTGAGGGGCTGAAGCTCCATTTGGAGATTTTGGCGGAGGATTACGAAGGAACCATCAAATTGAAACTTTCGGAGGTGTTTTGAATGCTTAGATTGAATATGCAATTCTTTGCTCATAAAAAAGGTGTAGGTTCCACCAAGAACGGTCGTGACTCTGAGTCCAAACGTCTTGGCGCGAAACGTGCTGACGGTCAGTTCGTTCTGGCTGGCAACATTCTGTATCGCCAGAGAGGCACACATATTCACCCAGGTGAAAATGTTGGCATTGGTAAAGACGATACCCTTTTTGCAAAAGTTGACGGCGTAGTTCGTTTCGAACGTTACGGTCGTGACCGCAAAAAAGTAAGCGTTTACCCAGCACAGTAATATCGACTTAGAATATCTGCTGAGTCCCCGGCCGGTTTTCGGTCGGGGATTTGATATTATTCGGAAAAATTGGTATAGTAATAATGTTGAACATCAGAAAAACGAGATGAAGCCAATGGTTTCATGAAGTTTTTATGCTGTTCAAATAAACTATGCAGGCAGAAAGGGAACGGTGAATTTAAATGTTTATAGATAAGGTACAAATAAAAATCAGAGCAGGCAGCGGCGGTAACGGTGCTGTCTCCTTCCACCGAGAAAAATATGTTGCTGCCGGCGGTCCCGACGGCGGCGATGGCGGCCGCGGCGGTGATATAGTTTTTGTTGCAGACCCGCATACAAACACTCTGGTGGATTTTAAATATAAAAGAAAATTTATTGCTAAAAACGGTGAACCGGGCGGAAAGAAAAAATGCAGCGGTAAATCTGCCGAGGCTCTTGTAATAAAGGTACCTATCGGTACACTTGTAAAAGAAGCTGAAAGCGGACGCTTGCTGGCGGATATGTCCTCCGACAAACCTGTCGTTATAGCTAAAGGCGGAAACGGTGGCTGGGGAAATGCTCACTTTGCTACCCCTACACGCCAGATACCTCGTTTTGCAAAGCCCGGTATACCAGGTGAAGAATATGATTTGGTGCTTGAGCTGAAACTGTTGGCTGATGTTGGCTTGGTTGGTTTTCCAAATGTTGGGAAAAGCACACTTTTGTCGGTTATTTCAAATGCAAATCCAAAAATTGCAAACTATCACTTTACAACACTCACTCCTGTGCTTGGTGTGGTAAAAGCAGGTGAAGGAAACAGCTTTGTTATGGCTGATATTCCGGGTCTTATTGAAGGTGCAAGTGAGGGTGTAGGCTTGGGACATGACTTTTTGCGCCATGTTGAACGCTGCCGTTTGATAGTGCATGTTGTCGATGTATCCGGAAGCGAAGGCCGTGACCCTAAGGAAGATTTTGCGGCAATAAACCGTGAGCTTGAAAACTTCAACGAAGAATTGGCACAGCAGGAACAGATAGTTGTAGCCAATAAAACAGATATCGCAACAGACGAGCAGATTGCCGATTTTAAAGCGTTTGTTGAGGAGCAAGGTTATGAGTTCCATGTTGTGTCTGCTGCGACAATGCAGGGCACACAGCAGCTTGTATATGCAATTGCTGAAAAACTTAAAGACTTGCCGCCAATTAAACGATTTGAGCCGGTTGAAATACAGCCTATTGAAATTGACCACAGCCGTAAATGGGACTTCGAAATTAAGATTGAAGACGGTATTTATGTTGTTGAAGCTGATTGGCTTGTTCGTGTGCTTGGTATGGTTAGCTTGGATGATAATGAATCCTTGGCTTACTTCCAAAGAGTACTCATTACAGCAGGTGTAATTGATAAACTTGAAGAAATGGGTATTGAAGAAGGCGATACTGTAAGCATTTTGAACTTTGAATTTGATTACGTTCGTTAATTTTATTCGTAATTGAAAGGATATCCGCTTGATGGAACATATTGTGCAAGCACCAAATAATAATCCAAAACTGCTGAGCCCTTTGACTTTGGCTTTTATAGGTGATGGTGTTTATGAACTGTTGGTAAGGGAGCGCTTGGTTGCGGGAGGAAGTATGCCTGTCGGAAAGCTGCACAGCCTTGCAGTGCAGCAGGTTAGGGCTTCCTGCCAAAGCAAAGCATATTTTATTATTGAAAATCAGCTTACCGAAGAGGAATTGTCTGTAATGAAGCGAGGAAGAAATGCCAGTGGTGTGCATCCGCCCAAAAACAGCGACCCTGCTGAATATCGCAGAGCAACAGGACTGGAAGCCTTGTTCGGATTTCTTTACCTTAAAGGCGAAATATCACGCTTAAACAGTTTGTTTGATTTTATACAGGAAAATTTAAAACAAGCGGAAGGGGTTTGATTGTTATGGGAAAAGGACTGGCTCTACGCTTCAAAAATTTTGCAGTCGATATAGGCTGCGATATTCTTGGCTCATTGCTGTTTGCCATATCGGTAAATATGTTCACTGCTCCCAATAATATTGCTCCGGGCGGAGTTACGGGTATTGCTACCCTGATAAATTATTTGACAGATGCCCCTATTGGTACAGTAAGCCTTTTAATAAATGTTCCGCTTTTAATTATTTCGTATAAAGCGCTTGGAAAACACTTAACACTAAGAACACTTAAGACCATTTTTATAATGACACTTATGCTGGACATTGTTACCGTTAATATACCGCCTTATCAAGGCGACAAGCTGTTGGCATGTATATTTGCGGGGGTGCTTGGCGGTATAGGTTTGGGCGTGGTTTTTATGCGAGGTTCTACTACCGGCGGGGCAGATATAATAAACCGTATTCTTAAAAAGAGATTTCCGCATATCTCCATTGGTAAGATAACCTTATTCTTCGATTCAATGGTGTTAATAAGTTCGGCGTTTGTGTATCACAGCATGGAAAGTGCACTGTACGCTCTTATTACCATCTTTGTAGAAACAAGAATGGTCGATTCCATCATTGTTGGCTTGGACAGAGGCAAGGTTTTATACATAATCTCAAATAAATCTGCGGAAATAGGAAAAGCAATTACCGTAGAGATTGGACGAGGCGCAACACTGCTTTCGGGTACAGGCGTTTACTCCAATCAAGAACGGCAGGTGCTGATGTGTGCGGTTAGAAACCACCAGTATCCGGCAGTAAAGAAGATAGCTCACCGCATTGACCCGTATTCCTTTATGGTAGTTACTGATGCAGGTGAAATACTTGGGGAAGGTTTCCGTGGAATAGATTCGACATCATTATAAATAAAAAACGGCTGAACTTTTATGTTCAGCCGTTTTTTGCTGCATACCGAATTACTGATTTTTTTTGTTATCGTAGTTACGGTTGTTGTTATTCTGATTATTGTTCTGGTTGTTATTCTGGTTCTGATTCAGGTTGTTATTTTTATTGTTTTTTTCGTTTCTGGACATAATGCTCACCTCTTTTCATTGATATTTTGTCTCGGACAGTCAGACTTATACCTAATGAAGACACATTTTTAAAAGAATAAGAAGTGAATATTTTGCAGGTAAGTTAATTTGTATTAGTTGAATAAACTGTATAAAACAACGCAAAAAAAGGGACAGCGTGAGCTGTCCCTTTAATGTTTGATATGTACCAAACTTAGTAGCTGAAAAAAATTTATTTAGCGCCAACGTCAGCAAGGTCGCCGGTTTTGAAGCCAGGATGGAGTTCGGTGAACTGACGGTTGTTGTAGTCAGAACGGTTCCATCTTTCTTCGAAGATACGGTTGTAGCCGATGTCAAGGATTTTCCAAGCGCCGTCTACTTTTTCGTATTTGATGGTGTAGATAGCAGTACCACGCAGACCGAGGTTGTGTTTACGGATTACGAGGTAGTCCTGCAGATACCAGTGACCGTGAGCGTTGTTTTCATCGTCAATGGTGATTTCTGGGGTATGACCCTGGTGCTGGCTGATCTGATCATCAAAGCCCATAACTTTAGCAAAGAAGCCAACAGTTTCATCTGGACCTTTGAAGCAGAGTTTGCCGTCGGAGTAGCTTGTAACTACGTTAGGGGAGAAGCAAGTTTTCAGATTGTCCCAGTCTTTCAGGTCGAGGCAACGATAGTATTTACCCATCAGGGATTTAATTTCTTCGATGTCTTCCAATCTTTTAATTCTTTTTTCGAGATCGCTCATAGTAATGTACCTCCTAGAAAATAAGTGGTTTTTATATTGTCAACCAAGCGGTGAGATTAACTCACCGCTTGGTATAACATGCTAATGAGAGACTAAATATTAGAGGGAGTTAGCTACAGCGTAACCGGTTTCGATAGCGGTACGAGCGGTACCAATCTTATCGCAGTCACCGATGGTGATAACGTTCAGACCCATTTCTTTGAGTGGTTCAGTCAGGCTGATGTTTGGTCTGGAGCCCATACCCCAAATTACATGGTCAACGTTTTCGATTCTTTCTTCAACGCCGTCTTTTTCAACGATAACAGTTCTGCCGTCGAATGCCATCAGTTTAGTACCGGTTCTGATGTCAACGCCAAAGCTTTCGAGGGAACGGAGAAGTGGCAGACGGTTAGCTGGAGTAAGCATACCAACAACCTGTGGCTGCATTTCTACGATGATACCTTCGATGCGTGGACGAGTTGTCTGAGAACCGTAGTTAACATGGCAGATGTGTTCCATGGTTTCGCAAGCTACGAGACCGCCGCCGAGCATTACAACTTTACCGGAGAGGCAAGCATCCATGCCGTGTGGAGTTGTGTATTTACCAGCCAGAACTTCCTGAGCTGTAACAACTCTTTCCAGAGTGTCGAAGCCTGGGATTTTGTTGATAACCAGTGGGTTAGCACCAACAGCCAGAATTACAACGTCTGGGTTGTAGGATTTGATGAGTTCTGGAGTAGCATCTACATTGTATACGAAGTTTACGCCCTGTTTTTCACACTGTGTCAGGAGGTAAACAACCCATTTTGTAAGATCCTGTTTGGATGGTGGAACGGAAGCCAGAGCGAGCTGACCGCCAACTTTGCCCTGTTTTTCAAGAACGGTAACTTTGTGACCACGCAGGGAAGCAACTCTTGCAGCGGACAGACCAGCAGGACCTGCACCAACAACGAGAACGTTTTTAGCTTCGCCTTCGAGAGGTTTGATAGCCCATTCTTTTTCACGACCCAGAGCTGGGTTGATGTGGCAGTGAGCATGCATGTCGTCTTTTGTACGGGAGATACAGGAACCACCGCAGGAAGCACATGGAGCGATATCATCGTATCTGCCTTCGCGACCTTTGTTGATGAGTTCTGGATCAGCCAGCAGAGGACGACCCATGGTTACACCGTCAACTTTACCCTGTGCAACGAGAGCTTCAGCCAGACGAACGTCGTTAACTTTACCAACAGTTGTTACTGGAACGGTAGCGATAGCTTTGATAGCCATAGCTTCTTCCAAGTTAGCTGCTGGACGGCCGTAGTGACATGGGATCAGGTTTTCGTAAGCCTGGTATGGGTTACCACCGGAAACTTCGAACATGTCAACGCCAGCTTCTTCGAACATTGGGATCAGCTGATACCAGTCAGTAATGTTCAGACCGCCGTGTGTTCTTTCGGATGGAGAAATACGCATGATAACTGGGAAGTCAGAACCAGCTGCGGATTTAACTTCTTTAATAACTTCGATAGCCAGACGAGCACGGTTAGCAAGGGAGCCGCCGTAACGGTCTGTACGTTTATTTCTGAGTGGGGAAAGGAATGCGCCGAGCATCATGTAAGCGTGAGCAGCATGCAGCTGAACACCGTCACAACCAGCCAGACGAGCACGACGAGCAGCTTCACCGTATTTTTTGATGATAGCTGGGATTTCGTCCAGACGCATTTCGCGGCACATAAAGCCAGCAGCGTTGTGGTAAGCGGATGGACCTACAGCTGGGATACCTTTGAACCAACCGTTGCAGCATTCAGCGCCCATGTAAGCGATCTGTGGGAAGATGGAGCAGCCGTATTCATGACATTTGTCGGTCAGTCTTTTGAAGGTTGGGATGAATTCATCGCCACCCAGGGAGATGGTTTCAGGAGTCTGGTATGGTACATCAGTATCGATAGTAACTGCATCTACGTAGATAGCACCAACGCCGCCTTTTGCGCGTTCTACCCAGTAATCGTAGGTAACATCGTTAATGGTGCCGTTTGGATCTTCGTAACCGGTGCTCATTGGAGCCATAAAAACTCTGTTTTTAAGGGTGTGAGTACCAATCTGAAGTGGGGTGTACAGTTTGGAAATAGCCATATTAGAACCTCCAAGATTTAAAAAATTTATTATAGCTTTTGTGAGAATATGCTTTAATGAACAATAAATATCCCTTACTTTACTTAAATATGTACCAAGCATATTGCCTCACGATGTTTATATTATAACACAGTCTGCCCCGCTGTGCAACTTGATTTCGTGATTAAATTACATAATCTTTGGCGAAATATTTGTCGTTTTATTACAAATAGCATAATATAGTATTGGGATGTATGGTGAAATATAAGGCTTTAATTAACTAAAAGTTCCACCATACGGAATTTAGTTGGAATTATATGTATAATATGTTATACTTATTTATATATTCTAACAACAAGCGAATAAGAAACCATCAAATATAAGGATGTGGGGATATGTCTGCTGAAAACAGTTCGGTTCAATGCTTGGAGCGTGCATTTGACATAGTAGGAATTATTTGTGAAAAAGGTACAGGCGTGGGAATTACCGAAATTGCACAACGACTGGAACTTCCAAAAAGTACGGTGCACAGAATAATGCAGACACTGCATGCCAAAGGGTATGTTTATCATAATAAAAAAGGCAGAGTATACTCACTTGGAGTTGAAGCGCTTAAGTTAGGTTTTTCAGCGGCGGAACATCTGCCAATGGTAAGCAGAGCAAAGCCTCATATGGAGTATCTGTCACAAAAGTATTCTGAATATGTTGTTTTGGCGGTGATGAGGAACAACAGTATTTTCATCATAACAAACTATATGGGCAGTTATTCGACAACATTTTTCTCTAATGACCAGCAAACACATAATAACGATTCATACAGGCCGGCAGTAATGCACTGCATAATGGCATATAATAATAAGGAAAAGAACAAGCATTATTTGGAAAAATATCTGCAAAATCAGAAACACAGGGGGCTAACTAAAAAAGCTATATACACAATAGATGCTTTTGAAGAACGCCTGCAAAAGGTTCGCGAGCGTGGTTATGATATTGAGGATGGAGAATTTAGGGATGATGAGGTGTGTTATGCTGTGCCTATAACAGGTATGGATGGTTCTGTAGAAGCTGCGCTTAGTATATTTGGTACACGCAACAGAATTTTACAGTTCCGTGCCGAGGATATATTGAGAGACCTTAAATTATCGTCCGATAATATATCGCAGCAAAAATAAAGATTGTAATACATAATAAAAATCTCCTGTGGCAATCTAACTGCCACAGGAGATAATTTTTTGTTCTTACATTATATAACTTAAATAAGTATGATTATTTTCTTGCGATTTTCAGGTATTTAGGACCTTGGGAGTTAGCTTCCTGATAGGTAACAACTGCAAATACATTTACAAGATATGTTACCATAAGTGCCATAAAGCAAGCTGCGAAGCCGTGAAGAACAGCACCGGTCATTACAGGCATTGTAACCTGTGCAAGAGGAAGTGCAAATGTTGTAGCTGCATTGAAGCAAGCCCACAGAGCAAAGATACCTGCGCAGATAGGAGTGAATACGATAGTTACAATGATGGATGCCAACAGAACCTGCATGAAGCCGCCTTTTGGAGCACAGTGACCGATGAGATGTTCACGGTCCCATACACCGTCAGGAACAAGACCTTTTTTCAAGTTGCCTTTAACACCCGGAAGTGCAAGACCACCGCAGATAAGGGAAAGAATGAGTGCTGTTGCGCCACCGTTGATGGCATAGTCGATAATGCCTTTTTCTACCCCGCTGCTGAGCAGGTAATAGAAAAGTCCGTTGAAGAACCAGTTGCTCAAGCCGGATGCAAGAAATGTAGTCTTCATAAACGATGCTTTAAATTTGTAGTTTTTCATAAAATTACCTCCGCTATGATTATTGCAGCGTTTTATAAATAACGGATTCACACTCCGTTTCAAGACCTAACCAATGTTGTAGCTCAGAAAGCCAAACACAAACAGAAGAAAGCACTGGATAAAACCCTACTGTTTGACATAATTTTAACTACTTATCGCAAGAATGTCAATAGGAATAAGTGAAAATGCTTATATTTTTTCGAAAATGATAAAAATTATTATAAAATATGTACACAATGTTACTAAAATAATCGAATTTTAGCACAAATCCAAGGAATTTGTGCTTGGGATTTAAACAACAAACACATACGCTGCAAACGGGCTTAATAAAATATAGTATGTAAAGGGCCTGTTTTATACCAAATAAGAACCTTGCGGCAGTTATTATTTATTTGAAAGCATGAAAAGAAAAAGGAATAATAAGGGTATGGCACAGAGACATAAAAAAGGACCTTCCCGAAGGAAGGTCCAATTAAATCTTATTAAAGTTAAGATTATTCAGCAGCTACAGGAGCGTTTGGGTATTCTGCACGGAGTTTCAGGCTAGCTTTTGCAGCGAGGTTGATGCAAACAGCAGCGAGAACAACCATTACGATGTAGCAGAGCCAAGCCATGCCGTAACCAGCCATGTCAGCAACAACGCCGGTGAATACGGAACCAACGGAGCAGCCTACCAGGAAGAACAGGTTAACCAAGCTGTAGATTGCGCCGTATTCTTTTGTACCGAACAGTACAGAAGTCATAAGGGAAGCGTACAGTTTAGCCAAACCACCAGCAAGACCCATCAGTACAGCCCAACCGAAACCAGCAGCAACGCTACCGCTCATGGATACTACATACAGACAAGCGATACCGAGTGCAGCAGCGATACAGGAGATAGTACCACCTTTAACAACGCCGATTTTGTCGAACATTGGACCGGAAACGAAAGTTACGAGGATCAGAGCTGCGAAGGAGTAAGCAGCCTGCAGGTTAGCACCCATGTCAACGGACCAGCCGCCGCCGCCGTTTTCAAGTGGAACCATTACGAAGTTGATAGCGTGAGTAGCAACACCAGCAACCATCATACCGATGAGAATGATGGAGAGTACAAAGAAGAGGTAAGCGGAAGATTTAGTAGCAACTTTCTTTGTAACGCCTTCCCAAGCGTCAGCTTTTTTAGCTGCAGCACCGTCAGCGGATTTTTTGTTAGCATCACGGTAAGCTTCCTGACCATAGAGAGCTGGAGCTTTTTTAACCATGAACAGACAAACTGGGATAACTACAACTGCCAGAGAAATAGCACCGATGAAGTAGCAAGTTCTCCAACCGCCTGGCTGAGCCATGAAGATAGCGAAGATTTTAGCCCAGATCATAGTACCGATGCTGTTACCAGCGAATGCGATAGCAAGAACTGTGGAACGTTTGTCTTCGAACCAAGCTGTGAGCAGCATGGAAGTTGGGAGCTGAGTCAGACCAGCGAGTGCGATGTTGCAGATACCAAGTACGAGGTAGAACTGCCACAGAGCGGTAAGCATACCGGAAAGACCGAAAGTGATTGCAGTTACGATTGCACAGATAACCATGATTTTGTTCATGTTACCTTTGCCGAGTTTTGGTGCGAGCCACATAGCACCACCTGCGCTACACAGGGAGCCGATGAGGTTGTTCAAGCCCCAAGAACCGAAGCTGAAGCCCAGTTCAGTACAAATAGGGTTCATAAAGAGTGCGGCTGTACCACTACATGTAGCGGTAGCAAATGTGTTAAGCAAAATACATGCCACAAATACTGACCAGCCAGAGAATTTCTTGTCTGTGCTCATTTTGAGACCTCCTAGAAAATTAATACTTATGTACATTCACTCGAATGAACATTGTTGTTATTATATTAACTATAATGAAGCAATCTGTCAATAGAGTTTGCGCATTTTTTTGAAATTTTTGTGAAGTGAGTATATATATATATATAATAGTATAAAGGAGGGATAAAGAATAAAATTTTTTAAATTTTTGTGTACAAAAGTCGTTAAAGAATATGGATTTGCCGTATTACTCCTATTGGATAAAGTATACTGTGAAATGTAATATTTTTGTTTCAAGCGGCATAGATTTAACTTGTTGGGTGCTAAGTGAGTCACAAAATTGCACCTAAATTTTATTAGTATATTAATTAAATGCATACACATGACTTTCTAGTTATAAATGCAGATAATTATATTAAATTATTTTATTCGCCTGTAAATAGGTGGTGTAACATAAAAAGAGGGCAAGGTTCTTATAATTTGACAAAAATATACGCGCTGCATTGGTTGAAATGACTATAAAAAGATAAATAATAATCGAACGCAGTGTGATTTAATGTGGTTTTTATAGTGTTTTTACAACGATTATTTACTTGTTTAGGAAAAATACAGCAGTAACTACTGGTTGAATTACACAAAAAAACTATTGACAATACAAACTATTTGTTTTATTATTAGCTCAACGGTTGAGTCTGTTAATTGTCAATCAAAGATTTGCGGTTGTTGGCAGCTTGAATGACAATCAGGTCTGGATCGTTATTATGCTTGTAAAGATGGGAGGATGTTGCATGGCTGTACATGTTTTGCCTTTCGATGAAAAGATGCGCGAAATGGCAATTGAGGTAATGAAGAATGTACGCAAACAGCAGTACACACCGGAACTCCTTTGTGAAATGCAGAAGGTAATAGAAGCTAAATACTATTACTGGTGGGCAATGGACATGAAAAAAGAGGAGTATGCGGTTGAACTTTTTACCGATGACTTTTCATATTACAATTTCGGGCCTTCGGATGTAAACGCACTCGAGCAGGCAAGAAAATCGAAATATGTAAATTCGTTCCTCTGTACTATGCATATGGGACATCAACCACTGGTTTGGATGATCAGTGACACTGAAGCAAGAGGTATCTTCCAGTACGAAGACCATCATACATATTTAGATGACGGCAGCGGAGTTCAGACATGGTCGATTTATGTTGACGACTTTGTAAAAGGTGAAGATGGCGCTTGGCGAATCAAAACCCTGCGTATGGCATTTAAGAAGATGGAAGGTGCTTACAAGCAAACTTCTATTCCTGAGGGTTGGGAACCTGCAGAGTGGGAACCTAATAAATAATAGGAAGAAATCTTGCAATTTAATTTTGTGACCCATCGCCGTTTATGAAGCGGCGGAGAGATATTATAATTTTCTAAATGTGAAGGAGAGTATTAACATGAGATTGAAAGACAGAGTAGCACTTATTACAGGTTCCGCACGTGGTATTGGTTTTGCAGTAGCAACCAAATTCCTCGAAGAAGGCGCAAAAGTTGCTATCAACGGTACAAAAGCTGAAACTGTAGATAAAGCAGTAGCTGCATTGAAAGAAAAATTCCCAAATGCTGAAATCATCGGCACACCAGCAAGAATGGAAAGCACCGAAGAAATCGAAGCAATGTTCAAAGCTGTTATGGACAAATGGGGCAGACTGGATATCCTCGTTAACAACGCAGGTGTTTCTCAGAACGCACCAATCGAAACCATGTCCGATGAAGATTTCTGGGGCGTTATGGACATCAACGTTAACGGTCTGTGGAAATGCTGCCGTGCAGGCGTTAGAATCATGAAAGAACAGGGCAAAGGCGCTATCATCAACACCAGCTCCCTGACTTCCCGTCACGGTTCTCCAAACCAGAGCGCATACTCCGTTTCCAAATTCGCAGTTCGCGGTATTACCCGTGCACTCAGCCGTGAAGTTGGTAAATACGGTATCCGCGTTAACTCCGTATCCCCAGGCGTTGTTATGACTGAAATGGCTAAAGAAGCAGTTCTGGCTCGTCCAGGCGGTGAACAGATGATGGCTGCTATGTGCAAAATGACAGCTCTGGGCCGTACTGCTACACCAGAAGATATGGCTGGTTCTTTCGCATTCCTTGCTTCCGATGACGCTGCTTATGTAACAGGCGCTATCATTGACTGCGACGGCGGTATCATCATGTAATTTGTGAACAGTACATACTGTTCTATTAAAAAAAAGTAAGTAATTAAGAGGATTACCCTTGAAATGTTCAAGGGTAATCCTCAATAGTAAGTTTTGTTAACAGGGACTTGAATTCACCAACATTGAGCATGTAGTTAGAACATGGTATTGCGGTATATGATGGTGTAATTATTCAATTGACAGTGGTTAGTCCACTGTCGCTAAAGTTAGTAAATAATATCAGGCTTTCCAGAAAAGAAAGCACGAAAAATTCTTATAAAGGTTAAAGAAAGGTGGCAAATCCTATGGCTTATGAAAAACTGTTTTCCCCTCTGAAAATTAGAGGCGTTGAACTGAGAAACCGCGTAGTTCTCCCAGCAATGATGACAAAAATG
>JAFYSU010000044.1 GCA_017559185.1 Oscillospiraceae bacterium
AAATGCCTGTTCAGTACCTTACCAACTGTGACCTGACAATTAACAAAGTTATTGCAGAAACCCTTAATGTTACTATTCCTGAAGATTTGGCTGCAAAAGCTGAAATGGTATAAAAATGAAATAATGTAAAACAAAGTTCGGCGATGGGGCTTTACTCATCGCCGGAACTTATGTTTAACTTATTATACAAAAGCTAAGGATATTTTTGGAGGTTCCCATGACTAGTATTTTATTGGCAATGCAGGGTGCTGTTTCGCAGGGTATACTGTGGAGTGTTATGGCATTGGGTGTTTTTATCACATTTAAGGTTTTGGACTGTGCAGACATGACCGTTGACGGCAGCTTTGCCCTTGGCGGTGCTGTTAGTGCAGTTATGATATTAAAAGGTGTTGACCCATTTCTTTCCCTGTTCATCGCTGTTGCGGCAGGTATGATTGCAGGCACTGTTACCGCAGTTCTTAACACAAAGCTGCAAATTCCAATCCTGCTTGCAGGTATTTTGACACAGCTTGCTCTTTATTCCGTAAATATCCGAGTAATGGGACAGCCAAACACACCGCTTAACGGAGTCTCTACCATTGTAACCATACTGCGTGACATTACCTCCATGCAAAAAAGCATTATTACCCTTATTTTGGGTATAGTTATTGCAGCTGCTCTTGTGTTTATTCTGTACTGGTTCTTCGGTACTGAGCTTGGAAGTGCAATTCGTGCTACCGGCAACAACGAATACATGGTTCGCGCATTGGGTGTAAACACCGATATGATGAAAATAATCGGTCTGTTCTTGGGTAACGGTTTGGTTGCTCTTTCCGGTGCACTGGTAGGTCAAAGCCAAGGCTATGCCGATGTTCAAATGGGACAGGGTGCTATCGTTATTGGTCTTGCATCCATCATTATAGGCGAAGTTATTTTTGATTTCCTTGTTTCTGCCTTTAAATTTAAACTTTCCTTTGCACACAAGCTGCTGTCCGTTATTATAGGCTCTATCCTTTACAGACTCATAATCGCAATTGTTCTCCAGCTTGGTATGAAATCTACCGACCTTAAACTGCTTACCGCAACAATTGTTGCCGCAGCATTGGCACTTCCTGTTCTTAAAAGCAAGCTGCCGTCATCCAAAAACAAAAAAATTGCTGCTTAGTTTTAAGAAAGGAGCTACATTATGCTGAAAGTAGAAAATGTTTACAAAACCTTTAATGCAGGTACGATAAATGAAAAAAAGGCAATACAAGGATTAAATTTACATCTTGAACCGGGTGACTTTGTTACAGTTATCGGCGGCAACGGTGCTGGAAAATCCACAACCCTCAACTTGGTTGCCGGTGTTTTTCTTGCTGACCGCGGAAAAATCACTCTTGATGGTCAAGATATAACCAAACAGCCCGAATATGTCCGTGCAAAACTGCTCGGAAGGGTTTTTCAGGACCCAATGCTCGGCACGGCTGCCGACATGGAAATCGAAGAAAACCTTGCAATGGCTTACCGCCGCGGGAAGCGCCGCGGTTTAAGCTGGGGTGTAACAAATAATGAACGCGAGCTGTACTTTGAACGCCTTAAAATGCTTGACCTTGGACTTGAAAACCGAATGAACAGCAAGGTTGGTTTGCTTTCGGGCGGTCAGCGTCAAGCACTTACCCTGCTTATGGCAACACTGCAAAAACCAAAACTGCTGCTTTTGGATGAGCACACAGCAGCACTTGACCCTAAAACCGCAGCCAGAGTTCTTGAACTTACCGAAGAAATTGTCACCAAGGATTCCCTTACTACCTTGATGATAACCCATAACATGAAAGATGCTATTCACTACGGAAATCGACTGATAATGATGCACGAAGGCAAAGTTATCTATGATGTTAAAGGTGAAGAAAAGAAACAGCTTCATGTCAGCGACCTTCTGAAGAAATTTGAAGAATGCGGCGGCGAAACAAGCGACAGAATGCTTCTTGCATAAACACATAAAAAAATGTCAGGCTGCACGCCTGACATTTTTTTATTACTTAATACAATGAAAAATTAAAGCCGATTTTACAGCCTTTACTTCCACAACTTTGAAAAGGCTGTTCATTGTTCTTTCAAGCTCGGAAACTGTATGGAACGGCGGAACATATACTCCCTTTCTTGCTTGGAACATGTTTACCCTAAAGTCGTTAAACGCTCTTCTCCCGCGTACATAACAGCACCCGCACAAATGTCCGCCCTTTTTCATAACTCGTGCCGCTTCGCGCAATGTACTTACATTATCCGCAAATGAATGCAAACCATTTATGCACAAAACATAATCAAAGGTTTCATCCTTGTGCTTAAGGCGCGCCATATCACCGTCGTTATAGGTTACATACCTCAGTCCTGCTGTTTCATACGCCTTTTGAGTACCAAGCAGTATGTCCACATCGGAATCTGCAACCGTTATTTCTGCCCCGCTAATCTTACGGAATTTTTCAGCTGTATACGCCTGATTACCAGCCGGAAACTCCAACAGCTTCCCGTTAAAGTCATCGGGTATCATGCTTAAAACCTGTGTAAGATAATTACTCGGGGAAATCCCCACAATATTCCTTTTTATTGCACCTTGAACAGCACCGGCTGATGATACCGGCACAAGCTGGTTGTTTTTCACTTCTTTTTCAGCTGTGTTCATTGCATAATCCTTTCCGAATAAATTGTTTTTTAAAATTATATCTTCCAATTTTTGTACATCTGTATTTTTATTGTACCAAATATTTATCCAATTGACCATACTTTCGCTTTTTTTGACACAATAATTCACAAACTGTTTAAAATAAAGCTATTTGGAATTTTTGCAGTAAAGCAGGTACAACCCTTTAAGTATAAGGTTTTCGTCATGAATAATGTCTTCTTTTGTTTGTGTAAGTACCAAACGGGAAAATCCACCTGTTGCAATTATTTTAAGCTCTTCCCCCATTTCACGCCTAAGGCGTGCAGCAAGACCGTCCACCATTGCAGCATGACCGTTTAATATACCGCTTTGCATACTTTCGACAGTGTTTTTGCCAATAAAGCGCTTGCAATTTTCCACGCTTACATGCGGAAGCTGTGCTGCATTTCCCGACAATGCCTCCAAAGAGCTTCGTACTCCGGGCATTATCAATCCGCCAAGAAATGAACCGTTTTTGTCTACAACCGAAACGGTTGTAGCCGTTCCCATGTCTATAACGGCAACGGGTCCTTTGTAATAATGATAAGCTGCAACTGCATCAACAACACGGTCGCTTCCCACCTGTGCCGGATTGTCCACCAACAGGTTAAGCCCTGTTTTTATTCCGGGGGAAACTATTATCGGAACTGTATCCGAGATTTTTTCAGCTGCTTTAGCCAGCGTTGCAGTAAGCTGAGGAACTACCGATGTAATAATGCTTCCCCTTACTTGCGAAAGCTGTGCACCGTTCAGCTCCAGTATATTTTTAAGGCTTGCCGCATACTCGTCCACACTGGCACGACGGTCTGTTCTTACTCGCCCTATATGCGATATTCGCCCTTTTTCACTAAGGCAGCCAAATGTTATATTGGTGTTGCCTATATCTATAGCTAAAATCATAATACTCCTGTTTTTACAAAAATATCTTTATTATAATTCTATCCTGCTTTTCGTTTTGTCATGTTCAGCAGTGCTTTACCAACAACACCTACCAACACTGCCGCAGCTAAAGCTTCAGGTATACCTGATGCCGCAACCGTAGCCATTATCAAACCAAAAACAGCTTCAAGCTCCACCTGCTTTGCCTGAGCATATTGCTGTGCAAACAAAAGATATATACTTCCCATGACCAACACTGTATTTGTCATAGAGCCTGCAAAACCGATTATTGGTAATGCCAACGAATTATTCACACGAATTTTTTGCAGCAGCAGCCATAAATACCCAGATACCACACCTATTGAAATTCGGCATCCCAACGCTGTCCAAACAGCCTTTACTGCTCCAACAGCTCCGGTAGTACTTAAAAAAGGGGAAAACGCAAACGAAAGCAGCGTTGGTGCTGCAGTATTGCTTATCATCGAGCATATACCAAACACACCACCCAAAATCCCGCCTGCTGCCGGGCCGAATAAAATTGCCCCCAGTATAACCGGAATATGCACCGTTGTTGCTTTAATTACAGGCAGCTGTATCATGCCAAGCGGGGTATTCGCCAGCAAAACAATAATCGCTGCCATCAATGCAACCGAAACCAACCATCTAATGTCTTTCCTGTTAGTTTTCATATTCAGTTCCTCCCGCTGCCGTTCCCAAAGTCACTGATAATTTAAAAGCATTATCACATGCTGTAAACGGGATACGACGCTTCTTTTTTATTATATCAAAACATCTTATCTTTTGGCAATGCTGCATCATCACTTTACCACAACAGCATCATTACTTTACCATAACGAAAACATCTGCTATACTATATATTAAGATATGCGAATGGAGGCGGCGGCAAATGCTTAAAGGTAAAACCGTTATATTGGGAGTAAGCGGAAGCATAGCCGCTTATAAAATTGCAAATCTTGCAAGCATGCTTGTCAAACAGCACTGCGATGTTCATGTTATTATGACGGAAAACGCCACTAATTTTATAACCCCGATTACATTTGAAACCTTAACGGGAAACCGCTGCATTACCGATACATTTAACCGTAACTTTGAATTCAATGTTGCCCATGTGTCGCTTGCAAAAAAAGCCGACATTATGCTAATAGCACCCGCTACCGCAAATGTTATTGGAAAATTGGCAGCAGGTATTGCCGACGATATGCTTACAACAACAGCATTGTCATGCAGTCTTAAAAAGCTTATTGCACCTGCCATGAATACCGATATGTACAACAACACTATAGTGCAGGAAAACATTGCAAAACTTAAAAATTGCGGATTTACCGTAATTTCTCCTGCAAGCGGTCGTCTTGCCTGTGGTGATGAGGGTGCGGGCAAAATGCAGGACGAAGCTGTACTTTTTGAATATATACTCAAAGAGATTGCTAAACCAAAAGACCTTACAGGCGTACGCTTGCTTGTAACAGCAGGTCCTACAAGGGAAGCTTTAGACCCTGTGCGTTTTATTACAAACCATTCAAGCGGAAAAATGGGTTATGCAATCGCCAAAGCTGCCATGCTTCGCGGTGCCGAAGTTACCCTTGTAAGCGGAAAAACGGCACTTGCTCCCCCATTGTTTGTAAACACCGTTAATGTTTGTAGTGCAAAAGAAATGTTTGACGAGGTTACTGCGGCTTTCCCAAATCAAGATATAATCATCAAATCCGCCGCTGTTGCGGATTACCGCCCAAAATATACTGCCAATGAAAAAATAAAAAAGGGCAGTGATGATTCTTTAATATTAGAGCTTGAACGAACCGACGATATATTAAAACACATTTCACGCATTAAGAAACCTAATCAATTTGTTTGCGGATTTTCCATGGAAACCGAAAATTTAATACAAAATTCCAAAAACAAGCTGATTAAAAAGAATTTAGATATGATAGCAGTAAACAGCCTGCGTGAAAAAGGCTCGGGTTTTGGCACTGATACAAACCGTATTACCATTATTACCAAAGAAGCCGAAATCGAGCTTGAGCAAATGAGTAAAGACGAAACCGCACATCGCCTGTTGGATGAAATCATAAAAATATGGAAAGGCTGATATTACTGTGATTGAAAAATTCATAAGTGAAAATATAAAAGAGCTTGAATCACTTTTACTTACATTATGCAGAATACCCTCCCCTACAGGTCAGGAACAAAGGCGTTCGTCCTTTATTTATAACTGGTGCCGAAACTTGGGCGTACCAAATGTTACTGTTGATGACACAAAGAATGTAATAATATCTTTTGGCTGTGAAGACTACGAAGACATTACCGTTTTCATGGCACATATGGATACCGTATTCCCCGATACTTCCCTGCTGCCCTTGCGAATTAAAGGCAGAGCCTTGTTTTGTCCCGGCTGCGGAGACAACACCGCAAACTTAAGCATTATGCTTATGTGCATTAAGTTTCTTCTTACCCATCCCGAATACCGACCAAAATGCGGCGTACTGTTTGTAGCCAACACCTGTGAAGAAGGTTTGGGAAATCTTAAAGGCTGCAGCGAAGTTATGAAAGCTTACGGTAAGCGCGTTAAAAAAGTTATTGTGCTTGACGGTACAAATGAGTGTATTTTAGACCGTTCTGTAGGTTCCAGCCGTTACCGTATAGAAATTGATACAATTGGCGGCCACAGCTTTGATGATTTTGGAAATCCGAACGCAATAAAAGAAATGTCCTCGCTTGTAAATGATTTATACTCCATTGAAGTTCCCGTTATTGGGAATTCCATTACTACATATAACATAGGTGTCATGAATGGCGGTACTGCCATAAACTCGATAGCACAGCATGCGGAAATATTGTACGAATACCGTTCCGACAATGCTGAATGTCTTGAAATAATGAAAGACAAATTTGTAGCCCTTATAAAGCAACACCGCGAAAAAGACCTTCGAATGGCGGTAACTCACCTTGGAACACGACCATGCATGATGAATGTGGACAAGGAAAAACAGGCAGAATTAACCATGGAATGCAGCAGCATTATTGAAAAATATTTAATGTCTGCACCTATATTGAAATCGGGTTCTACCGATGCCAATATCCCGCTTTCTATGGGAATACCAAGCGTATGCCTTGGACTGTATTACGGCGGTAATGCCCACACTCGCGACGAATGGCTCGACCTTGACAGCCTTGATTCAGGCTTCCACATAGCTTTGGAGCTTGTTCAAAAATATTTTAAAGCAATACCTACTATATAAAAAAACAAACATTTCGGGGAATTATAACCCCCGAAATGTTTGTTTTTTTATGGTAATATCCTGTTTCAAAGCTTCCCTGCGCTGCTTGCAGTCAGGCATATACTTTTTCATTTCATTCCAAAAGCTTTGTGAATGGTTCATGTGCTTCAAATGACAAAGCTCGTGAAGAACAACATAATCTATAATATCCTGCGGGTATGCGCCAAGGTATAAGCTTATCGAAATTGTACCTTTGCTGCTGCACCTACCCCAACTTGCCGTAAGTTTTTTTACCGATACCTCTTTAGGTACAAGTCCTGTTTGCTTTGTTAATCTCAACAAACCATCGTTTACTCTTTCCAGTGTAAAGCTTCGGTAAAACTCCTCCATCAGCATTTTTAAACTACTTTCAACATAATCCTGTGTCGGACAATATACCTGCACAACCTCATCTTTAAGCAAAACCTTGGGAAATTTTGTACCCGTTACCTCAATTTTTAGTTTATATGCCTTTCCAAGCAGGTAAACCTGTGAGCTTTCCGTAAAACTGTGCTTTTTATACTCGGCTAATTTTTTTATTACCCACTCCGCTTTTTCCTCAAGCAGCTTTTGTGCAAAGGTCAATGTGGCTTTCTGCGGTATCTTCACAATTACATTCCCGTCGGAAATGCAAATGTAGCTGTGCTTTCGTTTACCTTTGTTTATTTTGTATTCTATTACATAGTCAGTGTGCTTGTACCTGTACAGCTTATCAGCCATAATAACCACAGTCGCACAATGCCGCAAAGCAAGCATCTACCTGAGCATCGGTAAACAATTCGCCAAATTCACTGCGGGTAACCAATGCCTCTACCGACAGTTTAAGATTTTTTGCTTTTTCAAGTTCAGCAAAATTTTCGGATTGATTTCCCCTTTTAAGCATATCTTTTACAGCATCCGCAGCTCCTATTTTATCAGCTTTTGCCGCAAGCTGCGGACAGCCTTTTCCGCATTCCTTTTCTGCTGCTTCAAGCTGCTGCTTTAATGCCTGTGCAAATTTATCTTCAAGTTGTTTTACATTCATTATTATGCCTCCTCTTATTTTTGGTTAAGTAACAGTATACCATATTATCAATGTGTTTTACAGTACACATAATACACTTTAATAAACACGATTTATGTGCTATACTTATTTAGTATTAATTAAAGTTTAACCTGCAAGGGGGAATAATATGAGCTTAAACTCTACACCAAGTGCCGACCGTTTGCACATAGGCTTGTTCGGCAAACGAAACGCAGGAAAATCAAGTGTTATAAACGCTGTTACCAATCAGGAAATTGCAATTGTATCCGATATTAAGGGAACTACCACAGACCCCGTTTACAAAGCAATGGAGCTTTTGCCAATAGGACCTGTAATGATAATTGACACTCCGGGACTTGACGACGAAGGTGAGCTTGGTGCAAGACGAATTGAGAAAACTCATCAGGTACTCAATAAAACCGACCTTGCTGTTCTTGTTATTGATTGCACTATCGGCATGACTGACATGGAGCAGCAGCTCATAAAGCTTTTTAAAGAGAAAACCATTCCTTATGTTATTGTTTACAATAAATTTGATTTGTTTAAAGAACAGTTCCCTGAAAAAGCTGCGACGGTAAATCCTACCAACAACGAGGTTTATGTAAGCGCACAAACGGGCGAAAACATTGAAGCACTCAAAAATATGCTGCCGCTGTTTGTTCCCGATGACGAAAGCGACCTGCGTATTATTGGCGATATGCTTGCTCCCGGCGATGTGGTGGTTTTGGTTGTACCTATCGACTCCGCTGCACCTAAGGGTCGTCTTATTCTGCCGCAGCAGCAAACAATTCGTGATATTATGGATGCAGGTGCAATAGCTGTTGTAACAAAGGATACCGAGCTGCGCCAAACCTTAGCATCACTTTCCAAAAAGCCACGCATGGTAATTACCGATTCGCAGGTTTTTGCCAAGGTTTCTGCCGACACCCCCGATGATATTCCCTTGACTTCATTTTCAATATTGTTCGGACGCTACAAAGGCAATATGGTCGACTTGATTGCCGGTGTAAACGCTGTAAACAAATTAAAGGATAACGACAAAATACTTATTTCCGAAGGATGTACACATCATCGTCAATGTGAGGATATAGGTACTGTAAAAATACCACGCTGGCTTAAACAGCATACAGGTAAAAATTTGCAGATAGTAACCAGCAGCGGAACATCGTTCCCAAGGGATTTGAGCGATTATGCCCTTGTTGTTCATTGCGGTGGCTGTGTACTTAACCGACGCGAAATGCAGCACAGAATACAGCTTGTTAAACAACATAATGTCCCTATTGTAAATTACGGAATTTTAATTTCCTACCTGCAAGGAATACTCCACCGAAGTGTACAGCCATTCCCCGAACTGGCTTCCCTTATCGAAGAAAAATAACCTTTATTATTCCCTTTCAAGCTTTTGAAAGGGAATTTTTTTATTTAAACAGATATATTTATGCATATTTCAAACCAAAAGCTAATAACATTTATTAAATAATGCAAATTGTGTACATTGTACAGTTGCAATTTACACTTTGTTACAAGTTCGTACAAAGCAAATATGTTTTATATAGACACAATTACTTAAAATCGTAATTATTTATGTTCTCTCACGGTGCATAAACACATATTTTGAGCGCATTAAACAAAAATCATCTCGATAGTAAAATATTTTTGTACAATCAATTGACATTCATTAGACTTAGTGATATTATTAAAGAGGGTTAACAAGTTAACAAAGACTGCTTGGCAGTCATCGTAATACATATTTATCAACCAAAAGAAAGGTAGGAAATTACTATGGGAAAAAGACTTGAAGGAAAAATTGCTATCGTTACAGCTTCCACTCGAGGAATCGGTCGTGCTATTGCTGACGCTTATGTTGACGAAGGTGCAAAAGTTTGGTTCGCAGTAAGAAACCTTGAAACAGGTAAACAGGCTGTTGACGCTGCTATCGCTCGCGGTGGTAAAGCTGACTTGGTTTACTTCGAAGCTGACGATTATCCAACACATACCAAAATGGTTGAAGAAGTTCTTGCAAAAGACGGACGCATTGACATTCTGGTTAACAACTTCGGCGGTTCCAACCCTGTTCTCGACACCGATTTCGAACATGCTAACTGGGAAGAATACATGAAAACAGTAGAAAGAAACGTTGCTACAGTATTCAACGCTTCTCACGCTGCTATCACCAAAGCAATGATTCCACAGAAATCCGGCAGCATCATCAACATCGGTTCTGTTGCAGGCGTAGTTCCAGACGTTACACAGTGCGGTTATGGCTGTGCTAAAGCTACAATCCTTTACCTGACAAAACAGATTGCTCTGCAGTGTGGTAAATACAACATCCGTGCTAACGTTCTGCATCCAGGTATCACAGCTACTGAAGCTGTTAGAAAACACCTGCCTCCAGCTGTTCAGGAACAGTTCCTTGGCGGTTGCCCAATTCACAGACTTGCTGAACCAACTGAAATGGCATCCTTGGCTGTTTACCTCGGTTCCGATGAATCCCAGTATACAACCGGTCAGGATATGAGAGTTTGCGGCGGTTTCGATGTTTGCTCGCCTATCTACGCAACATTCGGCAACCTGAAAGAAGCTCGTACCTAATTAATGCACACTTAATTAAGCTATATAATAAAAATGAGATACCGAAAGGTATCTCATTTTTATTATTACCAAAAGTCAAAAAAATCTCCATCAATATCTATAATATCGTTGATGCTTATTTTTATTCCGTTATCCATAACAACACAGCGTTTGTATTCGTCAATTTTTTTCACTGTACCTGTAACCGTAATGTATTCTCCGCCGCTTTTGCTTTTATCCGGAACAAAAAAAGTTATCGACACTGCTTGTTTTTTTGCCGCTTCGCTTTGCAGAAGGCAAATTTTTTTGTTTATACTACTTTGTTGGTATTCATCCTGTTCAATACGGTCATCTGTCACCCTTGCGGTTTCATCCAACGCATCCTTATGCCCTGTCAACGGTGCAAATGACCCAAACTGAGCCGCTCTGTCAGCCATTGACATTTTTGCTCGCCGTTTTGAAACATGGTGCGGCAAGTTTATAATATCATCATATTTGCCCGTACTGTTCACCCCTTTTACGCTTTGTGTCCACCTATTTGTTTATTTCGTTCTTTAGCAGTTGCCCCTTCTTCAAGATTCATACCTTTAAGCACAGCATTTTTTCCAAACCTTTTTTTCATGCTTAATACTGCCTGCTGTATCTTTTTTTCTTTATCCAAGGCTTGTTTTTCTTCCTGCTGCTTTTTTTTGATTGCCTTGTAATCAGTAAATAAATCCAGCTGTTCAACTTTATCGGTATTTTTTTGCTTGCCAAACGGTTCAATGTGATTGAGCGCAATATTTATTCTGCGTATAAGCAAATTTGGGGACACTATATTATCATAAAGCTCGATTACTTTTTCGGTTATCAATTTAGTAGATGAGGTATAATCATCAATATTTATACTGCCATGAGCAGGCTTGGGTACCTTTCTTCCGTAATGGTCAGTAGTAACTTGTCCTTTGTATGCTTGAATTTTTGACGGCTCGGACAAATTTTCTATATCGTATCCTATTGTAAGCACAATTTGGTCTGTAACAAGGTTTTTATCCACCAGTTCAAGCACTATTAAATCTGCCATTTCACGAACTATCAAGCGGGCTTTTTCAAATGTATACGGACAATGCAGAACCTGTCCCCTGCTTATACTGCTGTTCTGTGGACGATATGCTTTAATATCGGCAATGGTGCACGGCTCCCAACCCCAAGCATGGTCTATCAGCAGTTCTGCATTTACACCGAACAAATCATACAAAAGTGATTCATTATAATACTCTTTATCCTCACCAAGCGAGCACCTTGCAATATCCCCCATTGTGTAAATACCATGGTCTGCCAGTTTTTTTGCATAACCCTTACCTACTCGCCAAAAATCGGTCAGCGGCTTATGCTCCCAAAGCTGCTGCCTGTATGTCATTTCATCAAGCTCGGCTATGCGCACACCGTATTCGTCAGCCTTAATACGCTTTGCCATTATATCCATTGCTATTTTTGCAAGGTACATATTTGTTCCAATTCCTGCGGTTGCTGTTATTCCCGTAGTTTTAAGAACATCTTTTATGATTTTTTTTGCCAGCTCATGGGCAGACATTGCATAGGTTTTTAAATAATGCGTAACATCAATAAAAACTTCGTCTATTGAATAGACATGTATATCCTCCGCCGAAACATATTTTAAATAAACATTGTAAACCCTTGTACTGTAATCCATGTAATATGACATTCTTGGCGGAGCAATAATGTAATCAAGCATTAATTGCGGATTTTCGTCCAAGCTTATGCAATTACATGAACTTCCCGTAAACTCCCGATTATTTATTTTTCTTTTACGCTCGGCATTTACCTGTGAAACCCTTTGCACAACCTCGAACAACCTTGCTCTGCCCGAAATACCATAAGCTTTAAGCGATGGCGAAACTGCCAAACAGATAGTTTTTTCGGTTTTTGAAGCATCGGCAACAACAAGGTTTGTAGTCATTGGGTCAAGTCCGCGTTCAACACATTCCACCGAAGCAAAAAACGACTTTAGGTCAATGCAGATATATGTTTTGTTTTCCATGCGGACTCACCCCATTTCGTTTAAGAATATATGTTCTTTTTTTAGTATAGCATAAAAAACACAATTAAAAAAGCACCAAAAAAAATCCTCTTTGACCATATAAGCCAAAGAGGATTTTCCGTTAAATTGTAGTATAGAACAAGTTCATCAGATAAGGTCTAACAATCATCAAATTGCCAATAATTTTATCGTTCAAGGTATCAACCTCAGCCTTGCTCATTGCAAGAACATCATTAACCTCAACATCATTGAACTCACCCTCAAGAGGAGCGTATTCCCATTCCAATTCCATTTCTACAACTTTATTTATAAAGCCAATCTCAAATTCATCAAGCTCGGCACTCATTGTACCTGCAGCAGCATCTGCCAATACAGTACCTTCCCCGCTAATGGAAAGAATTTCGATATCATTTGTTTCATCGTATGCAGAAACACCCATGTTCATAATAAAGTTATTTTCAGGAAGAGTGGAATCATAATCCATGGAAGAACTCATAAGAATATTTGCTTCTGCTGTTGAAACTTCAAGGCTTGTTTCGTCGCTGAATTTATTGCCTGCACCTGTGTGATTTCCGGTGCTTTCCAAAACAAATTTCACATTGCCTGCTTCAGCATCGTTAAACACAAGCTTGGAGTAGAATGCATCTGTAACTTTTTCTTCAGTACCTATCTGCACATCAAATGTAGTTGGAACTTCCTTACCGTCAGCATCGTTAAGAACGGTGTTTCCGTTAACCTTTACTACCATTTTATTGTCAATGTAAAAGTTTGCGTTAATGTCGTTTTTAAAGGTTTCTTTAAGTGCTTTTACATTTTCGTCATACTCGTTCCAAAGCTCAGCTTCGCCAGCGGAAGGATTTGTAAGCTTTTGTTTTATCTTCATGCTGTCAATAAATTTTTCATCGGCTTTTATTACAGCATAGCAATCATCAATGTACTGTAAAAATACAATATTCGGAATTACTGCGCTTATTTTAGCAGCTTCAAGGTTTCTGCCGTTTACCTTAACAACTTCGGTACCGGCATTGGAAAAATCAGAAGCATCAATAAGCTGGCTTGTGAGTTTTTTAAGCTCATTTACAGAAGCTTCGGTAAGGTCACTGTCATTAACCTTCTGCATTTCATCGAAAATATTAAAGTTGCTTTCGGAGGTCAGGTTCAGTTCTCCCCAGTATTCTTTTATTGCAGAATCGGCATAGCTTTCAACCCATTTTGTTGTATCGGTTCCATAATATTCTTCTCCTGTAAGTTCAGGAATGCTTACTGCAAAATTGTTATCCTTTGCGTATATGCTTGCAGTCATCAATGTACCGCCATCATACAGCAATTCAATGTTGTTTTCCATTATTTTGTTCGGCACATCTGCTTTCACATTGCTAAATAATGAAAATGTTCCTAAAATATCGGCATTTTCTGTATCATCAGGAAGGTTATTTATTACAATACCTGTGTATTCCTGATAAGGTTTTTGGGTGAACTCCTTTTGCATTTTCAAAACAGGCAGATTATTTTCAAGTTCCTGTTTTTCTTCTTCGCAGGCTTTTATGGTATTTTCGATTGCATTAACGGTGTATGCACCCGGATTTACCATTTTAAGCAGATTGCCTGTAATAAGCAACGCTCCAAGGATAATAACGATAATACCCACTGTTATGGATGAAATCCACATTATTTGATTTTTCTTTGCAGGCACCATGGCTTGCAAGCTGTCATGTTCTTCAGATATTTCATGTTCGTGAAGGCTCATTTTTAAGTCCACTCCTTTTATTTAATTTTTAAAGGCTTATGTCAGCCATAATTATACTTTTGCAATTAGTTTTTTTCAATATACACACTCGTACTTGGGAAAGCAAATTTTGCGTTATGCTTATTGACTATATCCATCAATTTCAAATTAACTCTCTGCTTTTCTTCATGATGCAGCTGCAAGGTTGTCGACACAGTAAAGTAGTGTACCATTATATCCAAGCTGCTTGCCGCGTATTCGTTAAAAACCGCAAAGCTGCCACTTGGATTAACCTCCGCACTGTTTTGCAAAAATTCATTTATATCGTCAACAATTGCAATTAAGCTTTCCTTTGGTGTATCGTAAGTTAATGAAAGCGTTGTAACAATTTTACGCTTTTCCATTCTTGACCAATTTATTATTGCTTCATTTGCCAATTGGGAGTTTGGTACTATGGTAACTGTATCATCAAAATTTTTAATGGAAGTGCTTCTAAATGAAATTTCCTGTACAACACCGTCAATGCTTGGAGTTTGTATCCAATCCCCTGCTTTAAATGGTTTATCCAGCAGTATAACCAGACCACCAAAAAAGTTTGATGCTGTGTCCTGTGCCGCAAGCGCAAAGGTCAAGCCGCCCAAGCCGATACCTGCTATAAATCCATTTACATCATAACCCAATTCGGAAATTACTATAACAACGCCAAGTGCAGCAATAACCACTTTAATCAGCTTTGTACTGAACACCATTATTGTGTTGTCTACTTCCAAATCAAACTTACTGTTAATTCCCTGTATTCCTGCCATTATGCCTTGCACAGCATTTGAAAATCCGCTTACAAATGCAATTATAAGTGCTATTCTCAGTAATTTTGTTATAAAAGCTTGTGTACCTGTGTATGTAAGTGTTAAAAGCGGAAAGTTTAAAATGTTCATAACTGCCGCGTAAACACCAACACAGAGTATCATATACTTTATCGGCTGTTTAAAGCTGTCCTTCAAGGTGAGCAAAAGTTTTGATTTTGTTCCTGCAACTATTTTTTCAATTATGCGATGCAGCGTTTTTTCATACAGTTTAAACAGCACAAATGCCGTCAGCATAATTAAAACAGAAAACGACATATGCGTTATCAGTTTTATTGGTGCTTCAACAGCAGCATTGAGTATATCCTTAATGAAGTTCATTTAAGCTTGACCTCCGTTTAATACCCTGTCAAAACGCGGTTTTAAGCCATATCCGTTTTCAAGATGAGGCTGGAATTGATATATATCATGCCCCGGGAAATGATTTGCTTCGATAAGCAGCGGACCATTTTTGGTTATTGCAACATCCCAACCGATATATCCCATTTCAGGAACTACCAGTGCTGCCTCTTTTACCATTTCAACAGCTTCGTCAAAGCAAGGGATTTTTGTTCCCACAATTGGAGTATTGGTATACGGATGTACTTCGTACAGTATATTCTCCTTATCCATTGCAGGCTTTGTTATAACACCTGTTTTCAGGTCGATTATGGTTGCCATACCGCCACTGTTAAGGTTATCGACCATCAAGCCGTTTCCTATTCTTATTGAAGAAAACACAACATGAGGCACACCATTAACCACCATTGTTACCAGTCGTACTGTATTTACCGAACGGTCGTAAATTTTGGATATTTCGGGGTGCTGAACAACAAATTCTTCAACAAGGTACTGCTTGTTGCTTTTAAGTTTGTTGTACAGCTCCTTGTGGTCACCGAACTCATCTTTATTCAAGAATATTATTCCTTTTCCGCAGGTAGCATCAACCGGCTTGCACACAATGCGTTCCTTACCCTGTAAAAACTCGCTGAACTCCTGTTCATCTTTTTGCGAAATATCAATCCAGCTGCGGTGCATATATTTTGCAAAAAGCTTGTTGAATGTAGGCTTATCCTCGAATTTATACCAGCTTTCACGGGTATTAAGCCTTTTTACATAGTTGTTGTTAACGCCTCGTGTAATGTAGGTGGCACGCTGTTCGGCATTTAATTTGTAAAATTCAAAAACTATATAATCCATATAGCCTGCCATGTATTTGTAACCGCACCACATAATGTCAAACAGAATAACAAGAGTGCTTCTGCCTGTTTTTTCATGCACCTTTTTTGCGGTTTCCCACATTCTTTTATAATCCATTCCCATTAATCTGGAAAGAATATATTTTATTTTCCCCATGCATTTTTCCTTTCTTGAGTACAGGACGGACAATTATTTTTCTTTAAAATTCAGCATCATTTTAGCACATTTATAAATGTCGCCACAGCCCAAGGTTATTACCAAGTCACCGGGCTGTGCGTTTTTCATAACATATTCGGCTATCTCGCCAAATTCCGGAAACCATACACTCCCGTCAATTTTCTCTGCTAAGTCTTTAGTGTAAATATTATAGGTATTTACTTCACGAGAACCCATAATTTCTGACATTACAACTTTGTCCGCAACCGACAATGCTTCGGCAAAGTCATCAAGAAGCATTGATGTTCTGGAATAGGTAAACGGCTGATGAACTGCCCATACATTTTTAAATCCCATTTTTTTTGCAGTTTCAAGCGTAACTTTCACTTCAGCAGGATGATGTGCGTAATCATCGGCAATGGTAACACCACCAACTTCGCCCAGTATTTCAAAACGGCGTCCTGCACCGCGGAACTCGGCAAGACCTGCAGTTACACTTTCAAAAGAAGCACCGGCTTCCAAAGCTGCCGCGCAAGCAGCAACTGCATTCAGCACATTGTGACTTCCGGGTACCGAAAGCTGTACCGTTCCAAGCTTTTCACCCTTGCAGTACAAATCGAAACTGCTTTTTACACCTACTGACTGCACAATATTTTCGGCATAGTAGTCGTTTTTGCTGCTTGTTCCGAATGTAATTATTTTTTTGTCGTTAATGCCTTCCACAGCTTTCATGCTGTTTGCATCATCACCGTTAACAATAATAGTTCTGCTTGTAAGCTGTGCAAATTTGCGGAATGAAGCAATTATATTATCCAAAGTTTTAAAGTAATCCAGATGGTCGGCATCAATATTCAAAATAACAGCTGTATCGGGATAAAGCTGCAAAAATGTATCCACAAATTCGCATGCTTCACAAACCATTAAATCGCTGCCGCCGTATCTTCCGTTTCCGCCTATTGCTTTAAGCTTTCCGCCTATAACTGCCGAAGGGTCCATTTCAGCTTCGAGTAATATTTGCGTAATCATGGAGGTTGTTGTTGTTTTTCCGTGAGTGCCGCAAACACAAATGCAGTTATCAAACCAGCTTGTTACAACACCAAGCAGGCGCGAACGCTCGATTACCGGAACACCGCTGTTTTTTGCTGCAACAAGCTCCTCGTTATCAGGAAGAATAGCCGCTGTATAAACAATAAGGTCAGCACCTTTAATATTTTCCGCACGCTGTCCTATAACTACCGGAATTCCCATACTTCTTTCGATTTCTATGGTATCTCCTTCGTTATTGTCGGAGCCTGTTATATAGTACCCTTGCCCATGCAAAATCTGCACAAGAGGAAACATCCCGCTTCCTCCTATACCAATGAAATGAATGTGCTTTTTTCCATTAAGAATATTCAGGTCAATATCTGCCACAATAATCCTTCCGTTTCTTCTGAAAATATATTTATCACAAGTAAGCATTTTACATTTATAGTATATAGCTGCAAAGAAAAAAATAAACGATTTTTCCCTTTTAAAAATTATCTAAATCACTATTTTTAACAACAAATTCATGAATAAGTTTAAATGTTGTGTAAAATACTATGATTACAGTTAAATGCTTAAACAGTATACCATTTTCCAAGCAAAAACACAAATTAACCTTTACATTTAAAAATCTTCCGCTTAGCAGCAAAAAGGAGTACATCAATGAATATCACCGATATCCGAATTCGCAAAACCTATTCCGACAACAGACTTCGTGCTTTGGTTTCCATCACCGTAGATAACGACCTTGCCGTACATGACATAAAAATTATTGAAGGTCCTGCAAGATTGTTCGTAGCCATGCCCAGCCGCAAGGATGAATCGGGCACTTTCCGCGATATAGTTCACCCAATAACACCCGATGCACGAAATATTATTGAAGAAGCTATTCTTAACGCTTACAACGAGTACCTTGCACAGCATAGCATTGAAATGGAAACCCAACACGGTGCGGGTGATTAAACAAGCAATTACCCACCAAAAACAAAAGGTGCATTTAATGCACCTTTTGTTTTTTTTGCATGCAAATCTGCAATACAAATTACTGTAAATTCAAAACGCCCTTTCGCACAGCATTGATAAATTTTCATGTTAATGATAACATTGTACATGGAAAATATCGTATTACTAACTTGGCACACTGCCGAAATGGTTATTTAAACCAAAGTGATATGTATAATAAAGAACGGAAAGAAGGGCGATTATGAGCAATTTGAATGATTTCATAATAAATGACGGTGTATTGGAAAAATATACCGGTACAAGCAACAGCGTTGTTATTCCCGACAGCGTGTGTATTATTGGGGATGGAGCCTTTAACGGCTGCCGCGAAATTACCTGCGTTACAATACCAAACAGTGTTACCCGCATAGGCAGTCGTGCATTTGCAAACTGCAAAAAACTTGCCGACATTACAATTCCGGAAAGTGTATCTTTCATTGGCGATTGGGCATTCATATCCTGTGAAAGTCTTGTAAGTATATCAATCCCCGGTAATGTTGCAGAGATTAAAAACTCCACTTTTTCATACTGCACATCCCTTAAAGATGTTACGCTTCCCCAAAACATGTCTTCCATTGGCGATTGGGCATTCCAGCACTGTACAAACCTTGAACATATAAACTTGCCAGACGGTCTTACCGCTTTGAGCGCAAAAATTTTTGAAGGCTGTGAAAACCTGACAGAGATTGCCATTCCAAGTTCAGTTGCAAGCATTGGCATTAAAGCATTTTCAAACTGTGCTAAACTTACCAATCTAACCATTCCAAACAGTGTAAAAGCTATTGAAAGCGAAGCTTTTGAAAACTGTAAAAGCCTTACCTGCACCATTCCCGAAAGCGTTCTGCTTATAGGCAGCGGTGCTTTTCGCGGCTGTGCAAACTTGGCTGACAGCGAAGGCTTTGTAATTATTCGCGATGTGCTGTATTCCTACCACGGCACACAGTCCAGTGTAACTATTCCAGACAGTGCAAAGCGCATTGAAAGCCGAGCTTTTGAGGGCTGCAAAAACATTACCGAGGTTGTAATTTCCGAAAGCGTTGAAAATGTTGGAAGCTTTGCATTTGCACTTTGTACTTCCCTTGAACGCATAACCTTCCTTGCAAATACAACAACCCTTGCAGATGCTGTATTTTACAACTGTGAAAAACTGACCGATGTTACTCTCCCACAAGGCTTAACCTCGATTGCATTAAGAATGTTTATCGGCTGTAAAAGCCTTGAACAGATAACTCTTCCCGAAAAAGTTTTGTCTGTTGAAAGTCAGGCATTTTTTGAGTGTTCAAGTCTTAAATCGGTTATACTTCCACTCGGCTTGACTTTGATTGGGAAACGAGCATTCTACGGCTGCAAAGCACTTAACAACATTGACATTCCAGAAAGTGTTACAACAATAGCCGACGACGCTTTCGACGGATGTGATAATTTAAACCGTTAACCCCTCTTTTTAACAGATGCGGAAAAAATCCGCATCTGTTTTTTTATACAACCAAAGCACCTCTTTAAATATTTATTTCTGCCGTTTTGTGCCGAAAATTAATATAAGAAGACATATACACAAAGTAAAGGAGGGACTTTCATGCGAGTAAGCAGCAGTACAGTTAAAATGTCAGCCACACGCAGCTTTTCAGCTGAAACCACACAAACACAAACCACCATTTTACGCCAGCACGACGGCAACAGCATAACCAAACAAATCGCACATTCTGTTGACCGATGGACATCTGATTTTGAAGTCGAAGGAAGCACTGCAGTTTACACCACATCAGAAAACGATGTGGTTAAAACACAGCAGCAGGAGCATAACTACACAAATACCCGTGAAAATGCCGACAATCCGTCACAGCCATCAAATCCCAACGCAGCTGTTCTGCCAAGCATGGATACTCCCGATTGGCTTGATTCATTGGATAAAATTGAGGAATCACCCGAAATAAAAATGCTTAAAACAATGCTAAAACTTCTTGAGCGTTTTTCCAAAAAAAAATTTTCAGACAGCTGTTTTGAAATTCCGTCACAGCTTAAAGCGTCCTGCGATAAAACCACATCACAAACAAGCTTTGCTGCAGCAAGTGCGAAATACAAGCACACTGTGTCCATGTTTGCCAAGAGTGGTGTTTCTCTCGCTGTACAGCGCACAAACAACGCTGTGAACGGAGTATGGACAAGACAGGTAATATCCTCCGGCTTTGTAAGTGAGCATGAGAACACCGCTTTTTGCTCGAAAGGTACTGTTATAACTTCTGACGGAAGAAGCATTGATTTTAACATTTCCATGGAAATGTCACGCAGCTTTGAAGGTGCATTTGCAGAGGTTGGCAAGGAAGAAATTTACACAGACCCGCTGATAATAAATCTTGATACCGATTGTACATCCCTTTCCGATGTAAGCTTTTACTTTGATTTAAACTGTGACGGTGTTAAGGAAGAAATATCCGCACCAAACGACTCAAGCGGCTTCCTTGCACTGGATAAAAACAATGACGGCATAATTAACAACGGCTCCGAGCTGTTTGGTACAAAAACAGGTGACGGTTTTGCCGAACTGGCACAGTACGATAAAGACGGCAACGGATGGATAGATGAAAACGATGACATTTTTTCACAGCTTTCCGTTTGGGTAAAATGCGGCAGCGGCAGCGCACGCTGCCTGTCACTCAAGCAAGCAAATGTAGGTGCTGTCTTTCTGGGCAGACAAAACACACTTCACAGCCTTGATACTTCCGATGGCGAAACAAACGCCATTCTTCGCAGCACCGGCATTTACATTAAGGAAAACGGTCAAGTCGGTACAGTACAGCATGTAGATTTTAAAACATAAAAAACTGCCCCCTGCTGAAAAGGATTTCTCCAAATTGTGCTGCTCGCACAATTTGGGGAAATCCTTTTCTTTTAGGGAGGTGTTTTGTCTATTGTCGGTTTTTACCGTATCTGTGCAGGAGATATTATTGGGGTTTGAACACATCTTTTTATTTAACTAAATCTTCGTAATAATCCTGCATATCTTCTGCTGCGGTTGTTATTTCAAATTTTGCCTCCTGCATCTGTTTAAATGTATTTTCACGCTTTGTATTATGTACAAGCTTAATTAATTCATCTGACCACACTTCTGCAGTATCATTTAACGATAAAAACTCCATGTTTTCCATCACTTTTGCTTCATCAGGTACAGCATCCGATACCAAGCAAGGAAGTCCCGAAGCTTGCGCCTCAATGCAAACCATTCCAAGTCCCTCATAATGCGAAGGAAACAAGAATAAATCCATTGTCTGGTAAAGGCGATGCACATCCGCCCTTTGTCCCAAAAATTTCACATTGTCTGCAATACCAAGCTCATTTACATATTTCACCATACTTTCTTGCAGCTCACCCTCACCGATAAGGAGCAAAACCGCTTTAGGCTCTTGTTTTAGCAATTCAGCAAAAACTTCCACAAGGAACTTATGATTTTTCTGATGCATAAAGCGTCCTACATGACCAACAACCATTTCATTTGTCAGTCCTAATTCTTCACGAACCTCTGCCCTAACCTGAGAATTATACAGAAACCGCTTCAAATCAATTGCATTTCGTATAACCTTTACTCTACCGCTATTCATTGTTCCGCTGCCAAACAACCACCTTCCCGCATACTCCGAACATGCACAATAGTGTGTTGCAAAAACCTTTGAAAACGGTCTAAGGGTATATTTCATCAAATTTTTAACCGTTTCTCCTTTACCTGCCGTGCTGTGATTATGCGCAATTCTTACAGGAACACCGGCACGCAAGGCAGCAAACAATGAAAAAACAGATAATGTGTTTATATGTGAATGTACTATTTTATAATTATTTTCTTTTAACACCGAAACAAGTGTTTTGTGGTAATCAACAGCTTTTTGGTATGGAGGAATTTCAATTACTCTTCCGCCAAGCTGTTCTATCTCATCTTTAGGTACCATTGTGGAGTCGGAATCTACTATAAAATCAAATTGAAATCTGCTTTTGTTGATATGACGATAATAGTTCATAACTACCGACTCTACTCCGCCGCCATTCATCTTCCCTACTATTTGCGCAATTCGCATAGGTGATTTCATATCATTGACCCTCCATACTTAAAAAACTACCCCACATTAAAAACTTTTATTTCTTTGAAATGTCATGAACAGTTAAAGTATCCTCTGCAACGCTGAAGCGTATTTCGTATCCGGCAAACTCAAAACCATACACCCTTTCAGGCGCGTTTTGATACGCCGGTCTGGGGTCCTGTGCCAAAACGGCAATCAAGCCATCGCGGCTTTCATACGGGATTTTTTCCAACTGCTCTTTTGGACATTCTACCTTTACAACAGCCTCCTTGCTTTGCAGGGCAAATCCGCCTGTTGCGTTTGGATGTGAGTCGGTATAAGGGAGATATGGCTTTATATCATAAATTGGAGTCCCATCCATCAAATCGGCTCCCGAAACCACCAAAACAGGACCTTGTTCCGTATTCAAATGTATTTCCTCTAACCTTACAGAGGACAAACCTATTGAATTCGGTCTGAATGGTGAGCGAGTAGCAAATACGCCCATTCGTGTATTACCACCCAAACGCGGTGGACGAACAGTAGGCGACCAATCCTCGCGCATTGCCTGTGAAAACTGCCACAGCAACCAAATATGCGAATATCCGTCCAACCCTCTGAACGCCTCGGGATTACGATATTCCGGTTCAAACACTATGGTAGACTTTAACGAGTCAACCAAACCACTTTGACGCGGTATACCGAATTTAGTGGTAAAATCATTTTTTATATGTGCAATTATTCGTATTGGAACCGTATTGGACATATTCGTTCTCCTCTTCTTTTATCGTTACTCGAAAAATTATACCATGCTGTTTTTTTGCGGTCAAACAAAAAGACTGCCGCATAAACGACAGTCTTTTAAGTTTAAAAACATTATTTGATTGTTGCCAAAAGTTCGCCCGCTTTAACAGACTGACCTTCTTTAATGTAAACATTTTCGATTTCGCCGTCCATAAGTGCAATAACCGATGTTTCCATCTTCATAGCCTCGATAACAGCAAGAACCTGATTTTTAACTACCTTGTCACCAGGCTTAATGTTAATCTTGCTTACCATACCAGGGATAGAAGCACCAATGTGGCTCTTATCGGTTGGGTCAGCCATAACAACATTAGATGTAACAGAAGTAGCATTTTTGTCTTTAACCGCAACCTCGCGACGCATACCGTTAAGCTCAAAGCAAACTGTACGGTAACCGTCTTCATCAATACCGCCAAGACCAATATATTTAATAATGAGTGTTTTACCTTCGCTGATATCAATGGCAAAGGTTTCGCCTTCTACCATACCATCGAAGAATACACGAGTATCCATTTTGGAAATGTAGCCGTATTCCTGACGATGTTTGAAAAAGTCTTCAAGTACTTTTGGATACAGGCACCAGCCAATAATATCACGTTCCGAAGGATTTTCCTGGAACTGCTCAACATGTTTGCGTGCAGCTTCAAAATCGACTTCAGGAAGCAGCTCACCCGGACGACAGCTGATAGGTTCTTCACCTTTAAGAACTACTTTGCGCAGGTCTTCAGGGAAGCCCCATGCAGGCTGACCCATCATACCTTTGAAGTAACTTACAACAGAATCAGGGAATGTAAGAGTTTCACCTTTTGCAACAATGTTTTCTGATGTCAAGTCGTTCTGCACCATAAATATAGCCATGTCACCAACCATTTTTGAAGAAGGTGTAACTTTAACTATATCTCCCATGATGTTGTTAACTTCAAGGTATTTTTCCTTAACTTCATCAAAACGGTGACCCAAACCAAGGCTTTCAACCTGAGGTTTAAGGTTGGTGTACTGTCCGCCCGGAATTTCGTAGCGGTAAATATCGGTAATAGGATTTTTGATATCGGATTCATAAGCCGAGTAGCGTTTACGAACATCTTCCCAATAGTTGGTAAGTTTCTGCAGTTCACGCAGACTCATGCCGGTATCTCTTTCCTGATGGTCAAGCGCAGCAACAAGGGAGTTCATGGATGGCTGGCTTGTAAGAGAAGACATACTGGAAATAGCAACGTCAACAATATCAACACCTGCTTCAGCTGCCATGAGCAAGGTAGCTATCTGGTTGCCGCTGGTATCATGTGTATGCAGGTGAATTGGCAAACCAACCTCTTCTTTAAGTGCTTTAACAAGCTGTTTAGCAGCATATGGCTTGAGCAGACCTGACATATCTTTAATACAAAGCATATGCGCACCGCGTTTTTCAAGCTTTTTAGCCATTTCAACATAGTACTTAAGGTTGTATTTGTCTTTATCAGGATTGCAAAGGTCGCCAGTGTAACACAATGTAGCCTCTGCCAATTTTCCCTGATTTAAAACTTCGTCAAGTGCCAACTCCATACCAGGCAGCCAGTTGAGCGAGTCAAATACACGGAATACATCAATGCCACTCTTGGCCGCTTGTTTGATAAATGCACGAATAAGGTTATCCGGATAATTGGTATAACCTACTGCATTAGCACCACGGAACAGCATCTGGAATGGAATGTTTGGAATTTTTTCACGAAGAATGTCCAAACGCTCCCAAGGAGATTCATTAAGGAAACGGTAAGCAACATCGAAGGTTGCACCGCCCCACATTTCCAGCGAAAATGCATCAGACAAGATGGAAGCTGTTGCAGGAGCAATGGTTTCCAAATCGTTGGTACGAACGCGTGTAGCCAACAAGGACTGATGTGCATCACGGAATGTTGTATCGGTAATGAGCAGTTTTTTCTCTGCCAAAACCATCTTTTTAACAGCATCCGGACCCTGTGTATCCAAAACATGTTTAAAGGTGGATTTAAGCTCGCCGCTTGTCTGAGGTACACGAGGCGGGTCAAACAGTTCTGTAGAACGGTCCTTTTTATTAACAATAATGTCACCGATGTAACGCAGTGCTTTTGTAGCTCTGTCCTGAGAAACTTTCATATCGAACAATTCAGGTGTTTCATCGATAAATTTAGTATGACACTGACCTTTAATGAACTGCGGATGGTTAAGAATGTTGGTGATAAAACCAATGTTTGTTTTAACCCCGCGAATGCTCATTTCGCTAAGTGCACGAACAGCTTTTTTACAGCAGGATTCAAATGTAGCGGAATCATAAACTGTAACTTTAGTCAGCAGGCTGTCGTAAAATGGAGAAACCTCGGCACCTGCGTAAACATTACCGGAGTCAAGACGAACCCCAAAACCACCGCCGGAACGGTAGCTTGTAAGTTTACCTGTATCTGGAGCAAAGTTGTTGCTTGGGTCTTCGGTTGTAACACGGCACTGAATTGCATAGCCGCGCAGAGGAACATCTTCCTGTTTTGTAATGCCTATGTATGGATGGCTCAAAGGTTCACCCTGAGCAATCAAAATCTGAGAACGAACCAGGTCAATACCGGTAACCATTTCAGTAACGGTGTGTTCTACCTGAATACGAGGGTTCATTTCAATAAAGTAGTGGTTACCGTTCTGGTCTACAAGGAATTCAACGGTACCTGCATTTACATACCCTACATGACGGGAAATTTTAATTGCATCGGCATAAAGTTTTTCCCTGATTTCTTTGCTTACAGTAAAAGCAGGAGTAAATTCAACTACTTTCTGATAACGACGCTGGAGTGAGCAGTCACGCTCGCCAACATGAATAACATTACCATGATGGTCAGCAAGAATCTGTACTTCGATATGCTTTGGTTCAACAAGGAATTTTTCAATGAAAACATCATCATTACCAAAAGCTTTTTTAGCTTCACTTTTTACAAGTTCAAAGTTAATTCTTACCTCTTCGGCATTTTCACATTTACGCATACCGCGTCCGCCGCCGCCGGAAGCTGCTTTCAAAATAATTGGATAGCCAAAATCTTCAGCCATTTCAATTGCCTGTTCAACACGCTCCAGCGGTGTATCACAGCCAGGAATGATAGGCACTCCGCATTTTTTAGCAATTTCTTTTGCAGCAAGCTTGTCCCCCATCATACCAAGCACATTGGATGGTGGACCGATAAATGTAATCCCTGCTTCTTCACAAGCACGCGCAAAATCTGCGTTTTCCGAAAGGAAACCGTAACCCGGATGAATAGCATCAACCTTTTTGCGTTTTGCAAGGTCGATAATAAGGTCAATATCCAAATAAGCACCCAATGGACTCTTATTTTCACCTATAAGATAACTTTCGTCCGCTTTGGTACGAAAACGGTTGTAAGCGTCCTCCTTGGAATAGATAGCAACGGTATTCATGCTCAGGTCATGACAAGCACGGAAAATTCGAATTGCAATTTCGCCGCGGTTTGCGACCAGAATTCTTTTGAATGGTTTAACAGCCACTGTCTCACGTTCCTTTCTAAGCGCCTGTAAGCGAAGGTATAATCCGTTCACTTAATTTCTTTAATGTTATTGAACCATAAATAATGGAAAATATACACTTCTTAAAATTATACGATACTTCTTGCTTATTTGCAATAATCACGTTATAAGAATTGCAAATACCCCCTAAATCTTTGATAAAATTTTATTAAAGGGAGTCTATTTCGTGTTTTTTTGCAATTTCAATACCACTTACTTTGCATTTTTCTGCAAAATAAACCGTTTCCTATCTTTTTTATGAAATATTTTTTAAAAAAACATTCATTTCAATATACCGTAAAACAAAAAAATTCTTTCTCAACACAAAAATTTATATTTTTTAAACAATTTTCAAAAGACATTATGCACAAACAACTCTGCAAAAACGATTTGTGAATTTAATTATCTGTCATACAGGACTTCCTACACGCTTGTTAATTACAGTTTTATATTTTTCAATAGCTATTATGTGCGGCGGATTATTTTTATTAATGAATTGATAAAGCAGCACATTGTAAATATGACGATCCAATGTTTTGCAAAAATCATAAAGCAGCTGCGCTTCGCGTGCGCCCTCATCATGTCCGGGGTATATAACCATTATTATAACACCGCCGATTTTCAAGCGTTCAAGAGCTTTGTCCAAAGCTTCTTTTGTTGTTTCGTATTGTGTAGTTATACTTTTATCGCTTCTTGGAAGATAGCCTAAATTAAATACACCAACATCAATCATTTGGTCACCGACATATTTATCCATATTGCTATGACTATCCAAAATAACCGAAACCTTATCAAGAACACCATGCTTTTCAAGAAGCTGAGTTGTTGTTTCACATGCCTGCTTTTGAACATCGAAGGCATAGATATGTCCACTTTCAACCAAGCCTGCCATATACAATGTATCATTGCCGTTTCCCATTGTAAAATCCACACCTATGCCTTCCTTCGGCAAACGCTCCCTTAAGGTTTCCTGCACCCATGGGCGTATATCTTTCATGATTTTTCCTCCTCAAAGCACTTTCCTTGCCAGCTGTTTCTTCGCAGCATTTCCTTGTCTATATCATTAAGCACACAAAACTTTTTCAAACTCCACATTGGTCCAACCAACGACTCTTTTTCACCGTCGCCAGTAAGCCTTTGCATTACAGTTTCGGGATGGATAAGTTCAAGCTGGTCGCATATTATACCCACATATTCCTCTTGAGATAAAAGCTCAAATTCACCTTTTGCAAGCATTGGTTCTATCCTTGTATTTTTAAGCACATGCAGCAAATGCAGCTTTATAAACGCTGGTTTGAGCTGTGCGGTTCTGCGCACGCTTTCAAGCATCATCTCACGAGTTTCACCCGGCAGCCCGTTTATCAAATGTACGCAAATGCGAATACCGCGCTGCTTGAGCATATTATAACCCGTCAAAAATTCTTCGTAAGTATGACATCTGTTTATAAGCTTTCCTGTTTCATCGTGTACTGATTGCAGACCCAATTCTACCACAAGGTATGTTCTCTTGTTTAAATCTGCAAGGTAATCAGCTATTTCCTCGGTAATACAGTCAGGTCTTGTTGCAATACTAAGACCTACAACATTTTCGTATGTCAAAACTTCTTCGTAGCACTTTTTTAACACATCCAACGGTGCATAGGTATTAGTGTACGCTTGAAAATAATGCATATATAACGCATTGGGCCATTTTTTGCTCATC
>JAFYSU010000045.1 GCA_017559185.1 Oscillospiraceae bacterium
GTCTTGTACTTCTTCCTGTGGAAATCCCACTGTTGTACTATACTTTCCAAGTAATAAACAAAATTAAAAAACGCATGTAACAATAAAAAGGAAAGCCGAAAGGCTTTCCTTTTTATTGCACTGAAACATACACAAAACGGCACGGCTTGTTTTAAGCCGTGCCGAATTTTTTTACAGGATGGAGAAGTTTGCAATCAGAGCACCCATTACAATGGATACAGTGGAGAGCAGTTTGATGAGAATGTTGATAGCAGGACCGCTGGTATCTTTGAATGGGTCACCTACGGTATCGCCAACAACTGCAGCTTTGTGGTTATCGGAACCTTTGCCGCCGTATTGACCTGTTTCGATGTATTTTTTAGCGTTATCCCAAGCACCGCCGGCATTGGACATCATAACAGCAAGTACGAAACCGGAAACAGTTGCACCTGCCAGCATGCCTGTAACGCCGTTAACACCAAGAATAAGACCAACAACTACAGGAGATACTACGCCGAGCATTGCAGGCATAATCATTTCCTTAAGTGCGGATTTTGTACAAAGGTCTACGCAGGTTGCGTAGTCAGGTTTACCTGTACCTTCAAGCAGACCTGGGATTTCTTTGAACTGTCTTCTTACTTCGTGAACGATGGACATTGCAGCACGGCCTACAGCAGACATTGTCTGAGAACCGAATACGAATGGGAGCATCGCACCGATGAACAAACCAACAAGTACGGTTGGGTTTGTAACGGACAGGTCGAATACAAAGTCAGGTTTGATAACTTTAATCTGCTCGATGTAAGCAGCCATAAGAGCCAGAGTAGTCAGAGCAGCGGAACCGATAGCAAAACCTTTACCTGTAGCAGCTGTGGTGTTGCCAAGTGCGTCCAGAGCATCGGTTCTTTCACGAACGGTTTCAGGCAGACCGGACATTTCGGCAATACCACCTGCGTTGTCAGCAACAGGACCGTAAGCGTCAGTAGCCAGAGTAATACCAAGGGTGGAAAGCATACCAACAGCAGCAACAGCGATACCGTAAAGACCCATGGAGAAGCCGTGGGTGTAACCGCCTGCCAGAACATAAGAAAGGATAACAGCTACGCTGACAATGATAACAGGAATAGCTGTGGACATCATACCAAGAGCCAGACCGCCAATGATAATGGTAGCGGAACCGGTTTCGGATTCACCTGCAAGAATCTGGGTTGGTTTGTAGGAAGCGTCGGTGTAGTATTCGGTAAAGAAGCCGATGAGAACACCTGCAAGCAGACCGATGATGATGCACAGGTAGATACCAACATGACCTGCACCCAGACAAGCATTTACAAGGAAGTAGGAAGAAACTGCAACCAGAATGGAGCTGATGTAAGTACCGCGTCTCAAAGAACCAAGCAGAGCTTTCTGGTCTGCGTTTTCTTTAGTGCTTACAAAGAATGTACCGATAATGGAGCAGAAGATACCAACTGCAGCCAATGCCATTGGCAGTACCATACCGCCGGTACCAAGACCTGCAGCAACAGCCAGAGCACAAGCGGAAAGTCTTGCACCTGCATAGGATTCGTACAAGTCAGCACCCATACCTGCAACGTCACCTACGTTGTCGCCTACGTTGTCAGCGATAACTGCAGGGTTACGTGGGTCGTCTTCTGGGATACCTGCTTCAACCTTACCAACAAGGTCGGCACCAACGTCAGCAGCTTTTGTAAAGATACCGCCGCCAACTCTTGCAAACAAAGCCATTGCGGAAGCACCCATGCCAAATGTAGCAAGTGCGCCTGCGATGAGCTGATTCTGCATTTCAATTGGAAGATCACTGTAGAAAGATCTGAGGAAGTAGTACCAGATGGATGTGTCAAGCATACCCAAGCCTACTACTGTGAAGCCCATAACCGCACCAGCGGAGAAAGCAACACGCAGACCTCTGTTAAGGGAGTGCTGAACAGCGTTTGCTGTTCTTGCGTTTGCGTTGGTAGCAATTTTCATACCAACATAACCTGCCAAAGCGGAGAAGAGACCACCTGTAATAAATGCAGCAGGAACAAAAATGCTAACCTGTCCCATAACTGCCATTACAGCAAGCAAAATGGTTGCAACAGCAAAGAACTTACCAACAGAAATATACTGTCTTTTCAGGTAAGCGTTTGCACCTGCACGAATGGACGCTGCAATCTGTTTCATTGTAGCGGTACCTTCGTCTTCTTTCATTACCCTGCCCGCAAGAATTGCAGCAAATACCAAAGCCGCAATCGCACCTATGGGCATAAGAATCATCAAGTCCAAAAGATAACCTCCTTAAATTTTGTACGCATCAGCTCAGCAAAAAAGCTGTTACGCACAAATGTGCTGCAACGCACAGCACATCTTTGTTAATATATCTACATTATTATAAACTATAAATGGAAAAATTGCAGTATTTTTCTGTTAAAATTTTATTTTTGTTTATATATACCAAAACATCGTAAATAATCATCTTTATCACCCGTTGATTTTACAGCAATGTGACAGTTTTATACAAACAAAATGCCAAAATATGTAATACAGTAAGGTGTTATTGTGCATACATCAAACATTTTTATAATATATCGCACACAATCCATCAAGCAGCAGTGTTCGGTTATACGCAATATCACTTTTGCATTTCGGCACTATATGCTCCGCAACCAAGCCGCAAGCAACAACCGTACAGCTTTCGCCAATATACTCACTGTAACGCTCAATCATTCCGTCAAGCATTGCCGCAGTTCCCAACACCGTTCCCGAACGCATTGCTGATTCGGTATTTGTGCCAACTACAGGAACATCACCCTCCATGCTTATGCTTGATAATCTGGCAGCCTTATTTACCAATGCCGACAAGCCTGTCAGCACCCCCGGCATAATGGAACCTCCCAACAGCCTGCGTTCACTGTCCAAAAGCAGCATGCTTGTTGCAGTATCCATGTTTATAACTATTGCAGGCAACTTATATTTTTCCATTGTTCCAACAGCACAAGCGACCAAATCCGCACCAAGCTGTGCAGGATTATCAAGTGAAATGTTAAGCCCTGTTTTTAATCCCGGAGCAATATACATTATTTTTACTTTTTTCAACAGGCAAACCGCTTTTCCTATTACCTGAGTAAGCTGCGGCACAACCGATGCTATTATACAGCCTTCAAGCTGCCGGTATTCGCATTCGTAAACAGCAAGTACATCTTTTATCATCACTGCATATTCATATTCGGTTTTTGCTGTTTCTGTTTTAAGGCGTGATTCAAACACAAGCTCCCTGTTAACATATCCGCCCATAATAATATTACTGTTGCCTATATTCACAGCCAAAAGCATATATAAACGCTCCCTTTGGTTTTTTAATGAAATTATATCATATACTTTAATTTAGCAAAACTTTGATTGTAAAAAAACATGTCTGTTAAGCGTTCCTTTATCTCCACTATGCAAAATAAAACCGATACCATGTAAAACAAGGCATCGGTTCGGTAGTTAATCATTATATTGTACGCTTCAATAAAATCAAAGCATTTCGTAAGCACGCTTGCCGTTTTCGTTGCACAAATCAATAAACTTTTGTGTGTCCATACCTTTTATTGCCGCCAATGTTTCGGCAGCAGCAGGTATCATGGACGAATTGCAGCGTTTGCCGCGGAACGGCTGAGGTGCCAAATATGGGCTGTCAGTCTCCAAAACAATGCGTTCCGCACTGATTGCAGCTGCTGCCCTTACTGTTTTTTTAGCATTCGGGTAGGTAACAGGACCGCCAATTCCAAAGTAAAACCCAAGCTTTTGCAGTTCTTCGGCAAGCTCGGCAGAGCCGGAAAAACAGTGTATTATTCCCTTTGGTCTGTAGTGTTTAAGCTGTTCAAGCACATCGGCATGTGCTTCCCTGTCATGTATAACAACTGGCATATCCAACGCTTTTGCAAGCTCAAGCTGCTCTTTAAACACTTTCATTTGAATATCGCGTGGGGTATCCCAGTGATAATCAAGACCAATTTCGCCAATTGCGCGCACCCTTGGCAGTGCAGCCTGCTTTGCCAAGATTTCAATGTAATTTTCCTTTGCTGTATCCGATTGGTTTGGATGATAGCCAACAGTGCAATCCACAAAAGGATATCTAATTGTAAGCGAAATACCATCCATATTGCTTTTAGCATCGCAGCCAATGTTTACAATGCGTTCTATACCCTCTTCATTGTGAAGACGCATGAGCAAATCGGGACGGTCCTTGTCAAACTGTTTATCATCATAGTGTGCGTGTGTATCAAAAATGTTTGTATACTTCACTCGAAATGTTCCTCCTATCCTTTAAAAATTGTCGGGACAAACCTGCCTTGATTGGCGGTCTGCCCCGACAAAGACAGTTTTTATTTAAATTAACCTATTTTTGAACCGTTTGGAATGGAGCTGTCAACCATGAGCAGTTTTACTTCGGTTTCGGAGCATTCCGCAGACATAAGCATACCCTGAGATTCCAAATTCATCATTTTTCTTGGAGCAAGGTTTACAACAGCAATCAGCTTTTTGCCGATAAGGTCTTCTGGCTTGTACCACTGTGCAATACCCGACAAAATCTGACGACCGCCCATACCATCGTCAAGTGTGAAGCGGAGCAGTTTTTTGGATTTTTTAACTGCTTCACATTCTTTAACTTCAACAACTCTAAGGTCAACCTTTGCAAAATCCTCAAAGTCAATCAATGCTGCAACACCTGGAACAGCAGCTTTTTCTTCCTCAGCAGGAGCTTCGGCAGCAGCACGAGCAGCAGCCTGTGCTTTTTCAAGTTCTTCCAGCTCTTTTGCCATATCAATTCTTGGGAACAGAGTATCGCCCTTAACAACACTTACATCTGCTGGCAGTTTGCCAAAGCCCTGTGCGGACTCCCAAGCAGTAAGTTCACCTGAAACACCAAGCTGTTTGAAGATTTTTTCGCAGGAGTCAGGCATAAACGGTGTAAGCAGAATTGCTGCAATACGAACGCTTTCAAGCAGGTTGTACATTACACGAGCAAGACGAGGTTTGTTTGCTTCATCTTTTGCAAGCACCCAAGGAGCAGTTTCGTCAATGTATTTGTTTGCACGGGAAATAACCTTAAAGGTTTCCATGAGTGCATTCTGGAATGCGTATTTTTCCATCTGTGCTTCGTAACGGTCACGCAAACCGCTTGCCATTTCAACCAGTGCATCGTCAATAGCATCGGCTGTTTGTTCTTTTGGCAGAGTACCACCAAAATATTTTTCAACCATTGCAACTGTTCTGGAAACCAAGTTGCCCAAGTCGTTAGCCAAGTCAGCATTAATACGGTTGATGAGTGCTTCGTTGGAGAATACACCGTCGGAACCGAATGGGAATTCACGCAGCAGGAAGTAACGCAGAGCATCTACACCGTAACGGTTGCACAAAACCACAGGGTCAACAACATTACCTTTGGATTTGGACATTTTGCCGCCTTCAAGCAGCAGCCAGCCATGTGCAAATACCTTTTTAGGCAGCGGCAGGTCAAGTGCCATGAGCATTGCAGGCCAGATAATGGTATGGAAACGAGTGATTTCCTTACCTACAAAATGCACATCAGCAGGCCAGTATTTATCAAAATCGTTGTATTTGTCGTTACCGTAGCCAAGTGCGGTAATATAGTTGGACAGCGCATCAATCCATACATAAACTACATGTTTTGGGTCGAAATCAACAGGAACACCCCAGCTGAAAGATGTTCTGGATACGCACAAATCCTCCAAGCCCGGTTTAATGAAGTTGTTTACCATTTCGTTAAGACGGGAGGTTGGTTCCAAAAACTCCGGATGTGCGGTATAGTATTCCATCAATCTTTCGGAATAGTTGGACAGACGGAAGAAGTAAGCTTCTTCCTCGGACTCAACAACATCACGGCCGCAGTCAGGGCATTTGCCGTCAACAAGCTGGCTTTCGGTCCAGAAAGATTCGCATGGTGTGCAGTATTTGCCTTTATATACGGATTTGTAAATATCGCCCTTGTCGTAGAGCATTTTGAAGATTTTTTTAACGGATTCTTCGTGATAATCGTCAGTAGTACGGATAAAACGGTCGTGGGAGATGTTCATAAGCTTCCACAGTTCGTGAATACCGCCTACTACTTCGTCAACAAACGCTTTTGGTGTAACACCTTTTGCTTTTGCTTTGTCTTCGATTTTCTGTCCATGCTCATCGGTACCGGTAAGGAACAGAACATCATAACCCTGCATTCGCTTATATCTTGCCATTGCGTCGGTAGCAACAGTACAGTAGCTGTGACCGATGTGCAGCTTGTCTGACGGATAGTAAATTGGTGTGGTGATGTAGAAAGTACCTCTACTCATGATGTTTTATTCCTCCTAATTCGGTTTAAGCCTCCAAAGGCTTTATATATTCATCCTTTTTAAAAAGCGGTGATGTTCCCGCTGTTGTTATTCTTGTTCAAACCTGTAAATTAATAACACACATGTGTGTGCTATGTATTACACATAACCTGTATTATAGCACATTTAATATGATTTAACAATCTTTTAAGCAAAAATCCCCAAGACTTTCAATTTAAAAGTCTTGGGGAAATATTATTCAAAAAAGCTTTTCAGTTTGTCAAAGAAGCCCTGTCGTTTGTTGTAGTTCTTTTCGGACATACTTTCCTCAAATTCACGCAGCATATCCTTTTGTTTGCTTGAAAGGCTTGTTGGAACTTCAACTATAACTTTAACATACTGGTCACCGCGGCCTTTGCCGTTTACATAAGGCACACCCTTGTTGCGCAGACGGAATACAGTTCCCGGCTGAGTACCCTCAGGCACATCGTATTTAACCTTGCCATCGATGGTAGGAACGGTTATTTCGTCACCCAAAGCTGCCTGTGTATAGGTAATAGGCACATCGCACCAGATGTCGTAGCCGTCACGAACAAACAGGCTGTCTTCTTCCATAATAACGGTAATGTTAAGGTCGCCCGCAGGTCCGCCGTTAATGCCTTCGTCACCTTGACCACGCAGTGCAAATGTCTGACCATGGTCAATACCCGCAGGAATTGTAACCTCCAGTTTTTTGGTAATGCGCACTCTGCCTTTTCCTGCACAGGTTTTGCAAGGGTCTTTTACAATCTTGCCTTTACCCGCACAGCGCGAACATGTACGAACAGCTTGCATAACACCGAAAGGTGTTCTTTGCTGAACGGTAACTCGTCCACTGCCGCCGCAATCAGGACAGGTAACAGGTTCTGTTCCTGCTGCTGCACCGCTGCCGCCGCAGTCCTTACAGGTTTGCAGGCGTTTTACGGTAATTTCCTTTTTGCAGCCCTTTGCAGCTTCCATAAAGGTAAGCGTAATTGTAGTATTCACGCTGTTTCCGCGGATTGGACCGTTTGGATTTCTTGCCTGCGATGCACCGCCGCCAAAACCAAAACCGCCACCGCCGAAAATATTGCTGAATATATCGTTTAAATCGCCAAATCCGGCACCCGAAAAACCGCCGCCGCCCGCACCGAAGTTAGGGTCAACACCTGCATGACCGAACTGGTCATAACGAGCGCGTTTGTCGGAATCCGAAAGCACCTCGTACGCTTCGTTGGCTTCCTTGAATTTTGCTTCCGCTTCTTTATCGCCCGGATTTAAGTCTGGGTGATATTGCTTTGCCAGCTTGCGGTAGGCTTTTTTAAGTTCGTCATCGGAACAGCCCTTGGACACGCCAAGCACTTCATAATAATCTCTTTTTTCAGCCAATCAACTCACCCCTCATTGCTGTAACCGCGGAACAAGGCAAGAGGCTTTTCCTCCTGCCCTATTCCAACACATTTCCTGCTATTATACAGGATTTATTTGTCTTCGTCTACTTCCTTGTATTCAGCATCAACAAAATCGTCGCCGCCTGCATTGCCTGCATCTGCATTTGGTGCAGCACCCATGTCAGGGCCTGCTGCCTGCTGTGCTTTTGCCATGAGGTCATACAGTTTTTTCTGCAAGGATTCCTGTTTCGCTTTGATAGCTTCGGTATCGGTACCTTTGAGTGTTTCTTTCAAAGCGTTGATTTCTGCTTCGATTTCGGATTTTTCAGCAGCAGGAAGTTTGTCGCCCATGTCTGCCATAGCTTTTTCACACTGGAAAATCATCTGGTCAGCATTGTTTCTTACTTCTACTTCTTCACGGCGTTTTTTGTCTTCTTCAGCATATCTTTCAGCATCCTGAACAGCTTTGTCGATTTCTTCCTTGCTCATGTTTGTGCTGGAAGTAATGGTGATGTCCTGAGATTTGCCTGTACCCAAATCTTTAGCGGATACATGAACAATGCCGTTAGCGTCGATGTCGAATGTTACTTCAATCTGTGGTTCACCACGGCGAGCAGGAGCAATACCGTCCAGACGGAACATACCAAGCTGTTTGTTGTCTCTTGCCATTTCGCGTTCACCCTGCAGAACATTGATTTCAACAGAGGTCTGGTTGTCAGCAGCAGTGGAGAATATCTGGGATTTTTTAGTTGGAATGGTTGTGTTTCTTTCGATGATTTTGGTGCATACACCGCCAAGAGTTTCGATACCCAAGGAAAGTGGAGTAACATCGAGCAGCAGCAGACCTTTTACATCACCGCCAAGTACACCGCCCTGAATAGCTGCACCGATAGCAACACATTCGTCAGGGTTGATGCCTTTGAATGGTTCTTTGCCGGTCAGGTTTTTAACTGCTTCCTGAACAGCAGGAATACGGGTGGAACCGCCTACAAGCAGGATTTTGTCGAGCTGGCTTGCGGAAAGACCTGCATCGCTCAAAGCCTGACGAACAGGACCTGTTGTAGCTTCAACAAGGTCAGCTGTAAGCTCGTTGAATTTTGCACGGCTCAAGGTAATATCCAAATGTTTTGGACCGCTTGTGTCAGCAGTAATAAATGGCAGGTTGATGTTTGTGCTGGTCATGCCGGACAGTTCGATTTTAGCTTTTTCAGCAGCTTCTTTAAGTCTCTGCATAGCCATTTTGTCACCGCTAAGGTCAATGCCGCTGTCTTTTTTGAATTCTGTTCTGAGGAATTCAATGATGCGTGCGTCAAAGTCGTCACCGCCAAGGTGGTTGTTGCCTGCGGTTGCAAGAACTTCCTGTACACCATCGCCCATTTCAATGATGGAAACGTCAAAAGTACCGCCGCCAAGGTCGTATACCATGATTTTCTGTTCCTGTTCTTTGTCTGCACCGTAAGCCAGAGCAGCAGCGGTAGGTTCGTTGATGATACGTTTTACATCAAGACCTGCAATTCTGCCTGCGTCCTTAGTTGCCTGACGCTGTGCGTCGGTAAAGTAAGCAGGAACTGTAATAACTGCTTCGGTAACTTTTTCGCCAAGGTATGCTTCAGCATCAGCTTTGAGTTTCTGCAGTACCATTGCGGAAATTTCCTGTGGAGTGTAGTTTTTATCGTCAATAGCTGTAATGTGGTTTGTACCCATTTCGCGTTTGATGGAGCTGATTGTTCTGTCAGGGTTTGTGATAGCCTGACGCTTAGCAACCTGACCTACCATTCTTTCGCCTGTTTTGGAGAAAGCAACAACGGAAGGTGTGGTGCGGTTGCCTTCTGCGTTAGCAATAACAACTGCTTCACCATTTTCTATTACAGATACGCAAGAGTTTGTTGTACCAAGGTCGATACCGATAATTTTACCCATAAAAAATTCCTCCTAATAATGCGAGTTTATGTGTTCTCGCTGTCATGATTGTTTATATTTTTTTACTTTTATTAACTTTAATTTAGTTTGCAACCTTTACCATTGCATAGCGTACAACACGGTCACCAATTTTATAGCCCTTCTGGAACACTTCAACAATGGTGTTTTCACCGTATTGTTCATCTTCAATGTGCATTACTGCATTGTGGATGTTAGGGTCAAAGCTGTCACCAACTGCACCAACGGTTTCAACACTGCACTGCTTCATTACATCCATGA
>JAFYSU010000046.1 GCA_017559185.1 Oscillospiraceae bacterium
ATTTGACCCCGAAAGCTGTACACTTACAACGCTTTTGTCACACAAGGCTTTAAGCTGTGCCAAAACAGCACCCACATTTGTACCGCTTAAACCGCTTACCGCTGTTCCAATGTTTTGTGCCCCCGTCACGCCGGAAAGCTCATCCACTATCCCGTTTATCGACGGTGCAACCGCTTCTTTGATAAGGCGGTCAAACAAGGCTTTGTTTTCCGCTGCTGTTCCCGTCAAGCGGTCGGATACTGCCGACACACCGCTTGTTATTATTTGGCTTTCGGATATTTTTTTGTCCTGTATGCTCAAGGTTTCTATCCCCCCTTTTTATAAAAAACACCGTGAAGCAATAACCACTCCACGGTGTCTGATATTTTTCTTATGCGTGTGTAACAGTCACAACAGCCGACGGGAACGCACCGTCTTTATACTGGTAAACCTTCATCACATCACCGCTGTTTGCAGCAATACTCAAACCTGTTTTAGCAGTCATGGAATATCTTGGGTCACTGCCGTCGGTGGTATAAACCGCTGTTGCTCCGTCTGCTGCGGTAATATCTCCCGCTTCACTCACTGTCGGCGCCGCCAAAACCACACCGCCTGCATTGGTATTCACCTCCGCATAAACACCCATGCATTTTGCCGCAAGCACAAAGCAGTCATAATACTGTCTGCCCTCCAACAGATTGCCGCTTATGCCCGGTGGGTCCTGATGCAGCTTGGTATCATTCAGCTTAACAGGTGCAATGGCAGCATTTTTGTAAACAATCAAAAAGTTCAAATTGCTCACCCATCTGCCTGCGGGTACTTTTACAACCTTCATACCGTCAATCTCACCCACCTGCCCTTTAACAAAAGCATTCTCTGCGGTGTTCTCTGTTTTAAGGTCAATCCCTGCCTTTTTAATCAAAGTGAATGTTTCATTAGACACAAACAAGGTGCGGCCTTCCTGCGGCACTTCGGCATCGTCCATAAGCTGTGTAGCAAGCTGAATTCTGTCCATAACAGTATCTTTGGTAAGCTTTGCGGAGTTTGCCGCAACAGTACCTGCCTTGTGCGCAAGCTGTTCAAAGCAGTATTTGTCCATTGCAGGAATTGCTCGCTCCTTAATCTGCAATTTCAGCATTCTTCCCGCCGATTTCAGCCCGTTCTGGTCAGCATTGTTGCCCTTGTCAATAGTCATGGAAAACGACTTATCCTGTGTAAGTGTCATTTCCTGCACAATGTCCTGCATTTCGGTCGGTGTACCGTAACGGTTAGCACCGCTGCGTGTGTAGTCCACCATAGGTACGGTCTGCGGTGTCATAACCTTAATTGTTTTTACCCCCGCAAAGGAAAATTTGTCCGACAGTCTCCCTTTAATAAGGCTGTCTGTGGTAAAAACGGTTTCAATCTGCTTTTCAAATTTGTCATGCAATGTAATTGCCATTAATCATTCATCCTTTCTTATTCACTGTCCCAGCCGCTCAAAAAATCATCGCTCGAATGCCCCGCAGCACTGTCCTGCATACTTCCCATTGCCTTTTCCCTGTTGCGTGCGTTGGTTTTCGCCGCCTCCAGTTCCTGTTTAAGCAATCTGTTTTCATACGCACGGTACGCCGCCAACGGTGCTTCACCCCCACGAATAGCCTGTACCACCTGCGGCGGCAGCTCTCTTAAATTCGGGTACTCCTTTGCCAATGCATCATACTGTGCACGCTTTGCCTGCTCTTTTTCTTCCCTTGCGGCAATTTCCTGCCTCTGCAGTTCTCTGCGTTCAAGCTCCATCATTCGTCTTGCCGCCTGCTCCGATACACCCTGCTGCATTGTTTTCGCAATCTGTTGGTTTTCCATCTCACGCTCCAAAAAGCGTATATAATCGCTTCGGCTCATTCCGCTTTGACGGGCATATTGGTCAATAATCTTCAATTCATCACTGTTTCGCAAGCTTTGCAGCTCACCGTACACATGGTCATAGTTCATACCCTTCTGTGCAAGAGTAATAAGCTCCGCTTCGGGAACATCAACCTGTCTGCCGTTATATTTCAGCGAGTAGGTTTTCTCCTGCTGCTCAGGCTGCTCCTGTTCGGCTGTGTTTTCCTGTTGTTCTTCGTTAATTTCTTCCTGTGCATCTAAGACTTCATTTTCACAGGTGTCATCAAACCCCTCCGAAAAATCATCAAAAACACTTTCCTGTGTCTGATTGGTTTCTTCAAACATATCTATTTCTCCTTTCACCCTATGGTTGGGGTGTTAGTTAACTTTTTTTGATTGCTTTATTGTAATTGGGGCATTTTGGGTTGCGGCATCTGCCGTCCAGCAGTGCCGTCTTGCATTTCGGGCATAAATCCATTCTGAACACCTCCGCTCATCTGTTCCTGTTGTTCTTTAAGCTTGGCAATAATTTTGTTTTTCCCCTTAATATATTGGTCAGGTATTCCCTCAAGATAGGTCACCGCATCACTTATAATCCCTTTGCTGAAAAGATTATCCAGTGTTTGTATCTGTGTAAGCTCCGACCAGTACGAAGCTGTACCCACATCTATCTTCAGCTGCATGGATTTCCAATCTACCAACCCAAAATCCACCTCAACAAGTCGTTCTTCTCCCGCCTCGTCCGTCATTGAGACAGTCCTTACACCATAGTCGGTACAAATAATATCAACCATTACCCGCACGGTGTCCTCCATCATTTTGAAGAAATCCAGCCTCTGCAATTCCAACGGTGCAGCACTTGCTTTTTGCACTGCAATTATTGCCGATGTGTTGTCGGGGCGAATGTTCCCCAACGCCGCATCGGAAGCACCCATAAAATCACGGCTGTAGCTTATGGTCTTTTCCACAAGCTCCAACACCTGCCCCGACATATCGGGCGCACGCCATCCTGTTGCAACAGCCTCGTTAACACCGCCCGCAACACCAATGGCTTCACCGACACGGTTGGTCCAGCGTTTTATTCTCGACGCATCGTAAATAACCTTTGGAAATGCCGTCTGCTTCACCTGCTCCATTGCCATTGCCCATGTTTTATTAACAAATATCTGGTTTGGAATAAGTCCTGTAACCGCAGCTTGTCCATGGTAGCTGTCCTTTACCCTTTCCCAGTTCATCCATGTTACCGGATAAAGTGTGTACCCCGTATCAATAACATCCGTAAGCAAACAGCTTCGGCAGGCCTTTATGTAATGCACAGTCCCGTTTTTCTTCCACAAACGGGTTACCACGGTCACAAGCTCATCGTTCTCGTGCTCCTCTTGGTAACTGCTTTCGTTATCGGGGCGTACACAGTCTTTATCCATTCCTGCCGCCTGTGCCATGCGGCGTACTTCCTCCAATTGCAAGCGCTGTACAAGAATTATCCACGGCTGCTTTTGCACCTCACGAATATACGGATTTCCAAACAATACCTTGGTAGAATCCATACTTTCAACCGCAATACTGCCTTTCACCTGTTCACTGCCAAAAGCATTCATATCCATGTAAAAGTAATATCCTGCATCGCCGTCAACGGCACAATCTCTCAGCATATTACGGTTCATAGCCCTCACCTGCTGTGCTTCCAGCACCTGCTCAACCTGTTTGGACAATACCTTTGCAATGGTACGATTTTCTTCACTGTCATGTGCCGGTGTAAAATTCACCGCAATATCGTCGCTTACAAGCATAGCTATAAAATAGCTCACGACCCTTTTAATAAAGTTTAGTGTTGGCTTTTCAAGGTCAGGTGCATTAACTCCCTCCCACTGTCTGCCAATGTAAAACAGTTCATTCTGCTTTACCCTTTCGTAAAGGCCTATGCTTTGGTTATAACGCACCGCCTTGTCATAGTCCTTAAATATTCTTTCCGCCGTACTATTCATCAAGCTCTAACTGACCTCCTTTCGTACCGTTGTAATTAAGCAGGTTGTAATACTGTTTAAGCTGCCGTCTGTCAACTTCTTCTTTATCCTGTGGTTTTTCCGAACTTTCCGCCTTATACTGCGGCTCACCACGCACTATCTGCACACCAAACTCAACACAAGCAAGGTGCGTAAGCACCAAAACCAGCGACACTGCCAAAACTTGAATAATATCCATACTTTTCACCCCTTTTAAAGCAGATATATCCTCCCAAAACGAAAATAATATTGACAACAATTATGTTTGCGTAATACAATGTAATACAAGGAGGGATTTTCATGACAATTTCGTTAAGATTAAACGACGAGGACTCCAAAATCATAAAAGCCTATGCAAATCTGCACGGCATTTCCGTATCCGAGCTTGTCCGTCGTGCCGTTCTCGAGCGTATCGAAGATGAATACGACCTCAAAGCATACAACGAAGCTATGGAGGAATACCGCAAAAATCCTGTATCGTATTCACTTGAAGAGATTGAAAGAGAGCTTGATTTGTGATGAGCTACAAGGTATTATTCACGGAAAAGGCTGCCCAAACCTTAAAAAAGATGGATAAACAAACTGCCAAACTTATTACGGCATGGATTAGGAAAAACCTTGAAGGTTGTGAAAATCCACGCCTGCATGGCAAAGGCTTGGTATCCAATCGCAGCGGACAATGGCGTTATCGCATAGGTGATTACCGCTTAATTGCCGACATTCAAGACGATAAAATAATCATTCTCATTTTGGAAATAGGTCACCGCAGAGAAATATACAGTTGAGTACAGGATATAACTCAAAAAGTCTCCGTATAAAACGGGGACTTTTTTTATACCCCAAAACTCAAAAATCCATTCACCTGCTCCTCATATTCCCTCGGCTCTTCCTCATCATAAATATGCGGCATATCGGCAGGTATCGGCCGTCCTGCTGCAAAGTAACGAATAGCATCGGGAGCATGTGTTATCTCATGCGGATTGGCTGCAGCATCGTTAGGGTTCTTTTCATCAAATTGCAAAAGCGGCATACAGCGAATTAGATTTTTGCAGTTTTTGAATATCCTTAAATGTGCACAAGGTTTTCCCCATTCATCCTTAAACGGCTTCAGCCATTCTTTAACATCAAGCCAACCCTGTACACGGTTGTTGCTTGCCTTTACAAGCGGTATGCCATGCTGCGCAAATATCTCCGCCACACTTCTCCCCGTTTCCTGCCTCCTGTTCCACAAATCGGGCGGTGCATACCAAGCGTGAATTTCCTCACCTGTTAAGCTTTTTATCCTTTTTGCCGCCTCGGATATTACCAAATTAGGCTCGTAAATCTCCCTGTAAACATACGCCCTGCCATATGTATCAACAGCTATCCAATACCCCGCAAGCATATCCAAGCCGTAGTCCATCACAAAATACCTTCTCCAGTGTTTTGGTATTTCAAACGCCTCAAGAGTATGCACATCACGGTCAAATTCGGGAAAAAACTGTCCCGCAAATACATCCCAGCTGCCGTCAAGCCATGCTTCACGCAAGCCATCGGGCAGGTTTTTCAGCATATTTACATACTCTGGGTCTTTGTCCATCAAGGCTTTGTTGTCGTAAACCCTTGCAGGTATGAAAAGGTAATCATCAGGATTTTCGCTTGGCTTGTAGTTTCTGTCCACAAACAGCCTTTTTACCCATTCATGTCCCACACCGCCGGGGTTGCAGGTAAGGTAAAACCTTTTAGGAAAGCTGTTTGCACCACGCAAGCAAGCTGTAAGAGCAACAAACCATTCGTATGGGTAGTGTGTGGCTTCATCAAGGAATATTACATCGTATTCATTCCCTTGGTATCGCCTCAAATCCCCGTCACAATCACAATATCCAAAGATTATTCTGCTGGAATTCGGAAAATATATCGTCTTGTCCAACTCCTTGTAGGAAACAACCTCCCCCAGCTCCCCCAGCATGGGGTTTATATGGTTGCTTCGCAGTTCGGGAAAGGTTCTGCGAAGAATAAGGATAGTTATTCCGCTGTAATTCAGTGCAAGCAGCACCGCCTTTTTGCGTACCGCCCAGCTTTTTCCGCCGCCGCGTGCACCGCCGTAAGCAATAAAACGGTTTTTCGCCGTCATAAACTCCCTTTGCCTCGGCTGCGGCTTTTCCATTTCAAACCTCATTCTCCCCCTCCTTTATCCCAGATTTAAGTAATAAGTTATAGTTAATTACGACTCGCTTCGCTCCCCCTAAGGCTCCTTTTAATTGAGGAACTTTACTTTCCGCTTTGCCAAAGCATTCTCCCATGGGGAGAAGGGGAACCGCTTGCGGTGGTTGAGGGGTCACTTCTTCACTCTTACTTCCTATATCCGCCCGTAACATACCTCTTAATTATACCGTACACACCGAACCCTTCGTTTAAGGCATCGTTTTTAACGGTTATCTGCAAGGTCAGGTATTTCTTTTTCTTTTTATTGAACGGTATTACACGCGGTGCATCGTTGCTGTCAAAGGTAAAGCGGGAAAAATCAATGTCCTCCCAATCGAATATATCAACAGGACTGTACCCTATCTCACGGCTGTCGGCATCACTGTCACTCCTCAGCAATATATGTACACCCGAACGAATATACGGCTTCAGCATTACACCACCGCCTCGTTTAACCATCGTTTTGTACTGCATAAAGTCCCCGTCATCATCAGCCTTGGTGCTCCACCATGCGGTTATCGGCTCGCCGTTGTCGTTGTATTTGGTACGGTCGGCAATATCGGTATTAAATCGGCACAGCCTGCCGTCCTCCGTTCCGAAGTATAGCGCCCCCTCATGCTCCAGCATTACCCGTGCAGGTATGTTGTCCCAGTGGTAACACTCATACGAAAATTCCCCGCTGTACTGTCCTTTGCTGCTTTTCGTCTGTTTGCCGTCAAGAATGTAGCATCTGCCGTTAACTGCCAGTATGTAATATCCGTTCCATTCGCAGGCAGCAGCTTCGGTAAGATTTTCTTCCTTGGTAAGTGCTGCATTAACAAAAAAGCTGCGGTTTTTAATGGCTCTTTCTGCTGTTATCGCATTTGATGTAATTGCATAAACCCCTGTTCGTGCCAAAAAAAGCGGCTCGTCCATAAGGTTTGCAAAAGCATGTCGCGAAACTGCACCAACACCAACAGCGCCGGGCATTACCGAAAACACTGCCGTACCGTCACCCGATACTCCGTAACTTCGTAAAAACACCGTACTGTCTTGGCTGTTATCCTCTTTTATTACTGCCAAATGCTCCCCAAGCCGCCTGTACCCCATAATTGCGCTTTCTTCACTTCCCACCTGTGAATATCCCAAATCAGGGAAATACGACGGGTTGTTAAGTCCGCTGTACCAATCCATATTTACGCTATCGGGATTTCCCGTCACAAACAGCCTGTCTCCAAACTGCACCATCGTGCGGCATTTTGTAATCCTTTGCGAATACCCTTCGTAATCCTTGGTAAAGGTTATTATTACATTGTCCTGCCCCGTTACCTTGGATACCGCAGGTGCTGTGGTGAATGTCACAATCCCTTTTTCCTTATCCACTGTATAAGCAGTAACAGCTTCGTCGTTTACCGTCACTTCGTTTACCGCTGTTATTTTTTCAGCTGTCAGCTTATATTCCTTGCTTTGTCCATCCGACAAAAACGAATTTTTCTGCTTGCCGCAAATCAAGTTCACATCTTCGTACACCGTACCGCCGCCCGACGGCTTTCGTCCTATTATCACAAGAGGAACATAGGCAGCTTCAGCAGCATTTTTAACTTCCTTACCGTCATAGCAAAGATATTCGCTCCCTGTTAATATCCAGCATTTGCCCGCCATTGTAATCGCCGCACTTTTAGCATTTGCTATACCGCTTTTAAGCTGTGTAACGGTACTATCTCCGTCCCATTTGTACAGCGCTGTTCCGCCATGAACCAAATAATGCTCATTTCCGCCCAAAACCGTACGGAATATCCCGTTAACAGGTTTATCCACTGATGCAAGCACCCGCCAACCCATTCTTTTCTCGGGATTGCCTCCCGTATCCGAAATAAGGTTCGGCGCCCATGGACTTCGGCTTTCATCAATCAATGCAGGGTCAGCAGACATATCCACACCTTTAAATCTATTGTATTCCTGCCTTAATATCCTTGGCTGTGAATAACTCCCTTGTACCTTTTTCATCGGTAAACATCCTCTATTCTTTCCGTATAACTCCCTGTAATCTCACTCAACGCTTCTATGTAACGATTGTGCCAATACTGCACCTTGTTCATGTCCATATCGTCATACACTATCCTGCTTGCCATGCCATACGGCAAAACGGTCAGCAGCAGCGGCTGTTCCCAAGAAATTTCACTTTCAAGGCCTTCTATGATCGGCAGTTCTGTAAGTTCTTCTTTCCCTGCCTGCTTGCGCAAAAGGTTATTCGCCGCAAAGGTTTCCTGCATTAGCTCCTGTGCAAACCCTGCCGCATAAGATTTGTAGTCTGTATCATCATTTTCAAAAATAAGACTCAACGCCCTTTTCAAAAGCTCTCCTACAGTCATTTTTCCCCTCCTATGTGGCCAACTCTTTCATATCCTCAGTCATTACAATCTCAATTTTCGGTTTACCTTCAAGCGTAAGCGGCTGTCCTGCCTTGCCGTAAACTCTGTCCAGAATTACCTCCGCACACTTAATACGCAAATCCAACCGACTATCATCGTCATTTACCGTCGACACCAACAACTTTACGGCATCTGGTGCAGCCGCCTTCAGCATCTCCAGTACTTTCGGGTCCTTTTTCGGTCTTCCTCCGGGGTTCCCGCTTTTCCCTTTTACAAACGGAGTGCCACTTCCTCGTTTTTTGGCTGTTTTTTCGCTGTTCTCTGCCAACTTTTCACCACCTTTTTGTTTTTGGGTATAACAAAACCGCCCCAATATTCTCGGGACGGCTCTGTTATGTAAGAAGGTTCATCAATTTGGAGATTACCAAGAACAAGCTATCGTTCTTTCTCTGATTATAATGATATCATAAGATTATACTGACATTCACTGACATCTTTTTGGTTTTACAATAAAGGTACGCTTTTTTTCACAGCTTTATCAGCTTCAAAGCTTTACCATGAAGCCTGTATATTTGTCTTTCACTGTAACCCATCTTTTCGGAAATGTCTTGCCAGCTTTGACCGTCTATGTAACGATACATCAACAACAGCCTTAACGGTATATCATTAACAGATTCTATTGCCTTCTTTATTCCTTCTATCACCTCCATTTCCTTTTTCACCGCTGCAATCAGCTTCTTTTGATACTCAAGCATCTTTTCAACGCAAGACTGCATACCGTTGCCTCCACCCGAAGCAATCTCGCCAATACGCTGTAATCCTTCCGCTTTTTCTGCCCATTCAATCATTTTTATCTTTGCATATTCAGACTCTTTGTGCAAAATCAAATATTGGTTTAAAAATCTCTTTTTCTCTCTGCATGTCATATTTATTGCTCCTCACATAATCACTGTATTTTGTTATCTCGATTACCTTTTCTCCAAATATGCCTAATTGCCCCACCAAAAACAAACAGCCAAATCAAAGGAAACACAATCCAAAAAATGTTGGTGTTTACTTGAGTGGGTGTTGTCCCAAAACCAAATGTACAACACGCAACTACCGATGACCAAAATGTCGCCCATGACATACAAAAAAAGAGTATTAAAAAAGCGAACGAAAAGCTTCCTACACATAATTTAAGCGTATGTATCATTCATTTACCCCCTTATCCTTTTACCGTCTGCAAGACAGCGTTTAATATTGCTTCATCAATAACACTTTGAATTGATATTCTATTTTCTGCCACAATTTGCATTTCGTCACGCAATGAAAAATCGTAGTAACAACCTGTTCTTACTTCCCACTTGCCGTTAAAGCACTCAACTACATATCCGTTTGACTTCGACGCTTCATTTTTGTGCGAAAAGGCTTTGCCTGTTCTTACGAAATAACACTCCCACGACACAAAAGGATTTTTATACACTTTCATTGTTATTTCCCCTTATCCGCAGACTGTTTGATAGAAACTCGCAGTTCCACGATTCTTCCATCTTTCAATGTCCACTCATATCCGCTTGAAGTTGCTTTTCTGCAATCAAAACCACCGAGTACCTCTTGCACCATATAGTCACGAACAGCGTTAATTGCTTCGTCAGTACATTCTGTTTTGTTTTTCCACATAGTTTTATCTTTGTTTAGTGTTCCTGCGTAAATAGCAAAAGCTCCGCAGCCAACATGATATTCAGCCATGTCTATTCTCCTTTTGTTTGTGACTCATGCTTTGTTTCAACCACTCTCTTATTCCACATTTTGACGGCATCTTCCGTATTCTCATAGTAAGGGGTTTCCATTCGGCAATCTGGACAGACAACCCAATTTCTATAAAAATTACCGAAACGAGGTTGTCCCCCACAAAACGGACATGGTTTAAGTTCATTCATTGGTTTATTCTCCTTTCGGTGGTTGAGGGAGTGGTTGCCAATGAGTAACATCAACACCAAGACCGCCACCAGAGTACCACAGCACCCAGCTTCTTGTGTATTTGTTATAGAAGCCTACATCAACAATTCTGCTTATTGTACACAAAATCACATTAGCACTGTCATCTGGCAACAGTTTTGTAACAGGAATCCACTCCTGCACCGTCACACCGTTGGCTATAAGGTGGTCGGCAAGTTCGCCAATGTGTTCATCGTGCCAATAAGCAACATCGTTTTGAAAGTGCGGTAAGTTACCTTTTAAAATCTCCACCAACTTATCCCTAACATTCATCGCTTGTTTAATAGCTGCATTTGTCATACTGTCACCCCTCATTTCACCTCATCAATCAAATCCTTCATGCACAAGCCCACAAATACTAGTAACATAATCCCGTATGATATGTGCAGTATTAGCAATGCCGTTCCCCCAACGGTACCGTCATATAATCCATGCATTTTGATTAACCTCCCTCAAGTATTCTCACGCACACTGCTGCGGTTTGTATCAACTCCGCAATCGCCTTATTTATGTCTGCTCCCGCTTCGTTATCTTGCAAGCGGTTTAGCTCTCTGACCGCCTCACCGCACTCCTCCGAAAGTATTGCCGCCCACTCCATAGGTGTATGTTTGTTTTCGGGGTGAAGTTCGTTTTGCCTGTCTCTCTCGGCATTTATCAAATCATAAATCTTTTGCCTCGTCACAATTATCCACTTCTTTCGCAAATTCAAAGTAATATATCCCTTTTACAGGCGTTGTTTTCTTACCTTCTGCCCTTCTTCTGCAATGA